>DASSEB010000283.1:0-12608 GCA_035696765.1 Pyrinomonadaceae bacterium | reverse complement strand
CGAGTAAAAGAGTTGATAACGAAAGCCGGCGGGGTTCGATCCGTTGCGATATTTTTCTACGTCGTAAGAGATCAGCAAGCCGGTGAGAGCGCTGCCGGTGTTGTTAACGAACTGGCCGTAAAGATTGCCGCTCATCGTCGCCGTCCCGGACGAGATGAATCCCACCGCGCGATCGGAATCACCTAACGTTGTAGTTCCGGCGCCGAAGTTGTAGCTGCCGTTCGAGGCTGTGGTGGAAACGTTTGCGCCGCCGACGCGAGCAGTTTGAGTACTTGCCGAGCTATAGACGCCAACTGTTCTGACGGCTGAAAGTGTGTCCTGACGAAAGTCTGCGGGCAGATTCGAAGGCGCCGGGTTCGTCAACGGAATGCCCATGCCGGCGAAGTTCTGCGTGTAAGGAACAGAAGTTGAAAGAGAGATCGCTGCGAACGCCACGTAGACTGACGCCAGCGCGATCACTACTACCGTCGCGACTAAACGCCACGTTCTAATGGATGATGGCCGATGAGTTTTCTTCTGGCGAGTTCTTCGCAGAGGCAGTCGACTTTGGCGCTCGAACATAAGGGTATCCTCCCAAAACAATCGTGACGCTTATCGCACTTTGGAGAGGTATACCGGTCGAGAAAACGTGGCCGGTAAGGGCCTGATGAATTGCTTTTACCAGTTCTTCTGAGAGCGGGTCAATGAGGAAAAACGCCTTTATTTCGCGAATGACAGGATTCTAGTCAACGTGACAAACTTCGGTCACATAGGCAGATCGAGATCGGTCTTTTTGGTTCGCCACAAAAAGCACAAAAGGCACAAAATCAATGCAAATGCTTTTGTGCTTTTGTGCCTTTTGTGGCTGAAAGATTATTGAGGCATTAGCGCAGCGAGATGTTCACTGCGCGCAACACGCCGTCGCCCATGTCTACCTGCAACTGGTAGGTCCCTGCTGACAGTCCGGACGTGTTCAGATTGTAAACATACTGTCCGTTTTCATAGTGGAAGAGATCTCCAGTTGTCGCCGCGGAAGTTGATTGCACATCCACCGGATCTCCGACAACGTTGTCACTTACTTTGAACACCAGCAGTCTGATGACGGCGTCGGTTACTCCTGCGCTGGCCCCGGTCAGTTGGAACTGGATCGGAATGGTTCGTCCCCGCTTGTACACGCCACCAGAAACGACTGGCGCTAACAGGTTGGACCACGTGTAAGCCACACCAACGGTGAACTGCTGTTCCGCGTTCAAGGCAGGACTGCCGCTGTCAGTAACTCTCACGGTCAGAGTATGGATTTGACCAGCCTGGCCCACCGTTGGAGTCCAACTGAAAACACCGGTCGACGGATTGATCGAAGCGCCGCTCGGAACCACACCCGTCAAGCTGTAGGTGAGAGTTTGCGCCGGAAGATCTATGTCGGAGCCCACCGCCGTAAAGCTCAAACTGTTGCCGAGATAGACCGTTTGATTGCTGATTGCGGCAAGTGTTGGAGCATCATTTACTGAATTTACGGTTACGTTCACCGTGCCGGTGGTGCACTTTGAATCGGGCGCACCGTTGGTGAGTCCGTTATCGCAAACCTGGTAAGTGAAACTTGCCGGACCGTTGTAATTCTGATCCGGCGAGTAGGAAATAACTCCGCTCGACAGCGACACTGTTCCGTGCGTATCCGCAGTCGACGACACACTCGTGACCGTCAGAACCTGCACATTCTCATTCGCCGGACCAGCACTGTCGTTCGAAGTCAAATTCGAAGCGGAGATTTGCAGCGTCACGTCTTCATCAGTGCTTGCCGTGTCGTCACTGGCAAGTGGTGAATCGTTCACCTCTGTGACAGTGAGATTGACGGTCGACGTGTTTGAGTCATGCGCGCCGTCGTTGGCTTTGAACGTGAAGCTATCCCCACCGTTGAAGTCGGGATCTGGTTGATACGAAAGGTTGGCACCCGTTCCCGTAAGCGTACCGTGCGCCGGTGGAGTAACAACCGTGAAGGTAAAGGATGCGCTCGGAATCGGACTCACTGCCGTGAGTGTTATCGACCTTGACGTGTCCTCCGCCGTCGTCGCCGATTGACCTTCGGTACCTGGCGGGTTGTCTCCGTTCGTACCGGCTTCGATTGCGTTTTCAATCGAGTCCGGAACGTTGGAGAAGAAGTCGTAGCCCGTCATAGCTTCGACAGCGTCGACCGTGGTCAGGTACGTCTGCCACGGATTGCTCCTGATTCCCTGAATGTTCGGCATGTTCACTGCGATTGTTCGTGTTGCGGCAGTGACACGCGACACGTCGTTGTCGCCTTTTGGAATGACGAGGGCGACTTTCCAGGTTGAAGACGGAACGGTGACGTGACCATTGGCAATCGTGTTGGCAAAACCATTGCTGCCCGTACCGCCGGTGCCGAATGGACCAGAAACGATGTAAACCTCGTTGGCGGGTAAGAGCGTTCGCAGGAAGTTTTCCAATTCCGCCCACGGTCCCTGATTGTTGTCGGGCGCCTGGGCCACCATGTTCGACATTAAGAAGGTCGCCTGGTTGATCGGAATCGACGTTTCTTTGTCGCGATCCGCATTTGGCGTCATGTGGCCGCGATCGAAACCGCTACCTGCAAAATCAGTTGCCTGCACGCGATACCAGGTTGGCAAAACAGCCGGATCTGGCCTGAAGCTGTCGACGCGCACGAGATTGCCGACCCACTCATCTGTCAGGTGCCAGCTTACCCAGTTGGGCGCACCGCGATCTCTGTTGTAGGAGAGCGTGAACTCCGGCTTCTCCATCAAGTAGTTGTTTGGCTGATTGACGTCAGCAGTTGCGCCGTTTGGATTGCCCATTGTCAGATGAACACTGGGCGGATACGGCGGCGCCGTTCCCGTCGAGACAGTGAACGTGGCAACGTAGTCGGCCGAGAGTGTGTCGGTGTTTGGACCACTGTCGTCAGTATCGGTATCGTGAATCTGGTCTTTGAAGAGCGTGATTGTACATTGCTCGCCGGCCAGGAAATTCACGTTGGGAGTAATGACGTAGGTCTTACCGCCACCGGCGAACGTCGCATCGTTATGCAGTCCAGTCGAGGCGCAGTTGATATTGAACCACGTGCCGACGACGTCTACCGGCTCAGTGAAGTTAACCGTGACGCTTGCATCACGCGGAGCATTGCTGCCGTTGTTACGCGGGTCACTACCAAAAACAGCAGGACCGATCTCGACAATCGGCGCCGTTCGCCTTGGGTTCGGAGTTCCCGTGACGAAGTCCGCCGAATTGTTGTCACTGTCGGTGGCTCCGTTGTTCTTCCGCAGAATTGCAGTCGTATTGCTGGGCGCGGGGGCGTTCGCAGTCTCAGCGCAGTCGGCAGTCGCGCCGTAACCAACGAAGTCGGCTATGTCGCCATCGCTGAGCGGGCAATTGCCTTCGAGCGGATCGAAATTCTTGACCAGCGAAACCTTTCCGGCCGTGCCGCTCATGTTGATGTCGCCGACAATATTTGCAGCAGGTAACGGCAAGCCGGTAGCGCCGCCCGAGGCGAGTGCGATCAGGTAGTATTCACCTGGAGCGATAGTGCCGCCCAGTGGTTGCCTGGTGAACTCCCAACCGTTACCAGTCGCGGACGTATACTGCAACGACCAACCCGTCAGATCGAAAGTAGTTCCACTCGGATTGTAAAGTTCGACGAAATCGTTCTGGTACGTTGCGCTTGTATTACCGCCGCCGCCGTACACCTGGCTGATCACGACATGCGGTTGTTGCACCGTGAGCGCTATGGTCGTACTGGCCGTGCGACCCTGCGCATCGTTGATCGTCACCGGAAGACTCTTCACTCCCGGCGTGGTGGAAGCCGAAACAGTAGCGACAAACGTGAACGTGTTTCCGCTGCCGGAAAACGCCTGCGCCGCTGAGCCGCCGATCGAAGACAGGTTGGCAGTAACAGTTATTCCGGTGCTCGTCGGATCGCTGGCCGGCGAAACCACGACACTGAGCGTCGAACTATCTCCCGCCTGCACGCCAAACGGGTCCGCGGATCCAATACCTGAAAGCACCGCGCAGTTGTTTGTCGCCGATGAACTGTTGCGCGGAGCAGGTGCTCCCTGCGCGAAGTCATTACCGTTGTTGTTTGTGTCGAGACAGCCGCCATTCTTTCTGATCGCAGCGGTCGTGTTCGTGAGCGTGGGAGCGGCAGTTGCTCCTTCAAAACAGTTTGCGCCGTCGTAGCCGATGAAATCGACGATCTCAGCGCCGGAGGGACACGTGCCGATCAAAGGAGTTGTGTTACTAACCAATGCGACCTTGCCGGACGTCGCTCCCATCGGAATCGAACCGACCTTGTCAGCCGCAGGTAGATCTGTAGTACCTCCGGTGCCGGCGGCCTCACTGATCAAGTAGTACTGTCCCGGCTGAAGAATAAAATTAGTTAGCGGCGTGACCTGCCAATTGGCGAGCGTTGCGGATGAGTATTGTACGGACCAGCCGGTCAAATCGATCGGCGCACCCGTGTGATTGATGATCTCGATGAAGTCGTTCTTCAACGTCGCGCCACTGTTGCCGCCGCCGCCGTAAACCTGGCTTATGACAACCGCTCCGTTCGCAACGGGTGTTGGCGTTGGCGTTGGTGTAGGAGTCGGCGTTGGCGTGGGGGTTGGGGTCGGAGTAGGTGTCGGAGTCGGTGTTGGCGTCGGCGAACCACAGCCCGTGGTCGAGTTCTGCGGATCGCTCGGTGTAATGAGTTGAAAGTCGTTGGCGTTGTTGTCAGTGTCAGTGCTGCTTCCGAGTGCGCCGCCGGGCTTTCGCTCGTAGCTGCGGTTCAAGTTGTTCGAACCAAGGCTGGCGAGAGTAGTGCCTTCTTTGAAAGCCGAGCCTGCGCTCATGCCGACCGCGTCCACTATCGTGTTGTCAGGCAGCGTCAGCGCGATGCCGCCGTCGTCTGTAATGCCGGTTGTGAACGTTTGATCGCCCGGAACCGCGCCGCTGTAAGGGCCGCCGCTGGTTGACGAGTTAACGATCAGGTAGTGGCAACTCGGTTGAAT
Source organism: Pyrinomonadaceae bacterium (assembly GCA_035696765.1). Classification (GTDB taxonomy): domain Bacteria; phylum Acidobacteriota; class Blastocatellia; order Pyrinomonadales; family Pyrinomonadaceae; genus PSRF01. Next base: position 7,614 of record DASSEB010000283.1, on the reverse strand, counting down.
CACGGTGCCGGCGGTTATGGTCGCTCTGTCCCCAACCGTCCCTGCGTTGTTGGAAGCCCTGATCTTCCAGCCGCCAATCGCGACCGGAGCCCCGGACAGGTTGTAAAGCTCGATGAATTCGTCGGCTGCGCCATTCGGCCCGCGCACGCGGAACTCGCTGATCACGACGTTTGTCGAGACCGCTTGAACACGAGTTGAAAAATCGAGGAAGAGGGTGAACGCGATAAGCGCGAGAATGATGATTGCAGACGTAGCGAACACACGGGATGACCGTGCCGGGTGAAGGGGGCTCTTATTACGCATAAACTTACCTTTCGAGAAATTAAAACGCCTAAACTCCAACATTATTTGAGAGGAATACCGGAGGAAACATTGAGGCCGGTAGGAAAAATGTGTGAGCCTTTTATCAGTTCTCTGAGATAGGGTCAAGGCGGCAGAGGTTGCCAAACGAACGGAAATAAACACGGCTCAGAAAGAATAATATTTGTATTCATCCGTGTTCATCTGTGGACGCACTATAGTGCATAATGCCTGTCACGGAGGAACACCTTCTTACTTTGCTTATCCAGTCGATTGAACTGCGCGAAATCCGCCTGCCTCTCATCCACTTCTTTGAAACAAGCTTCGGTCGCACCACTGAGCGTCGCATCGTGCTGGCCCGTTTGACGGACGCGAATGGCGTCGAAGGCTGGGGCGAGTGCACCGCGGGCGAAGGGCCGTTTTACAGCGACGAATGGACTGATCCAGCGTGGGCGACCTTGCGTGATTTTCTCGCGCCGATGCTTTTGGGAAGAGAGATCGAGAGCGCTGCTCATGCATTTTCATTGATGAAGCTCGTCCGCGGTCATCGCATGGCCAAAGCGACGCTCGAGACTGCGTGTTGGGATCTCGAAGCAAAGAACGCAGGCGTTCCGTTGTGGAAACATCTCGGTGGCACGCGCAGTGAGATCGCGTGCGGAGTCTCTATCGGCATCCAGGACTCGCCGGAGATGCTGTTGGAAAAGATCCGCAAAGAGGTTGACGCCGGTTACCAACGCATCAAGATCAAGATCAAACCGGGTTGGGACCTGAAGATTGTCGAGCGTGTGCGGCAGGAGTTTCCCGACATTCGCCTGATGGGTGATGCAAATTCAGCGTACAAACTTTCCGATGTGCCGTTGTTTCAGCAACTCGACCACTTCAATCTCATGATGCTGGAGCAGCCGCTCGCGCACGATGACATTTTTGACCACTCGGTGCTGCAAAGGCAGATTCAAACGGCAGTTTGCCTCGATGAATCGATTCACTCGGCAGAGGACGCGAAGCATGCGATCTCGCTCGAATCGTGCAAGATCATCAACGTCAAACTGGGACGCGTGGGCGGTCACGCTGAAGCAAAGCGAATCGAAAAAGTGGCGCGCAACTGCGAGATACCGATCTGGTGCGGCGGCATGCTCGAGTCTGGTGTCGGGCGTGCCCACAACATCGCGATGTCGACGCTTGCCGGTTTCACTTTGCCGGGCGATGTGTCGGCGAGCGCCCGCTACTGGGAAGAGGACATCATCGAACCGCCGGTGAAGGTTAGTGCGCGCGGCACAATCACAGCGCCTGACGCACCCGGCATCGGGTTCGCAGTAAACCTTCCGCGCGTCGAAGCGCTAACCGTACGCAAAGAGACGATCAAATGAGCGCGCAATTCGCACGTCAGGTTTTCGATCGCTTGCAGTCGCGGCAGGCGGAGGTCGAGAAGTTTATTCAGGCGCTCGTCGAGGTTGAGTCGCCGTCGGGTGACGAAGAAGGCAGCCGTGCGGTGGTTGATTTGCTGGTCCAGGCTGCGGATCAGGTTGATTGCGTCAATACGATCGAGCGTGTGGACGTGCCGGACTTTGGACAGCATCTGGTCATCAGAGCGTTTCAGGAGCAGCGTGACGCGGGGCAAATTCTGCTCGTGGGCCACACGGACACGGTGCACGCGCGAGGTTCGTTGAGCGAGCGGCCGTGGCGACGTGAAGCGGGAAAGATTTACGGCCCAGGCATCTTTGACATGAAAGCGAATTGCGCGCTTGCGATCGAGGTGTTGCGCGCGTTGTGTGATCTGAAAGCGATACCGGCGTGTGCAGTGACGCTGGCGTTGACCTGCGACGAGGAAGTTGGGAGTTTGTCCGGATGGCCGTTCCTGCAAACTGTCGCAAAGTCTCACAACACGCGTTGCGCGTTTGTGATGGAACCGCCGGCGCCGGGCGGACGGGTGAAAACGGGTCGCAAAGGAACTGGGATTTTTGCGATCAAAGTCGAAGGGAAAGCCGCGCATGCGGGACTCGAACCTGAGAAAGGTGCGAGTGCGATACTCGAGCTCGCGCGCCAGACCGAGCAACTTCACGCGATCAACTTGTCAGGCTCGGGAATCACGCTGAACGTCGGCGTGGTCCATGGCGGCACGCGCTCGAACGTTGTGGCCGCGCAGGCCGAAGGCGAGATCGACGTGCGCTTTTCAACTGAAGCGGAGTCGCTGGAGATCGAGCGCATACTTTCGAACCTCAGACCTGTCGACGAGCGAACAAGAGTCTTCGTGTCAGGTGGAATCAACCGGCCGCCGATGGAACGCACCGCTGCGGTGATCGAACTGTTTGAAAAGGCACGGGCGATCGCGGCGCAGCTCGATTTCGATCTTGGTGAAGCGCAGGTCGGTGGCGCGTCTGATGGAAACTTCCTCGCTGCCATGGGCATTCCTGTTTTGGATGGGTTGGGGATCAGCGGCGACGGCGCGCACGCTGTGCACGAACACATCGAAGCTGACGACATCGCGCGCAGGGGCGCTCTCATCGGAGGGCTTTTAACCACGGATTACACGGATTGATTACGGATGCTAATCGCGACTTGGAATGTCAACTCGATTCTTGCGCGGCTGGCGAGCGTGATGCGCTGGCTCGACGACGTCAAGCCCGATGTGCTTTGCATGCAGGAAACAAAGTGCACCGACGACAAGTTTCCCGTACTGCTTTTTCAGGAACGTGGTTACCAGTGCCAATTGTTTGGGCAGCAGTCGTACAACGGCGTTGCGATCCTCACGCGTGAAGAATGCAATACAAGTCACCGGGGTTATCCCGGCGACGACGAGACTGCACAGTCACGACTAATCACCACGACGGTCAACGGCCTTCATATCGTCAACGTCTACATTCCAAACGGGCAGGCGGTCGGCTCGGAGAAGTACGCATTCAAACTCGAGTGGATGAGACGACTGCGCGAGTTCTTCGATACGCATTACGATCCGGCGACGCCCGTGTTGTTGTGCGGCGACTTCAATGTCGCTCCCGAAGATCGCGACGTGCACGACGTGCGCCTCTGGCAGGGACGGATCATGTTCAGCGAACAGGAGCGCGCCACGTTGCAGCAGATCAAGGATTGGGGATTCACGGACGCGTTTCGTATGCACAACGAAGAAGGCGGGAAATTTACGTGGTGGGATTATCGTGCGGGCGCTTTTCGTCGCAACCTCGGATTGCGGATCGATCACATGTGGATCACCGATGCGCTGGTTCCGCGAAGCACTCGCACCTGGATCGACATCGAGCCACGCACCTGGGAGAAGCCCTCAGACCACGCCCCCATGCTCGCCGAATTTAGCCACTAAAAAGCACAAAAACTTCAGCCACCAAAAGGCACAAAAAGCACAAAATGATTTGTGCCTTCTGTGCTTTTTGTGGGAAATCATCTAAAAAGCCTCCAACACAGTTTCGGTTAAATTGGGTAATACTTCTGGTTTGCCATCAAGCTTTTTCGGAATAACATTCTTTGAGGCGAAAGCACGAATACAACAGCGATAAGAATCAAAGTGGCAAGGCCCTTTACTCGATCTTTGCGTTGACTGCGCAACTCTGTGGATACTCGCAACTGGTGAGTATCGCGGATGTGAGCGCACTGTACTCCTGCAATCTTCGCCCGTCAACGAATTGTTTGCCGGTTCATCCAGGCATTAATTAGAAGTTAGCTCGGCGGTCTTCTCCGTAATATCTTTCTGCGCCCATTCGTTATCGCGGCTCGCTTCGCCGGCCTTCGAGCGCTTGGCCGCCTTCATCTTCTGCACGAGATCCATGTGGGTGGAGAAATAGGGAAGGCTCTTCCCGACAAACTCCTGAATCGACGAGAAGCCTTTGTCGACCATGAACTTCTCAACGCCCGCTTTCAACTCGTCGATCATCTTCACGCCTTGAAGCATCACGCCGGTGCAGATCTGAACGGTCGATGAGCCAAGCAGAATAAACTCGAGCGCGTCGTGAGAAGTCTCGATGCCGCCGATCCCACTGATCGAGACCTCCTGCGGGACCGACAGCGCAAGTTGGCTCACCATGCGCAGCGCAATCGGCCTCACCGCCTGCGCTGAGTAACCACCCGGAACGCAATGCCCTTCAACCGTTGGCATCGGTCTCAACGTATCGAGATCGACGCCAATCACCGACAGGATCGTGTTGATTGCCGAAATGCCGTTAGCGCCGCCGCGAATCGCCGCGAGGGCCGGTTCGCGAATGTTGGTGATGTTTGGCGTCATCTTGGCCCAAACCGGAATCTTCGCCACGTCAGTCACCCAGCGCGTGACTTCTTCGGTCAGGTCCGGGTGTTCACCCATCTCCGATCCCATCTTGCGTTCGGTCATGCCGTGCGGGCAGGAGAAGTTGAGCTCGAAAGCGTCGACGCCGGTGTCCTGGACCATGCGGACCAGTTCCTGCCAGCGACTCTTTTCGTACTCCTCCATGATCGAAGCGATCAGGATGTTGTTCGGATACTCTTTTTTGATCTGGCGAAACTCGTCGAGCCAGACGTCGATCGGTCGATCGGAGATCAACTCGATGTTCTCGAACCCAATCACTTCGCCCGTCGTTCTCGAGCGGAGTTTTCCGTAACGCGGAACGACGTTCACGACCTTGGCCGATTCGAGACTGACGGTCTTAGCAACAGCGCCACCCCAGCCGGCGTCGTACGACTTCGCGAGGACGCGAGCATTCGTTCCCGGCGGGCCCGACCCGAGCAGGAACGGGTTGGGGAACTTCATGCCGTTGACGGTGATGGATAGATCCATATCAACTCCTTAACCACGGATTACACGGATTTCGCAACCACAGATTTGACGCGGATCAATCCGCAACCAGCGAACCGTAAGTGTCCGGGCGGCGGTCGCGGAAGAATTGCCACGTGTTGCGTACTTCACGAATCTTGTCGAGATCCAGATCCGCTACGATCAGAGCGTCTTTATCGCGCGGTGCTTCCGCCACAAACTGCCCGCGCGGATCACAGAAGTAGCTCTGCCCGTAAAACTCGCCGATGTCCCACGGCTGCTCGTGACCGATGCGATTGATCGCGCCGATGAAGTAACCATTCGCAACCGCATGCGCGGGTTGTTCCAAACGCCAGAGATACTCTGAAAGTCCGGCCACAGTCGCCGATGGATTGAACACGATCTCAGCGCCGTTCAAGCCGAGTGCGCGCGCGCCTTCGGGGAAGTGCCGGTCGTAACAGATGTAAACGCCGACACGCGCGAACGCCGTGTCGAAACAAGGATATCCGAGATTGCCGGGCCGGAAATAAAACTTCTCCCAGAAGCCGGGATTGACGTGCGGAATGTGGTTTTTGCGATACTTGCCGAGATACTTGCCATCGGCGTCGATTACCGCGGCGGTGTTGTAGTAAATGCCGGTGAGCTCTTCTTCATAGATCGGCACGATGATCACCATGCCGTGCTCTTTGGCGACCTCCTGCATCAGCCGCACGGTTGGACCATCAGGAATACGTTCGACCGCTTCGTACCAGCGCGTCTGTTGTTCGGCGCAAAAGTACGGCGTCGTAAAGATCTCCTGCATGCAGAGAATCTGCACGCCCTGCTTTGCGGCGTCTTCGATAAACTTCAAATGCTTCTCGATGTTCAGCCGCTTGATCTCCTCGATTGGCAGATCGGTAGAGGCAGCATTCGAACACTGTATCAGTGCACATTTAACCGTCCGTGACATTAAACGACTCTCCCTTCGAACTACGTGTCAACACGTAGTATATGCCGAATCCGAGGGCAAAAGTAACGAACCATGCGTAAGTGTAGAGGCTGTCGAAGAAGGTCGGATCGCTGACTTGCCCGCCGGGAGTCGTTGCGGCACGCAGGAAGCCCGGCGCCACCGGCGCGATGGCGAGGCAAAGTGCGACGATCGCGCGCCAGTTGAAACCGCTGCCGTATGAATAAGGCCCGTGGGGATCAAACAGTCCTTCGAGATTCAAGCGTTGCTTCCTGAGCACCCAGTAGTCGCAGATCAGAATACCGGCGATTGCTCCCATCAAACCCGAGTAACCGATCAGCCACGTGAAAATGTAAGCACCCATCGAGCCCATCAACTTCCAGGGCATCATGAGGATTCCGATGACCGCAGTAATCAAGCCGCCAGTCACGTATGAGATCAGCCGCGGGTTGAGATTCGAAAAATCGTTGGAAGGTGACACGACATTCGCAGCCATGTTGGTCGTGAGTTGCGCCGCGAAGATCACCGCGGTTGCAAACAGGATGATCAGCACGCTGTCAAAACGCGACATCAGATCAACCGGGTTTGGAATCGCGACCCCGTAGATCAGAAGCGTTGCGCTCGTTACGGCAACTCCGATGAATGCAAACGCCGTCATCGTTAACGGCAAGCCCAACGCCTGGCCCAACATCTGAGACTTTTGCGAACGCGCGTAACGAGTGAAGTCAGGAATGTTGAGACTCAACGTCGCCCAGTAGCCGACCGAAGCCGTCAACGAGCCCGGAAAGATGTGCCAGAAATTACTGTGCTGCTTTTGCAATGCTGCCGATTGTGTCAGCACGTGGCCCAATCCACCGGCGCGCCACGCTGCCCAAATGAGTAAGATCAAACCGCCCGCGAGCAGCAACGGCGCCGACCAGGTTTCGAGATACTTAATTCCTTCGACGCCTTTCAGAATGATGAAGACCTGAATACCCCAAAATAGGAAGAACGCGATCCACGTGTGTAGTGCGACATCGAGAATTGTCGTGGAAAGCGACGTGTTCCACGCCGGAAACATCACGCCAAACAGTGCGTCGATCGCGGTGCCGCCGATCCATGTTTGAATTCCAAACCAACCGCACGCCACGATCGCGCGCAACATCGCCGGGATGTTCGCGCCTTTAGTTCCGAATGCGGCGCGGCTGAGCACCGGAAACGACACTCCATATTTCGTGCCCGCATGGGCGTTGAGGATCATCGGGATGAGCACAATGGTGTTGCCTAACAGAATTGTGATCATTGCCTGCCACCAGTTCATGCCCGCTTCGATAAAGCCGCCGGCCAGCGTGTAAGTGGTGATGACCACGCTCATGCCGATCCAGAGAGCGGCGATGTTCCAGGTGGACCAGGTCCTCTCTTTGATTGTGGTTGGTGCGAGATCGCGGTTCCAGAGTGGACTGCGCGAAACGTCAGTTTGCAACTCCACGAAATCGCGCTGAGTGGCGGGGGATTGGGTTGTCATATAGTCATCGGTGCCTCAAAAGTCTTTCGGCCACAAAAAAGCACAAAAGGCACGAAATGAAGGAAAAACTTTTTGTGCTTTTTGTGCTTTTTTGTGGCTGAAAGACATTGTGGCTCATCTTCGCATCGATTC
>DASSEB010000282.1:0-4641 GCA_035696765.1 Pyrinomonadaceae bacterium | reverse complement strand
CAAGGCATCGTCGATGTTTCGCGCGACGCAATTATCGGCGTGACCACCGAGGGTGTCATCATGAGTTGGAACCGCGGCGCCCGTGGCATTTATGGATACACGGCCCGGGAAGCGCTCGGCTCACAAATCTCGATGCTGTTCGATCACCGCCGCGGCCAGGAAGCAACCCTGCTATTCGAAAAGGTTACACGCGGAGAAAACGTCACACAGCACGATATGGTTCACCTCAAAAAGGACCGCACGCCCATCGACGTCTCGCTAACGATCTGCCCCATCATGGACGGCAAAACCATAACCGGCGCCTCCGTTGTTGCTCGCGACATCACCGAGCGCAAACGCGCGGCGGGCTCGCTGGCCCAACAAGCCGCAGCGATGAAAGCGTCGATGGACGGCATGGCGATCATCGATCACTGCGGTGTCTGTATTTATCTCAACGACGCGTACGCGAAGATCTTCGGCCATGCCGATCCCGAACGGTTGATCGGCGCAAGCTGGGAGATGTTTTACTTCGACGAAGAACTGAGCCGTCTCAAGGAACAAATCATGCCCGCGGTTTGGCGCGACGGCTCGTGGCGCGGTGAAGCAATGGGCTTGAGACTCAACGGCAGCACTCTGCCATTGGAGATTTCGATCTCGAGCGTTGACGGCGGCGGTCTGGTCCAGGTCGTGCGCGACATCACTGAACGCAAGAAGATTGAAGAGACACTGCGCAACAGTTCGCTCAAAGACGATCTGACCGGCCTCTTCAACCGCCGTGGCTTACTCAAACAAGCGGCGCCCTATTTCGATTTCGCACGCCGGCAAAAGGAAAGTCTGCTCCTCCTTTTCATCGACCTCGATGGGATGAAGCGGATCAACGACGAGTTTGGACACAACGAAGGCGACAACGCCCTCATCAACACCGCCGCGATCCTAAACCGCAGCTTCAGAAGTTCCGACATTATTGCCAGACTCGGCGGTGACGAGTTTACGGTGCTCGTCACCGATCTGAATGCCAGTAAAGAAGACGCGATCGCGAGACTCAACGAAAATCTCAAAGCCTACAATGCGAGCCAAACGCGCGGGCATAAACTCGCTTTCAGTATCGGTGTCGCGACGCTCGAGCCGGAACGCATGACATGCTTCGAGGAATTACTCGAACAAGCCGACCAGGCGATGTACGAGCAGAAGCGCATGAAACGCCGCAGCGCAGCGGAACGAACGCAGGCCAAGCAACTTGTTTACGCAGACGCCGAGTCGCAATTCGCTCTCAATTCAATTCCGTTCGCGCTGCCGGCAGGCACAAAGCCCTACCGCAGCCACGGCACTTTCGATCACGCCGCAATCGGCATGGCAGTCGTTTCAATGGATGGTAGCTGGCTTCAGGTGAACGACGCGCTCTGCAAACTGCTCGGCTACTCAGAGCAGGAATTGCGCGCCACGAGCTTTCAACGACTCACACACGCCGAGGATCTGCGGCACGTGCAGTCGTGTATCCAACGCGTGCTCGAAGGCTACATTCAAAGTCACGAGCAGGAGAAGAGGTACATTCACGAACAAGGTCACACAGTTTGGGTGCAGTGGCACGTCTCGCTGTTGAAGGATTCCGAAACCGGAACGAAGCGATTGTTCTTCCAGGTCCAGGACATCAGCGATCGAAAGAAAGCCGAAGAGAAGTTGACGCAGGACACGCTCACCGGCTTGCCGAACCGCGCGCGCTTTTACGATCTGCTCAAACTGCGAGTCGCGCGCAAGCAGCCCGGCCGCCAATGCGCAGTGTTGCTGCTCGACGTCGATCGTTTCAAACTCGTCAACGATAGTCTCGGCAACGCCAGTGCAGATCAGCTATTGATCCAGATCGCGCAACGAGTCAAAACCTGTATGCGACAGGGCGACGTGCTCGCGCGCGTCGGCGGAGACGAATTCGCGGTGCTGCTGGATGACGTTTCAGGCGAGGACGAGGCGTCTTCAGTTGCGACGCGGATTCAGCAGGCGCTCTCCATCTCGTTCAACCTGCTGGGCCAGGAAGTGTACACGACTCTCAGTATCGGCATCGCACTCGCTTCGGATTACAGCGAACACGTTTCTGACATCCTGCGCGATGCGGAAACGGCGATGCACCAGGCCAAGGCGCGTGGCAAAGCGCGTTACGAAATTTTCGGACGCGACATGCACGGCGAATTCATGAGCCGGTTGAAACTTGAGACTGATCTGCGACGAGCGTGCGAGAGAGACGAACTGTTCGTCGACTATCAACCAATCGTCTCGCTTAAAAATCAAACTCTCATCGGCTTCGAAGCTCTCGTGCGCTGGCGCCATCCGGAAGTCGGGCTGGTGCCGCCGAAAGATTTTATTCCGGTGGCAGAAGAGACCGGCCTGATTCTCAACATCGGACAAACAGTGCTCGAATCGGCGTGCCGCCAGGCGCGCGAGTGGCAGCAAACGTATGAGGCATCGCCGCCGCTGTTTGTCAGCGTCAACTTGTCAGTGAAGCAGTTCAATCAGCCGGAACTGGTAGACAACATCGCGAGTCTCTTGGAGCAGTTCGAACTGCCGCCGCGTTGTTTGAAACTCGAAATCACGGAGTCAGTGTTCAGCGACAATATCGAGGCTGCGGTCGGGCTGTTGACGCAACTGCGAGAGCTCGGCGTGCAGTTGAGTATCGACGATTTTGGTACCGGGTATTCGAGCTTGAGTTACCTGCAGCGCTTCCCCATCGACACGCTGAAGATCGATCGCTCATTCGTCACGCAGATGATGGAGAACGAAGAGAACCTCGCGATCGTCCGCACGATTGTCGCGCTTGCGCAGAACCTCGGGATGGACGTGGTTGCTGAGGGCGTGGAAACTGAAGATCAGTTATCGCTGTTGCGCAAGCTGGAGTGCGAGAACGGGCAGGGCTTCCTCTTCTCAACGCCGTTGGGCGGAGGGCAGTTGGACCAGTTCATTGCGAGTTATAACGTGGAGGCGATGGTAGCGTAACCACGGATTACACAAATCCGTGAATAGATCTGTGAAGTCTGTGGTTGGATTTTACAGCGATACCGTCTGCTCGGCCCAAAACTGAAACTCGCGGTGCTTGTGCTCTTCGGCCTTCGCCTGCACGCCGCCGGCGACGCGGCAAATTTCTTCAAACACGCGCTGCCCAACCTCGTCGATGGTTTCAGTTCCATCGATCACGCCGCCCGCAGACAAATCGAGATCGTTTCGCATGCGTTCGAAGATCGGCGTGTTTGACGCGAGTTTGATTACCGGTGCTATCGCGTTTCCGATCGTCGTGCCGCGGCCGGTCGTGAATACGACGACAGTCGCGCCTGCCGCAACCAGTCCCGGCGTCGACTCCTGATCGTATCCCGGACCTTGCATCAAGTTGAGACCGCGATTCTTCGGAGTCTCCGCATACTCGAGCACGCCTTCGACACGCGTCGATCCCGCCTTCGCGATTGCTCCCAAAGATTTGACCGTGATATTCAACAGCCCGCCCGCGACGTTTCCCGGACTCGGATTGCTATCCAACACCGCGCCAAACTTCGACGCATAGTCTTTGTACCAGTCGACCATGCGATAAACCGCGCGACCTGTTTCAACATCCTTCGCGCGATTCGCAACCAAGTGTTCGGCGCCGCAAAACTCAGGCGCCTCCGTAATCAACACAGTGCCGCCGGAGCGCACCAGCATGTCCGCCGCGCGTCCGAGCGACGGATTCGCAGAGATGCCCGAAAACCCATCCGAGCCGCCACACTTCACGCCAAGCACGAGTTCACTCACAGAACATTCTTCACGCGCGCTCAGGTTCACCTCGGGCAACATGCGCTCAACTTCACGCAACCCTTTTTGAATTGCGGCCTGCGTCCCGCCAACTTCCTGAATCCCGATTTTCGCGACCGGCTTATCAAACGATCTTTCACGGTCGAGTAAATATTTTTCCACCTCGGCCAGGTTTGTTTTTTCGCACCCGAGATCGATCAGAATCACACCGCCGACATTCGGATGGTCCGCGTAGTTCGAAAGCGTGCGCAGCATCACGTCGATCGTCGATCCCTCCTGGCAACCGCAACCTTTGTTATGCGGAATGGCCACGACGCCGTCGACGTTTGGATACTTTTCGCGATTGTAGAGCGTGAACTCCGCTATGGTTGAGATCTGCTGTGCTTCGTGACTCGCGCACATGCTCGTCGGCACGATCAGCACGTAGTTTCTTGTACCCACTCGCCCATCGCGACGCCGATGACCCATGAACGTGCGGCGCTCAGCTTCGGGAATATAATCCGGCGGCGGCGTGTGCAGCGTCTCGGGCAAATCCCTGATGATGGGAACGTCGTTCGACATGTTCGCGTGCGTGATCTGGTCGCCGCTGCGAATGCCCAGCGAAGTTCCGATCGGCTGTCCAAACTGAACCACAAACTCGCCCGCGGGAATGTCGCGCGTGGCAAAACGATGCCCGGGCGGCACCGCGCCGCGAACCTTCACGACCGCGCCATTCGGCAGCATGACCTGAAGATCGGAAAACGTGGCTTTCTTGACCACCGCAACGCTGTCGTTCGGATCGACAATAATGGCGTATTCGTTAATCAAACTCGCTCTGGGCGTTTCTACGGTAGGCATGCGCTAAATGGTATTACCAATCTTGACGTTGAGCGACGACTTTAACACAAGTCTTGA
>DASSEB010000281.1:0-34274 GCA_035696765.1 Pyrinomonadaceae bacterium | reverse complement strand
GTAGTCGCCCAGCTTACTGGGCTATACTGCTCCAACCATTCTGAGCGCACTTCTGGATGAACTGGAAAAACAATCGCGTCTCCTCACCCCGCAAGAGAAAGCGATCCTGGCGCGCATCGCGCGCGAACCGCGAAGAACTCTGGCCACAAAAAGACACAAAAGGCACAAATGATAAGAGCACTGGTCGTTGCGAATGGGAATCAGCTTTTGTGTTTTTTGTGCCTTTTTGTGGCTAGAGTTCTTCGCGGTTCGCGCGCGATGCGCGCCAGGATCGCTTTCTCTTGCGCGGTGAGGAGACGCGATTGTTTTTCCAGTTCATCCAGAAGTGCCACTACTAAACAATTGTATTGTTGTTCTGACTTGTTACAATCAAGCGCCGGATCGATCCCTTAGACTGGTTTTACCTATCCACTTTCGGAGTTTACGCGTTTATCGACGAGGACACATCATGATCTCAACATCGCGAAAGGTACTCCTATACGCCGCAATCATTCTGTGCATCGCGCAGCAAGCCGCACTCGCGCAGGACCATGCGGCGAAGGTTCAGGAGGTGCTGGCGCTGGCGCATAAGTATGAGCAGTTTAATGGGTCGGCGCTGGTGGCGGAGAATGGGAAGGTTGTTTACAAGGGTGCGTTTGGAATGGCGAATATGGAGTGGGGGATTCCGAATGCGCCGGATACCAAGTTTCGTTTGGGATCGATAACGAAGCAGTTCACTGCCACGCTGATCTTGCAACTCGTCGAGCAAGGGAAGATCAAGATTGACGGAAAACTCTCGGATTACTTGCCTGATTACAGAAAAGATGTTGGCGAGAAGGTCACGATTCATCACCTGCTCACACACACGTCAGGCATCCCAAGCTACACAGGCTTGCCGAACTTCTTCGCCGACGTGAGTCGCAATCCGTATAAAGTCGCTGACTTCGTGAAGAAGTATGCGAGTGGCGATCTCGAGTTTGAACCCGGCTCGAAGTTCGCCTACAACAACTCCGGTTACTTTCTTCTTGGCGCAATTATCGAGCGCATCACCGGCAAACCTTACGAGCAGGTGTTGAAGGAAAACATCCTCGATCCGGTGGGCATGAAGAACACCGGCTACGATCATCACGATACGATCATTTCGAAGCGCGCCTCCGGCTACGCCAAGACAAGCGATGGTTACGCCAACGCTGCTTATCTCGACATGTCTATCCCTTACGCAGCAGGCTCGATGTACTCGACGGTCGAAGATCTCTACCTCTGGGACCAGGCGCTCTACACCGACAAGCTGCTCTCAGCGCAGTCGAAAGAGTTGATGTACAAACCATTCCTCGAGAACTACGCCTACGGCTGGGTTATCGTGAATACTGCTTTCAAGGAGAACGATCAACCGGTGCAGATGATCAGACATGGCGGCGGTATCAACGGCTTCACGACCACCATCGTGCGTTTTCCAAAAGAGAAGAACCTGATCGTGATACTCGATAACACCGGTCAGAACGTCGATCGCGAGGCTGAAACGATCACCAGGATTCTTTACAACCAGCCATACGATCTTCCGAAGATGTCGATCGTACCGGCAATCGAAAAGACAATCGCAGAGAAGGGAATCGAAGCCGGGATCGCGGCGTATCGCGATCTAAAAGCAAAGCAATCGGCGACGTACGATTTCTCCGAACAGGAGTTAAACCAGCTTGGTTACCGGCTGATGCGAAGCGGCAAGCTGAAAGAAGCTGTCGAGATATTCAAGCTCAACGTCGAAGCGTACCCGAAGGCCTTCAACACGTACGACAGCCTGGCTGAGGCGTACCTGAACATGAACCAGCGAGAGCTGGCAATCACGAACTACAAGAAGTCGCTGGAACTGGATCCGAACAACACCAACGCTGTCGCAGCGCTGAAGAAACTTGAACAGCCGGCGGTCACGGTCGATCCCAAAGTGTTCGACGCATACGTCGGCGAGTATGAGTTGGCGCCGAATTTTGTGTTGCGTGTTTTTCGCGAAGGCGACAAGTTGATGACGCAGGCGACCGGCCAGGAGAAGTTTGAGATCGTCGCCGAATCAGAGACGACTTTCTCACCGCGCGCGTTCCCGGCGCAGTTAACCTTCGTCAAAGATGCGGAAGGAAAGGTCACCAGCGTTCGGTTGAATCAAGGGGGCCGAGAAATCATCGGCAAGAAGATTAAGTAATTTACAGATCACGCCAATATGAGCAGGTTGCTGATCATGTTTATTCTTACTTGCCTGACGGCCTCTCTCGCGTGTTGGAGCACTGTGCAAATCTCCGGTCCTGCGTCCACATACGGCCAATCGCTCCACACCACGAGGCTACATTTTCCTGAACTCTGGTCCGACGCAGAGCGACCAGACTATCCGCTTTCATCTGTACAGCAAATCGAAGTGCGGAAACTTCCGACCTCATCTGCTGACGAGTTTTTCTTTGCGGCGCTTCCTAATGGCGACCACGATTACTCCAACGAGCTGTACCCTGACATACCCGCACCTCAGTACAGCCACAATTCGTTTGCCGTGAGTTTTACTGAAAGTCCAAAGATTCGAGCCGCAACGCGACAGGAGTGGGAGGGGGCTTCACGTATCGTGACGAAGCCGAGACGTCTTTACTACACCGGTAACGATGACTCGGCGGGTGAGATTGAATACCGCGGCAAGAAGTATCCGAAGGTTGGGAAGTACTGGGGCTCGGGCTTCCTGTCGCCCAGCGGTAAGTGGCTCGCGACGTTCAGCTATACGGCTGTGAAACCGCCACCCGATATCTTATTCGGCAGTAGTCCGCGTACCGGCGACATTTTCTGGGAGATCTACGACACAGTAACGGGCCAGAAAGTTTTTAATTGGCAGGCGAGAAACGTCAAGCACCCGACGAGCTTGGATGGACCAGTGATCTGGTTGGAAGAGCGTTATTTTTTATTTCCAGAAGATGAGAACGCACAAGATTTCATCGTCATCACTTTGCCGGCATTCACTCCAGAGACTAATCCAGTAACAGTGAAACTACCGTCGCGGATCGACGACAAAGGAGAACGACGTCCCGCTGCCGTTCGGAACGAGGCATGGACCCCGCTCATTCCTTTGACGAAAGAACAGGCGGCGCGAATCACAGCTCCAAGCACGACGGAGCTTTTCGAAGTACGTTTGTCTGCGCCATCGGCACCGAGAGAACTTCTACTTGCGATCAAGGAAGAGACTGAGAACCGCGTACTAAACCGCGGCGGCAGAGATGGAGCAGGCGATTACAACTTACGCGTTTTTAGCACCTACTATTACGCAGTTTCATTAGACGATTTCACGCAAACGCGGTTTGCAAGCAAAGAGGAGTGGGAGCATGGCCGCCCTCTGAGAAGCGATCGTTATAAGGTCTCGCTCGACGAGATGTATGAGACTATGGGAGGTAAGCGCCGCCAGTATCGTCCGTTTCCAAAAACGGGTGCATCGTGGGGCAGCCCGATGGCATTGCGTGCGGGTGAATGGATGGCTGTCTTTAGTTACACGCCGGAGTCGAGTTCGGCAGGAAAACTGTTCGTAGATATTTTTGAAACACGTTCAGGAAACAAGTTCTCATCCACAGAATTACCCTATGGCGGTTCTGCGAATGCGCTATTCGATGCGTCGGTGTGGATCGAGGAAGGCTACGTGATACTTCCCCTCGACAGCGGCATCAATTCATTCGTCATCTGGACGTTGCCGGGCGGAATCGCTTAGGCGACAAAAATCATAAAACGTACAGAAACGTCCGAGGCCATTTATGTGCTTTGGCGCCTTTTTGTGGCCCTTTTGTGCCTTTTTGTGGCCCTATTCGTAGCGCAGTGCTACCAACGGATCGACCTTCGCCGCGCGTCGCGCGGGAATGTAACAAGCAAAGAAAGCCGCTAACGACAGCAGCACTGAAATCAAAATAAACGTGACCGGATCGGTCGCGCTGGTATTGAAAAGCAGACTATGCATCAGCCGTGTGAGCCCAATCGCTCCGCCAACGCCAACCACCACGCCAATCGCCGTCAGCTTCATTCCGCGCCCAACGATGAGTTTGAAAACGTCGCGCGCAGTCGCGCCCAACGCCATGCGTACTCCGATCTCATGTGTACGCGTCTGAACGAGAAACGCCATCACGCCATAGATTCCGATCAGCGCCAGAATCAACGCTCCACCGGCAAAGACCGTAAACAACGTTGCGTACAAGCGCGGCTGCCAGATCGATTCAGCCACCACTTCTTCCATCGTCGCGATCTCGCTGACCGGCAGATCGCGATCAAGCTGTGCGACTTCGCGACGAATGGCGGCAACGAGGTCTTTCGGATCCGAGGACGTGCGCGCCACCAGTGACATTCCCGTCACCGGCATTTTCAGGTGAGGCAAGTAGACGCTCTTTCTTGTATCTTCCTGCACGCGTTGATGTCGAACGGCGCTGACGACACCAATCACGGTGTGCCATGGTTCGTTATCTTCCGGTGGTCCAAAACGAACACGTTTTCCAATCGGCGTGTCGTTGGGCCAGTA
This sequence comes from Pyrinomonadaceae bacterium, assembly GCA_035696765.1. Taxonomy (GTDB): domain Bacteria; phylum Acidobacteriota; class Blastocatellia; order Pyrinomonadales; family Pyrinomonadaceae; genus PSRF01. Next base: position 29,779 of record DASSEB010000281.1, on the reverse strand, counting down.
CTCACGCGCCAGTCGCTCATCCACAATCGTTACGTCAGGCGAGCCTTTCGCGTCGGCGTCAGTGAAGTCGCGACCTGCAAGCAGCGAAATTCCCATCGTACGAAAGTAACCGGGTGTGACAACGGTGTGCTGAATCATCGGCGCCTGCCCGACAGGCAGAACCGGATAACCCTCGACGGTTAAACTGCGGCCCCAGTTACCTCCGCTCAGCGGCAGCGTCGCCGTTGCGGCTGCTGCCTGTACACCTGGCAGACTACGCACGCGCTCCACCAACTGTTTGAAGAACGTCGCGCGTTGTTCATCTTCCGCGTATTTCGCCCGCGGCAGGATCACAGTTGCAGTCAGAACGTTCCGTGCGTCGAGTCCGATGTTAACTCTTTGCAGGCGAAGTAAACTCTGGATCATCAACCCCGCGCCGACGAGGAGAATGAGCGACAGGGCAATCTCGGTCACGACGAGTAAATTGCGCGCGCGAGCTCTGATACCGGCGCTGCCGCGGCCTCCTTCTTTCAGCGTGTCATTAAGATCGACGCGCGACGTCTGAAGCGCAGGTACACCGCCGAAGATAAAAGCCGTTAACAAGGTTATCGCTGCGGTGAAACCAAGCACTCGCAGATCGACGCCGAAGTCCATCCAGAAAGGAAGCTGGATTGGGATTGCGGCCAACAACACATGCAGCGCCCAGAGCGAAAGAGCAAAGCCGAGTGCGCCACCCACAATCGCCAATAACAAACTCTCGATCAGAAGCTGGTGCATGATGCGCCAGCGGCCGGCGCCCAACGCAGCACGCAACGCAAACTCTTTCTGTCTGGCTGTCGCGCGCGCGAGCATCAGGTTGGCGACGTTCACGCACGCCACCAGCAACACGCAACCAACAACGCCAAGCAGGATTAGCAGTGCTTCACGATAATCGCCGGAAAGGTTTTCGTGCAGGCTTGTGACTTTGACGCCGAGACCTTCGTTGGTGACCGGATTCTGTTGTTCGATGCGAGCGGCGATGTTGTTCATCTCCGCCTGCGCCTCGCTAAAACTCACGCCATCTTTCAAACGCGCAATCGCGCTGATGCCGTGATCGGTTCGCGTGAAAGTTTTTGTCGATAAAGCGAGTGGGACCCAGATTTCAGAGATCTCGGGAAATCTGAAACCGCGAGGCATCACACCGATGACTGTCCGCGCGCGATTGCTGATCGTGATCTTCTGTCCAATGATGTTGGGGTCGCCGCCAAAACTCCTTTGCCACAGATCATGACCAAGGATAACCACGTTATCCTCTTCAGGCCGATCTTCGTTTGCTGTAAAAGTGCGGCCGAGTTGCGGGGAAACACGCAGGATCTCGAGTAGTCCGTGTGAAATGTAAGAGCCCCGAATGACGATTGGTTCGCCCGCGCCGATCAAGGAGAACCGGCTCGTGCCGTAGTGGGCGCCGATGTCTTCGAAGACCGTGTTTTGCTCACGCCAATCGAGAAAGTTCGGGTACGACACGCTCATCGAATCGATGCCACGTTTCAACGCCGTCTCGTCGAGCACGGCGAGTCGATCCGATTGGGGATAAGGAAGCGGTCGCAGCAGAATGCCGTTGGCGAAGCTGAAGATCGCCGTGTTCGCGCCGATACCAAGCGCCAAAGTTAAGATGACGACGATCGTGAACGCGTAATTTTTGAGCAGCACTCGAACGCTGTAGGAGACGTCGCGCAGGATGTTCTCGACGAGTCCGACGCCGCGCGCGCTACGGCATTCTTCCTTCGACTGTTCGAAGCGGCCGAACGACTTCAACGCCGCGTAGCGCGCGTCTTCAGGCGTCATACCGCTTCTCACTTTTTGTTCGATGTCACGGTCGAGATGAAACTGCATCTCTTCATCAAGCTCGTGTTCCATCTCGTCTTTATGAACGAGTGCGCGCCAGCGACGAAGTAAAGTCGTTAAGTTCATCGACGTGTCCTCATGCGTCTCGCAAAATCAGAGCAACGGCGTCGGAGAAGCGTTCCCATTGCTGGCGTTGTGTTTCGAGTTGTTTACGACCGCGTGGGGTGAGTCCGTAAAACTTGGCGCGCCGATTATTCTCGGACGGCCGCCAGACGGATGAGATGAGGCCGCGTGCTTCGAGCCGGTGGAGAGCGGGGTAGAGTGCGCCGGCAGTCACGGTGAGAACTTCACCGGACACGAGCTGCATGCGCTGCATGATGTCCCAGCCGTTGAGGCTGCCGGAGCTGAGCAGCCGCAGGATCAGGAGTTCGAGCGTCCCTTGCTTGAATAAATCGGCCTGTTGCTTCTTCATACCTTCCTATATGCGTCCGATAGGAGCCGCGAGTCTAGCGAAGCGTCCTATCGTCTGTCAATAGGAGTTAGCCACAAAAAGGCACAAGAGGCACAGAATCAGTTTTTGTGCTTTCTGTGCCTTTTTGTGGCGACGATCTTTTTGTGGCTAGACTTTGCGGGCGGTCGATTTCCCGCTCGTGCGGGCGGCGGTGGAATTGAAGGTTCCGGTCAGGCGGCCTGCTTTGTCGATTCTCCACACAAAACGTCCGTTGGTTTTGCGTGCGGTGCCTTGTTCGTAGAACGTGGCTTCAACGTGGTCGCCGTCAATCGAGCCTTGCACTTGAATAGGAGTTCGGCTTCCTGCGGGTAAGGTTCGGCCATTCTCCGAAACCTTTTGACCTCTTCCCGTGAAGCCTTTTCCGTTCTGCTCAATCGAGAGGTTGAAACCGATCTGCATGTTGTCAAACGATCGGTACGAAGTCTTGCTGACAGTGTTGACTACGTTCCATTCACCGCTCAGATTCTCGCTCGCGTCAGGCGTATCGTTCGCGATGGTTGATTTGGCGGGTACGTCCTTCGCGGCGACTAAAGCGTCCTTCCTGACAGCAGCGGTCTCGTTCCTGGTGGCGGTCGTCGCCGGCTTACTTTGCTCGGCCGGCTTGATCGGCTCGACCTGCTCCGCAACCGGCGGCGCAGAAGTCTGGGTGGCCGCGGCCACTGACGCCGGCGCTGGACGCCCACCGAAGCTATAAAGCAGCGCGACACCCGTCGTCGCCAACAGAACCAACAGAAGCGCGATCATCAAACCGCCGCGCAGAAACGATGATGACGCTCGTTCGTATGGCAGGGGAGCGGGCAATTCAGTGTCCGGTATGTTGCTGCTCACCCGAAGCGGCTCGCTTGGTGGCGCCGCTGCGGGAACTGCCAGAGTCACCTCGTCATATTCATCAGGCATTAGTTGCTCATAGTCGTGAAACTCTTCGGGAGCGACTGTATCAATGCCGAAGAATTGTTTCAGGATAACTCGCTCATTCGGCCGTATTGAGCTAACGAGCGGCGGAGCGACTGACGGATCGAATCTCCAACTCGCGTCTCGCATGGAAGCGGCGGCGTTGATTGCCTGAAACCCGGTGAGATTGCCCACTCGAGCATCGACGAGTAGACCATTGTTGAAGAAGAAGGCCCCCTCGGTCGTGCCCGTCCTCGTCGCCAGCCGGCCGGTCTCGCCATTACTGGCGACGGTCTGAATGGCGTCGAGGATTCCACGTTCGCGATCAGGGTTTTCGGAATCAAACATATCTGGCACACCTCTCCCGACAAATTACCGCGGGTAAGAAGCACGAATGCTCGTAAAAGTTGCGAGGGAATTGGGAAGAGGGCGAAAGTTTATGCGGCGCAAACAAGTTGGACCGTGTAGTGGCGCACTTCATGGCACTGCTATTGCGACTTGCTCTGGTGGTTGACATTTTCCGTTCTAAAAAAGTGCAACTTGTAAGTTCGTGAGGTTGTCTTTTGGGACAGCCGGGTCCGGTAAGAACAAACAACAAGGAGGGTAATCATGCCAGACAAAGGAAGTCAGGGCGGTAAACAAGGTGGTGGTAGTGGTGGCGGCGGTAAACAAGGTGGTGGCGGCCAAGGTGGCGGCGGCGGTCAGCAGGGCGGCGGTGGCCGTCAGGGTGGCGGCGGCGGCCAGGGCGGCGGCGGTGGACAAGGTGGCGGCGGTGGCCGTGGTGGCAGTCGCTGAATCAACCATCGCTCAACAACTGAATAGAGAATAGGTGAGCGCCCGTGGCTCACCTTTCTTGTTCACGTATCTTTATAATTCCGGCATGTATCAGCTCAACGAGAAAATAGTCACCTTTCTTCCTCCCGAAGCAATCGAACCGCAGGCCAAGGCCCAACTCGAAAACATCTCCGAAATGCCGTTCGTGTTTCACCACGTCGCGGTGATGCCGGACTGCCACCTGGGCAAAGGCGCGACGGTCGGATCGGTCATAGCCACGAACGGCGCGATTATTCCGGCAGCAGTCGGCGTCGACGTCGGCTGCGGCATGGTGGCGGTACGAACTAAGTTCCTTGCCAAAGATCTGCCGGACAATCTGACCAGGTTAAGACAGGGCATCGAACGTCGTATTCCACTGGGCGCCGGCGCCGGAAACAAGAAGTTCACCGACACAGCAGTCGAACGCATCAACGAACTCGACGCTGTCGCTACTCAGGATTACGACAAAGTCGACAAGAACTGGCGCAACGCACTCGGCACACTCGGCTCAGGCAATCACTTCATCGAGATCTGCCTCGACGAAAACGATCAGGTCTGGGTAGTGCTTCATTCAGGCTCGCGGGGCATCGGCAATCGTCTCGCAACCAAACACATCAAAATCGCGCAACAACTGATGGACCAGCAGGCGATCGATCTCAAGGACAGAGATCTGGCCTTCCTTACCGAGAACACACCTCAGTTTGAAGCTTATATGACGGACCTTCAGTGGGCGCAGGACTTCGCGCGGCTCAATCGCGAGGAAATGATGGACCGCGTGATGAAGGAGCTTTCGTACGGGTTCTACGGTGAAGCCGGGCACGAATCGGAAATCGAGATCGAACGTATCAACTGTCACCACAACTTCACGCAACAGGAGCAGCACTTCGGCAGCACGGTTTGGATCACACGCAAAGGCGCGATCCAGATGAAGAAGGATCAGAAAGGCATCATTCCGGGTTCGATGGGCACGAGGAGTTACGTCGTTTCCGGACTACAGAATCCGTTTTCTTTCAACTCTGCGCCGCATGGAGCCGGCCGGCGCTTTTCACGAGGTGAAGCAAAACGCAGGTTCACGTTGAGCGATCTCGAAAAAGCCATGGGCGACATTTCGTTTCGGCACTCGAAGTCGCTGATTGACGAGATCCCGCAGGCTTATAAAGACATCGACGAGGTGATGGAGAACAGTAAGGAACTCGTGCAAGTCGATCACGTGCTCCGCCAGGTGGTAAACATCAAAGGCGATTGAGCCACAAAAGGCACAACGTTTCTGATTCATTTTGTGCTTTTTGTGCCTTTTTGTGGCTAATTATCCGAGGCGCACTGTGAGCATCGAGATCGAGCCACCGTCGACGCCCTGCACGGGAAACGTGATCTCGTCGTCTGTTTTTCTCGCGCCAAGTACGTACAGCAGCGGCAAATAATGATCCGGTGTCGGAATCGCGAGGAGAGCGTCTCGCCCCAGGCTGTCGTAATTGACGAGCGGATCGAAGTCGCCCTTGACCATCAACTCCTTTGCCGTCGTTTCGAAGCGCACTGCCCAGTCGTACGGTTCCGGCGTGTGCTTGCCCCACGCGTACGTGTGGAGATTGTGGACCAGATTGCCACTGCCTGCGATCAGTATTCCTTCATCGCGCAACGGCGCTAAACGTTTCCCGAGTTCAAAATGAAAAGCCGCCGGCTGTGTTTCGTCGATGCTCAATTGCACGATCGGTACGTCTGCTTCCGGAAACGCGTGCATTAGCACTGACCACGTTCCGTGATCGAGTCCCCACGAATTATCGAGCTCGACCGGCAAGGGCGCTAACATTTCCTTAACCCGGCGAGCGAGTTCCGGATCACCAGGCGCGGGATATTGCACCTGGTACAACTCGCGCGGAAAACCTCCGAAGTCATGAATCGTTCGGGGCGCAGGCATCGCACTCACGAGCGTGGCCGGCAAGTACCAGTGAGCGGAGACGCAAAGCACTGCGCGAGGCCGGTCGATGTCCTTTCCAATCGCGGCCCAGCCTTCGGTCCATTCGTTGCGCAGCAGCGCATTCATCGGGTTGCCGTGCCCGAAGAAAATCGCCGGCATTGGTTGAGCCATACTTAACTCAGTGAGCCCAGGCGGCTGTCTTCAGTGCCCACACGCTGTCGGGATATTTTTCCTGGAACTGTCCCGGCATCTCGCCGAGCACCGTGTGATCGTTCGTTGCTTTGTAGTGGCTCACGCCTTTCCAGTAGAGGGCCTCCGGCGCGGCTTTGGAATGTGGGTAACGATCGACCACTTCCGCGTACCTGCGTTCCGCCTCGGCCCAGTTTTTGTTCATGAAAGCGACGCGAGCGAGTCCCATTTCCAGTTGCGCGCGAAATTCATCCGGCGGCAGGTAGCCCTCGAGACGATGCCTTTCAACTCCGTTCGCATCGAGTATGAGCACAGACGGTGTCCAAAGCGCGTCGAAACGATGGAAGTAAGCGGGGTGTTCTTTGATGTGCGCCTCGAGTGGGACAAAGTTCTCGTTGATGAATGCAGAGATTTGATCGTCGCTATACGACTCGGCTTCCAGCCGAGCACATGCGCCTCAGGCAGGTGCCGCGCTGAAGTCGACGAGCAGCGGTTTCTTGCTGGTCTTTGCTTCCGCGAGCGCCGCGTCAGCGTCTCGTAGCCAATTCACTTTCATAGCTTCTCCTCCTAAGCCGCACAGCATAGCCGTAACCTGTTTCGACCGTCTCTTCTCTTTTTGTTCTTTATTTTCCATTCGTGAGCTAATTCTCGACGGGCTGTTACAATGCGGGTACCGGTGTTGAACTGATGGACTACTACGAAGTGCTGGGCGTCAGCCGCAGCGCGACTCAAGATGAAATCAAGCAGGCCTATCGCAAACTGGCCCGGAAGTTTCACCCCGACCTGAATCCGGGCGACAAAGCGTCGGAAGAAAAATTCAAGCAGTTGCAGTTGGCGTATGAGGTGCTGTCCAATGCCGAGGACCGCAAACTATATGACCAGTACGGCGAGAACTGGCGCGCGGTGAAAGCCGGCGCGGGTGTGCCGCCACCAGAGTCAGGAGGACGTCAAACTACCTGGGGCACTGGACCATCGAGCAAAGGATTCGATTTCAACGATTTTGAGTTTGGCGGATTTCGCAGCGGCACGTCAGGGTTCGACATCTTCGAAGAGATCTTCAGCCGCGGAACAGGCCGCTCGCGAGCTTCCGAACGCGGTCGCGACGTCGAAGCTGAACTCGACTTATCACTCGAGGATGCGCACAAGGGCGGCCGTCATAGTTTGCAAATGCAAACCGCTGAGACTTGCCCCACGTGTGGCGGCACTGGCGTAAGAGATAATCAAGTGTGCCCCACATGCGGCGGCCTCGGTCAGGTCGTTAGGCCGAAGACGATCGAAGTCAACATTCCTGCCGGGGTACGCGATGGATCAACTGTTCGACTTGCAGGACAAGGCGGCGCCGGGAGTAATGGTTCCCCCGCGGGCGATCTCTACCTGCACATTCGCTTGCGTCCGCACCCGTTGTTTAGCGTTCATGGTGACGATCTGGAAGTTGAACTGCCAATCGCACCGTGGGAGGCTGTGCTTGGAGCGAAGGTCACAGTGCCGACGATTGACGGAAGAGTTGAGCTCACGGTCCCGCGTGGTGCAAAGAATGGCCAGCGTTTACGTTTGCGCGGACAGGGTTTGAATAAGCGCAAGGGCGGCCGTGGCGACGAGTATGTGAGATTGAAGATCGAAGTGCCGAGGGAAGTAAGCGAAGAAGAAAAACGTTTGTACGAAGAGTTGAGTCGCGTTTCGCGATTCAACCCGCGAACTGCTTAGCAGTGGGAGTTCGGAATGTTTGAAGATGATGTTGATCTCGATGAGCCGCTGAGTCTCGAAGTGGTCGCCGATATCGTCGGGGCGCGCCGATCGTTAGTTGTGCGACTTGCTCAACAAGGTCTAATCGACACAGTCGACGATCAAGGAGAACAGTTCGTGCCGCGCCGGACGGTAATACGGTTGCGCAGAATGCAGCGCCTGCGTCGTGACCTTGGAGTCAACTTCGCCGGCGCTGCTGTAATCCTCGATCTGCTTAATCGACTCAACGAGGTGAATCGCGAACTGGCGCGGCTCCATCAAGTCGTTAAATGAACCACGGATGACACGATAAATCCGTATTTGATCCGGTAAAAACGGTTCACCGAACTTCAACGTGTCCGCTCGCGCGCAAGCCCATCAGCCGCGCGGGGAGCACACCGAAATCTTCGACCTCCCACGTGTTCTCGCCTCGGATCCGAACCTTCGCCGCCGGAATCAGTGTTCCTTCTCCACGACCGTTGCGGTCGAGGAAGATTTCCGCGTACCCGACCGGGTAGTCCTGCGATCTCGTGCCGTAACGCAGTTCAAAGAAACGAATGTAGCGCTCGTAAAGCACGGTGAGCTTTGTGCCTCCGTCGCCCCATTGATCCGGAATGATCGCATTTGCCGGAACGCCGACGCCGCCGCCAAACTGTATTCTTCCTGCGTCCATCTTTGAAAGCGTCTTGAGCAACTCGTTCTGCCCGCCACGGCCAAGCGCTTCGTTCAACTCACGCAACTGGCCGGCAGCAGTGTAGCGGTTGATGATCAATGAAAACTGGCTCGACCGCCCCGCGGAACGCCCGCTGATGCTGACGACTGTTCCATTGATTCGTTGAGTGCCATCCATGTGACTCTGCGTTGGCAGCGGAAATAGCGCAGCGCAGCAAAGTACAAATAGAAAAACGAATATTCTCTTCCTCTTCATAGTTCCCTCCTTGATGTAAAAAGCACGTGCTTCTCATTCACCCCGCTGCGCACGAGCGATCGTGTTCACCTCGCCGAGCGTAAGACGCCGCCGACGTGATGGACCGCGTCGCGCCCGCCGTGGTGAGCATTCACTCGGATCGGAGTATTCGTCGGACTCGGCCGTACAACACTGGATTCATTGCGCAGCAGGTTCGTGCCGCATGCGGGAATCGCGAGTAAACAAAGCCCTAAAAACAGTCCGCGCATAAGTCTATTTACATCGTAGTCTCGCGCAGAATAGTCGCAATTTAACGTCAAACTCTTTTCTCTTCTTACCCTTTGTTTTCGAATTGTGACTTTTGTGAGGGCCAACTTGTACCTTTCCGCAAGGTTCTGCAAACTAGCCGCGCATTTACTAAACAAGACGATGAGCAAAGACGCACAGCGTTACCGGCGCGAGAAAAACGCGATCTCATCGGTCCGTAAACTCGCCAACCAGGCCTTCTCACGCGCGGCTGGCGCGCCGCTCGTCGGTGGGAACAGCGTCCGGCTACTCAAAGACGCGAAAGAGAATTACCCCGCGTGGCTCGACGCAATCGCAGCAGCCGAGCGCTACATCCACTTCGAGAGCTACATCATTCATGAAGACAAAGCCGGTTGGATGTTTGCCGATGCGCTGACCGCGAAAGCGCGCGAAGGCGTGCGTGTGCGCCTCATCTACGACTGGATGGGCGGACTCGGCAAGGCCTCGCGCTCGTTTTGGAATCACCTGCGCGCGGGCGGCGTCGACGTGCGCTGCTACAACCCGCCACGATGGGATTCGCCGTTGGGCTGGGTGAGTCGCGATCATCGCAAGACGCTGACTGTCGACGGAAAGATCGGTTTCGTTACCGGCTTATGCGTCGGCCGCATGTGGACCGGTATACCGGAAAAGAACCTCGAACCGTGGCGCGACACGGGGATCGAAGTGCTTGGACCAGCAGTAGGGAGTATCGAACGAGCATTCGCTAACGTTTGGGACATGATCGGCGACGATCTTCCGGCCGATGAAGTCGCTAAACGCGAAACAATCGAGCCGGCAGGCGACGTGGAGCTTCGCGTTGTCGCCAGCGAGCCTGCGAGTGCGGGAATGCTGCGCGTCGATCAGCTCGTCGCGACACTGGCAAGAAAAAAGTTGTGGTTGACTGACGCTTACTACGCCGGCACGACTTCGTACGTGCAAGCGCTGCGAGCAGCGGCAAGCGACGGCGTTGACGTGCGTTTGCTCGTACCAAATGCTTCGGACATTCCGGTTTTGAAACCGTTGTCGCGAGCAGGCTACCGTCCGTTACTCGAAGCCGGCGTGCGCGTGTTCGAGTGGAATGGGACGATGCTGCATGCGAAGACGGCGGTAGCTGACTGCAACTGGGCGCGTGTCGGATCTACAAATCTCAACGTTGCGAGCTGGTTTGGAAATCTCGAACTCGACGTTGTCGTTGAAGACGCGCCGTTTGCGCGAGAGATGGAGGAAACTTATCTCCAGGATCTCGAGAACTCGACTGAAGTAGTTTTAGATGAACACCGCAAACTGCGAGCGCCAAAACCATCGACCCAGCCACGATCGGTTATGACGAGTGGCGGCGGAAGCGGCGGACGTGCGGCTGCCGGAGCACTCCGGATCGGCAATGCGGTTGGAGCCGCATTCACGAACCGTCGCGTGCTTGAACCCGTCGAGAGCCGCATCATGCTGACTTCCGGCTTGCTGCTAATGGGCCTCGCGATCTTGTTTTGGTTTTTTCCGCGCGCGTTGATCTATCCGCTTGTCGTAGTTCTAATCTGGATCTCACTCGCACTTCTTTACCGCGCGTATCGTCTACAGGTTCGCGGCGAAAAAGAGCAGAAATGACTCTGTCAGATCACTGATACGTGAAATCAGCAACTATCGGCAGGTGATCCGAGGCGGCGAGTGCGAGCCTGCTGCGATGGACCGAGATCTTCCTCAACGTTAACAGCGAATCGTAGTAGACGTGATCGAGATGCAGGATGGGAAACACTCCGGGATACGTCCGCGCCCGGCCGAGACGTTGTTCGGGCTCGGCGCTGTTGAGATGAAAGCTGAGTAGGTGCGTTGTGAGACCTCTGGTCCATTCGTTGAAATCGCCGAGGACGATTCGCGGGGCGGACACGTTTGAGATCACGTCGAATAATCTGTGTGCCTGGTAGCGGCGTTCGAAAAAGCCGGTGCCGAGGTGGACGTTGTAGATGTTCAGCGTAGTTTGGGAATTTGCGATTGTGACTTGCAGGCAGCCGCGCGGTTCGTACAGGCGCCACGTGAGATCGTGATTGCGATCGGCAGCGATCGGCAATCTGCTGAGCACTGCGTTGCCGTACGCGCCGCCGCGCAACCTGCGGTTCTCGCCGATGCGGAAATCCATTTCCAGTTCATCAGCGATCGCGTGCACCTGGTTGTGTTCGCGCGCCGCCTCATCCATGCCGACGACTTCCTGAAGCGCCACGATGTCGGCATCTATTTGCTTCAGGACCTCAGCGATGCGCTTCGGCCGCACGCGTCGATCGAGGCCACGACACTTATGAATGTTGTAGGTTGTAATGCGAAACGAGAACATGCCACAAAGAGGCACAAAATGCACAAAAAGTATCGTCCAAAGATCCGATCTTAAGAACTCGCCAAACTATTTTGTGCTTGTTTGTGGCTCATCCAAATATTTCTTGAGCCACGCGTAAACCTCCTGGTACCAGTAGCGGCTGTTCTCGCCTTTCAGTATCCAGTGGTTTTCGTCGGGCCAGACGATCAGGCGGCTCGGAATGCGCAGACGTTGCAGCACGCTCCAGTTTTCCAGAGTTTGATTGAGCGGCACGCGGAAATCGTTCTCGCCAACGGAAAGCAAAATCGGCGTACGGAAGTTCTTCGCCAGACGAATTGGGTTTTGCTCGCGCCAGACCGGTCCTTGTTCCCAAACCGGACCGCCGTTATTAACTTCGCGCGAATAGATCGTGTCGCTCGTGCCCCATTGCGACTCGAGATTGATCAGACCGGCATGACTGATCAATGCCTTGTAACGCGTCTGTGTAGCTTGCATCCAGTTTGCGAGATGGCCACCGTAGCTTGCGCCCGCCGCAGCCTGACGCGATCCATCGACAAAGGCGTAAAGCCGGATCGCTTCGTCGGCAGCCTCGTTGATCTCGTTTGCTGGTCCCTTGAATGGATCTCCCTGAATACTCTGTGCAAACGCTTCACCAAATCCCGTCGACCCCGAATAGTTCGTCAACAACACCACGTAACCGGGCCGCGAGAGCATGAAGTAATTCCAACGCAGTCCCCAGTTGTCGCGCCACATGCTATGTGGTCCACCATGCATGACGACGAGCAGCGGGTATTTCTTGTTCTCGTCGAAGTTAGGCGGCAGCGCGATCATGTTGTGAATGCGTTTACCGGCCTTGCTGGTGAACCAGAAATGACGCAGCGGTTGCCAGTCGATCTTCGCGAGTTGCTCGTCGTTGAATGATGTCAGCGCGTGCTGCGTTTTTGTTTTCAAATCCACACGAAAGACTTCGGGCGGATTGATCGCGCTTTCCCAGTTTGCAATCAACATCGTTGAAGATGCTTTGGTGGGAATCTTCAGGTTGGTGTAAACGCCGCGCATCATGTCCATGGCCAGCGTCACTTCGCTACCGTCTGCGGGCATGATGAAGATCTTCTCGTTGCCTGCTTCTTCCGCTGTCAGGTAAATCGATTTGCTATCGGGTGTGAATGCGAAGCTGCCCACCGAGCGATCGAATTTGGCAGTTAGGATCTCGGGTGTACTCGGCCCCGTGATCTTTGCGAGGCGGTCGACGTTGTAAACCTTATTGTTACTGTCGGCGTTGAAAATCGCGTAGAGCGCTTTGCCGTCTGGTCGAAAGGCAGGACGGCTGAAGCTGTCGCCGCTCGTCGTCAATCGAACCGGCTCGCCACCGTTTGCCGGTACTTTGAAGAGCGACATCGTTGTATTTGCGTAGGCGGCTGCGTCTCTGTTCGTCGTCGCAACGAAGACGATTGCGTCGCCTTCGGGTGTCCAAACAGCATCGAGTTCGTCACCGGCATCAGTCACGCGCCCCGCAAAGCCGCGTTCGTTGACGAGTTTCGTTCCTGCAAGCAGATCTTTCGCTTTAGCTCCGGGCTGGGTGTCTTGAATAAACAGGTGCGACTGCGTGTCTTCAACCCACTTGTCCCAATTACGAATAGGAAACTTTTCGTAAACGCGTGCGCGATATTTTTGCGCTTTGCGCTCCGCGGCGATCTTCTTGTTTGCTTCGTCGTCAGCCGCACCCGGATAGACCGTGCTCACAAAGAGCAGTGCTTTGCCGTCCGGTCGCCATTGCGGCGAGCGTGCGCCCGTGGAAAGTGAAGTGACGCGCACCGCCTCACCACCATCAGCAACATTCAACACGTAGACCTGACTTGCATCGTCACCTTCGCGCTTTGCTGAAAACGCGATCTGCTTGCTATCGGGACTCCACGCCACACCGCTCTCGCCACCCTTGCTGAACGTCAAGCGCCGAGGCTTTGCACTTCTATCCGTCGGAACGATCCACAAATCAGAAACCTGTTCCTTCTCATCATAAGACGGCTCAACCAATGAAAACACAACCCACTTCCCATCCGGACTCGGCACCGGCGCCCCAACACGCTTCATCATCCACATCGCTTCGTGCGTCAGTGGAACCTTGCTTTGCGCGTGGGCGCTTGCTGTGCTGACCGACACAACAGCGAGCGCTGCAATCAGCACACTCAAGGTACATTCGTTAAAACGCTTCCTGAACATTAATCGTCCTCCTGAGAGCGGATTGGTTGGAGTGAAGATGATACCGAAGCCACAGAAAGCGCAAAAGCACACGAGTTCATATTTGTGGCTGTTGGTGCCTCTTTGTGGCTAAACAAATAAGAGGCCTTCGCGGGCGATGTCGTTGGGGATTTCGTGGTCGCCGTCGAATTCACGAAAAGTCACGTTGTAGCCGAGGGACTTCAGGCCGGCGGCGAGACGGCGGCCGCAGCGGTCGATGGGAAGAATGTGGTCGCGTGTGCCGTGTGAGATGAAGATGCGTGGCTGGCCGTGTGGAGTGCCGTCGATTATGAAACCGGGTGAGAAGGCGACCACGCTATTGAAGAGATCGCCATTGATCAGCCCGAGCGAGAGTGCATACGTCGCGCCATCGGAGAACCCGCCAAGCGCAATGCGCGCTGCATCGATCGCAACGGTTTCAAAGGTGCGTTCAAGAGCACGATTTACGAATTCCACATCGACGCCGAAACTTTGGCCGCCAATCGCATCCCAAGTGGTGTCCCGAGAATTGGGTGCAAGCACCGCGACTCCCGTCTCCTCGGGCGTCGAATCGAGATACCAAAACATGTCTTCCGCACTTTGTGTCGCGCCGTGCAGCATAACCAACAAAGGCAATGAAGACTTACCCGGTGTTTTAGGTAATTGAAGAATCGCATCGCGCTCGCGATCCAGGCCGAGCATGATCCGATCAGCGGCCGTTGTCTTAACACCATTGTGCGGACGCGCCGCGAGTCTCCCGTCGTTCGCACTTGCCGTGCGACGACAAGCATTTCCAATTAAAAGTGACATAAGACTACTCACAGTTATTCCGCAGAACTCCCGTCGGGTGAAGTCGGTGCGATTCATAAACGTCATTATGCAAGCAAAAGGGCGGTCTCGAAAGTTCGAAGACCGCCCTGCAGTTTTAGGTCGTGTCGGTTCGACTACTTGCCCTTGACGAGCACGTTGCCACCACCGAGCGGTAACAGCGCAGTGTTCGTTCCGACGCGGCGCCAGATCACGCCATTACTGTCAAGGATCGTGATCGCGTAGGCATCGCCCTGGCGCGGCACCAACAGGTCTCCATCGCGCGCGTCCACGGTGAACGTGAAGTTGCCCAACGATTGGACGACCAGGCCCGTGCTCGGATCGATCTTCTGAACCACGCACCTGCCTTTGAACGATGAAAGATTCAACACACTCGTTCCAGGCTCAGTTGAGAAGTTTAGGAACCCACCCTGCCAACTGTTGTTCTTCACGACGTAGTTGAAGCCGTCGGTCCCGCGGAAGAGGTAGATCGAGCTACCCCTCGGCGAGCCCTTGTCGTTGCGAACAGTGAACCCGAAGTTCCCCCTTCCGTTCGCACTTCCGGTATCAGCCACCCAACCGCCGCCGGCCGTTTGCTGATCGTTAGAACCAATCGCAACGTTGATCGTGCCAAGCCCCACGGTACTTGCGGTCCAGTATCCGTTTGTCGCTTCGATCTTAACGAAGACGACATACGTGTCTGCCGCAACGCCCGGAAGGAACGTCAGCGCATCGCCGTTGCCGTCAACCGGCACATTTGGAAGAACGATGTCAGGTGTGTTGCTCAGGTTGTTGGACTTGAACAACTCAAACCTCACGGTCGCCAGCGCAGTATCGCCTGCCGCCCCGTCCGCGTCCTGAGTCAGGTGCGCGCCGAGGCGCACCGTTGCCGTGGTTACGGTTGGACCAGCAGTTACGACGCTCATGTCGCCAGTGAACGAGGTTTCCGCCGTTTCCTTGTTTACCGTAATCGTGACTGTCGCATTCGTCGTCGCGTTGTGTGGGTCGACGACCTTTAGGTTAATCGGATAAACACCCGCCACAACGAGCGGATTGCCCGAGATGGTCAACGATCCGGCGCCGTTTGGCGTGGCAGTCAGTCCCGCCGGTAAGGACGAGAGAACTGATAACGTCAAATCCGCCGTTGCATCGTCGACGTCCGAAACAGAAACGGTCACCGGTGTGATCGGGTCACTGTACTGAACGGTCTGCGACAGCAGGTTGATGGTGAATACCGGCGCATCGTTCACGGCATTGACGGTGACGTTAACAGTCGCTGTCGACGTGCCGCCGTGTCCATCATCCACCGTGTAAGTGAACGAGTCGCTGCCGAAGAAGTCTTGCGCGGGCGAGTACTTCAGTGTCTTGTCCGGATTGGTTGAGACAGTTCCGTTTGCACCTTGTGTTACTGAACTGATGTTCAGGGTGTCGCCGTCCGGCTCGACGTCGTTCGCAAGCACGTTGATGTTGACCGGAGTGTCTTCATCTGTGCTGGCGGTGTCGTTGCTGGCGAGCGGAGCAGCGTCCTGGGTGATCGTCACCGTGCGGCCGGCAACGGTGAGTGTGCCCACGCGTGCAGCGCCGGTTGTATTCTGCGCGACCGTGAAGTTCACACTGCCGTTTCCATTACCACTCGCTCCGGAATCGATAGTGATGAAGGAACTGTTACTCACCGCGTTCCAGTCGCAGGGAGCAGTGGCTGACAGGTTCTTCGTCACCGTCACGCTGCCGCTGTTGCCGGGCGAGAAGAAAGCCTGGCTCGCCGGCGAGACAGTTGCGCACGACGCCGGAATCGTGACCTTGAAAGCGCCGCGACCATGTGTGAACGCAAACAACGTCGTTACGCCATTGGTGTTTATTGCCGAGAGCGACTCGACGACGACGTTCGAAAAACCCGTCGTCTCACGCGCCCAGTTCTGCCCGCCGTCGAGCGAGACGAACACGCCCAGGTCAGTGCCGACGTAGATGCGTTGGTTATCATTCGGATCGACAACTACGCTGTGCGCCGGGATGTCGGGAATTGCATTGACGTTCCCGGGCGTCTGCGTTCCGTCGGCGAGTGTCCACGTTGCGCCACCGTTCGTGCTTTTGAAGACGTGACCAGCGCTGGTGCCGTTGACGTTCGCGACGCCGTTGAAGTTTGAGATTGTGGCCCAGACGTTCGACGAATTCGTCGGATCGTACTCGACCCATGAGATCGTACCGTTGCCGTTACCGCGCGGCGTGAAGCTTTGCAGCCAAACGCTATTCAAAGCGCTGGCGGCACTCGCGGTCAGCGCCGCGGTAGTGCGGCGAAGCTGGCCTGACGCTGCTCCATCGATCACGATGTTGGAATTCGTTGGAGCAATCGCTATGGCCGTGATCGATCCGCCGGTTTGCTGCGCATCGCTGGTCCTGGTCCAGAGGCCCGCGGCGTTGTCCGTGCGCCACATGAACCGCCCGCCGATCCACAAACGAGCGGGCTGCGCCGGGTCCATTCTAAACACTGTGATGAACGGGAAGGCGTCGCCGCTGATGCCGGAAACAGCGGAGGCGAAACTCGCGCCGCCGTTTGTTGAACGACGCAAGGAGAGTCCGGTCGTTTCGAGGTACAGAGTGTTGGTGTTCGATGGATTCACGGCAACATATCCGCCGTCACCGCCATTGATGCGTGACCACGCATTTGGACCAGCAGCGTCTGTGCCGCGATTCGTACCGTTGTCTTGCGTGCCTCCGAAGTAGGTTTGACCGTTCGGATATGGAAGACCATGGTAGAACTGTGTAACGGCGTAACCGTTATTCAACGTACTCCAGATAACCGGGGACGGAACGGTGAAAAAGCCGCCCGGAGTAAATTCATTACCGCAGATCGGACTCGTTGGTGTGATCGTGCCGCCGCCCGGCGTTGTGCCGTTGACGTAGCCGACGTTGCCTGTGTTTGCGTTGTCGGTTTTGTAGATGCCGCCATCGTCGCCGGCAAACATCGTTTGATTGGTTGTACCGTTGTAGTTTGGATGGAAGGCGATGAGGTGGTTGTCCGCGTGAACGAGTTGCGGGTCGCCGTTGTTTGGTGGAGTGCCGTTGCCCTGGAACCACCAGTACGAGGCAACACCCCAGTTGACGCCGCCGTTATCCGAGCGGAACAAGTCGATTCCGCCGATCCAAACTTTTTCCGGGTCGGTCGGATCGACTGCGATCACGTTGTCGTACCACCCCTGATTCAGAAACTGGCTGGTGCCAAACCCGCATTGCGTCAATGCGCCGTTGACAGGGTTGGTGAGCAGCAGCGTGTCCTGGAGGTTGGGGCTGGTGTTGCGGACCTGTGCGGTCCATGAGCCCGCATCGCCCGCCGAATTGGAGCGGAAGACAGCGAGCAGACCATCGGTATAAGACGCGGTGGGGAAGTTTGGATTCGTGCCCGCACCGCATGAGATACATGCCGACATCGCGTAGATGACGTTTTGATTTGACCGTGCGATGGCGAGCGACGTGCGACCCATGTTCGCTTCGGAGTAAACGTCTTCCCATGTTCCCGCACCGCCTGCGTCCGTGTTGCGGAAGATGTGTGAGCGTGAGAACGTGCCGACGGCGGCGAAGATGTAGTCCGTCGCCTGATCGGTACGCATCACGAGATCCATGGCGCCGTTTGCGCCGTTAGCAACGTTGGAAACGATGGCCTGATTCCAGGTTGATCCACCGTCGAGACTGCGCCACACGCCGGTGCGAGTCGCAGCATAGACGTGCTGGCCGTTCACCGGGCTGACGACAATCTTATTCACGAAAAAGAAGTTTGAGTTAGACACTGTCGCGGGTAATCGCGTCCAGTGCGCGCCGGCGTCAGTCGTCTTGAATATGCCTGCTCCGCGAACGCCGTCCGCATTGAAGTATCCTTCGCCGGTGCCGGCGTAGATCGTGTTGGGATTGCTCGAATCGAACGCGAGGGAAGTGACTGCGATGTTCGCGAGGAAGTCGTTGAGGGGCAGCCACGTCGCGCCGGCGTTAGTTGTTTTCCAAATGCCGCCGGCAACCGCTGCGGCGTACATAACGTCGGGATTGGTCGGATCGATGAGCAACGCGCGTGTGCGGCCGCCGACGTTACCCGGCCCGATAGATTGCCAGGAGCCGAGTACTCCGCTCGTGGACGCACTACCATCGCCTGCGCCGCCGCCGCCCGTACTATTCGGAAACTCTCCGTCCAGAACTTCTTCAGTATCGTTTGCTTCAGCCTGCGGGGGCAGGTTCTTGTTGTTTGCCGTCGAGAAGCGCTTCATCTGCTTGATCTTCTCTTTGGCGGCGAAGTAGCGTTCGATCGGCAACTGTTTCTCGCCTTTTGGCAGGCGCTTTTGGAGATACCACTCAATCGCTTCGCGAGGCTGATCGGAGCGGAGCACCTCTTCCTCTGATTCGCCCTTGAATAGAGACGCGAGCCGGGGGTTGCGTTTGATTAGTTTGCGGCGGGCAGCTACTTCTTTACGGGATTCAGCTTTTCGAGATTCACGTTTTGTACTCGCCTGCTTTTGGCGAGGCGAAGAGTTGGATCCTTTGCGCTCGACGCGCGCTTTCGAATGATTGCTGTGCGCGAGGGATGTCACGCCGTTCATCAGGAAGATACAGATCAAGGTCATCGACGTAATGAGACTACGCATGGGGTTGGATGTTCCTTTCGGTAAAGCGCCGACTTCCAGGGACCGCTCGTTCTCCTATTAAACCTCGTAAGAGAAGAGAAGAGGCAGGCTGAATTGGTGCTGGTTGACCCTCTTGATATTGAGAGGAGGGCGCATTATACAAGGTGACTCTGGAACGTCAAACTCCGGAAGGCCGGTTGGACAAGGATTTATATGAATTGCAGATTTACGATGATTCTACTGCTCGCCGCGTGCTTTTCGGCGCCAGTGTTACAGGACTGGCAAACGATCGACGCCAACGGTCTATTTAGTTTCCGATTGCCTGCGGGGTTTACGAAGGACGCAGGAGATGACGTGCGTGCGGAGTATCACAAACGTGGAACGAAGCTGATCTACGTCTGGGGGCAAACCGAGTCGCCTTCGTATAACGATCGACGACAAGCGTCGATGCACGATTACGAGGAGTCGATCACGCGCATCGGCGGCAAGCGCGCAAACATCCGCGCTTACCGGCAAACCATCGACGGGAAGCGGATCTATCGTGCGGAACTGAATGTTGGGAATTGGGAGAAGGGCGAAGTGCAGCTCTACATGAGAGTCGAGAGTAGCGATCCTGCGATGCTCGAAACCGCGCGCGAGATCTTCAAGTCAGTGAGTTTCCCGTTACCGTCACCCGAGCGGCCTGATTCTTCACATCGCGAATTCCGCCCTCGCTAAAGCCGGCACATTTGCCTCTATCGTCTGTGCAGCATGCTGGATGAACATCTCCGCGTCGGTTGTGTCCAACGGCTCAGAGAAGAGATAACCCTGGGCGTACTGACAGTTCAATCCTTTTAAGAGGTCCAACTGATCTTCGGTTTCGACTCCTTCGGCTATCACTTCCATCCCAAGATTGCCTGCAAGCGTCACAATCGTTTTCACTATCTGAAGGTTTTCATCAGCCTGGCTCATCCTGGTTACGAACGAGCGATCGATTTTCAACGTATCAACCGGGAAGCGGTTGAGATAACTCAACGACGAGTAGCCGGTGCCGAAATCGTCGATACTCAAACGAACGCCGAGCCCGCGAAGCTTTGCCAACGTGATTGCCGCTAACTCCGAATTCTCCATCACGACGGTTTCCGTGATTTCCAGTTTCAGGTGCCATGGATCGAGCTGCGATTCACGCAAGACTGACTGAATCTGTTCGGTGAGACTCGGTTGCATCAGTTGTTTGCCCGAAAGGTTCACGCTCATTATCAAGTTACGATTGAACACTGAGCGCTGCTGCCAAAGGCGTAGTTGATTGCACGCTTCACGGAGTACACGTAATCCCAGCGGCACGATCAAGCCGGTCTCTTCCGCAAGGGGAATAAAGTCATTGGGAAGGATGATGCCGCGCTCCGGGTGTTGCCAGCGCACGAGTGCCTCGAAGCCGTGTAGCTCTCCAGTCGCGATTGAAACAATCGGCTGGTAATAGACGCACAGTTCCTGGTGCTCGAGCGCGCGTCGAAAATCGCTTTCCAGCCGCAGCAGAGTGACGGCGCGCGTATGCATCGCCGTGTCAAAAATCTCGAAACGAGCTTTGCCATGTTCCTTCGCTCGATACATGGCCGTGTCGGCGTCACGAATCACGTCCTCGGCTTCGGAGTAATTGTGTGTTCCGAGTGCTACGCCAATACTTGCGGTTGTGACGGCTTCATGGTTGTGAAGTTTGAACGGCGCGGAGATCGCGTTCTGTACTTTCTCGGCTACGCCGGCCGCATCCGAGGGATCCTGAATACCGTCGAGCAGGATTGCGAATTCGTCGCCGCCAAAACGCGCCACCATGTCCGTTTGCCGAATGCATGCTTCGAGGCGGCGTGCTACGAGCATCAGCAGTTCGTCGCCGCAGGGGTGGCCCAGGCTGTCGTTGATGTTTTTGAAACGGTCCAAATCGAGGAAGAGCACACAAAAGAGATATTGATCGTTTTGACGGGCGCGTCCGAGCGCGACACGAAGATGATCCGTGAAGAGCGTGCGGTTGGGCAGTCCTGTGAGAGCGTCGTGGAAGGCCGCGTGTCGAAAGTGTTCACGGCTCTCTTGTAGCTCTCTGCTGGTCCGTTCTAATTTTTCCACGTAACGATTCAACTCCTCAACGTGAAGCTCTGCTTGTTCGGCGCGCAGCCGCTCCGCCTCGGCACGGGCGTGTTCAGCCTCAGCACGCTCGCGCTCAGCTCGCTCTGCCTGCGCCGCAGTCGCCCTGATGTCTTCCAGATACTTCTCGTACGTGAAGTAAATTATCGAAATGATTGGAAGCGGAGCCAGGACGGCGTAGAAACTGATCGTCGTCTCTAACTTGAGAATGGCGCCGGCAACGAATGCGCCGACGAAGTAAGTCAGTGAAGACCAGAGGTAATGCGTGGCCCACGTTTGCGAGATCGGGCGATTAGATTTAAGGGCGAGACAGATCGCCACCAGCCACGTGTGCGAGAGATATTGGACAAGAGCCGCGACACACAGAAGTATGACGATGGCTGAGTATGGCTGGCTCGCAATATTGATGTGTGAACCAAAAAGACTCTGCGAGATGGCGCCAGTCATGAAGACGGCCAGGCTGGTTGCCGAGGCGTTGAAGAAGACAGTAATCCACTTCTTGCTAATGCGAAGCCCGGAGCTTAGCCCATCCCCGGCGGCGACTATCACCGCGGCCGTCGGGCCATAAAGAAGGAGGGTGAGAAAGACAAAACTGTCGGCGACGGTGATCGTCGTGTTCACACGCGGAACTCGAATGCCAATCCCCGAGCTGATACCGATTGTCAGTGAAAACAACAGGAGAAAGCGAAAGTCGAGTTGTTGATAGGGTAAGGTGTAGCAGGAGTAACCAAAGACCGTGGCGCCGGCGGCTACGATGAGCCACATGTATCGTTGTGTCAAGTTTTGATTGCCGGCAGACGCGGTCATGTAACCTCAGCACAGGCTCAGCGTTTAGAAGTAGAGGAGATCAAATTGCCCGCCAGTGCTGAATCCCAGGTTCATATAGAATGACTGTGTGCGCGTGTTTTCCTGCTCAACGAACAGATAAACCGCTTTGGTGCGCTGAAGAAAGATTTGTGTGAGAGCGTTGACGCAAGTTCGCCCAATGCCTTTTCCGCGCTGTTCGGGACTAACGTAAACGCCTTCGATGTAGGTAGCTTCCGGCGTATCCGCGATGACGTCTGTCTTGAAGACCAGCCGATCGTTTTTCAGCAACACCCAAACTCGTCCTTGTTGAATGCGTCGCAAATAGCGCTTGCAAAAACCAGCCGGATCTTTCTTCAACGGATCGACTCCGCTCGTTTCGAACGCCATCGCCGCCTGTGCAAGAACGACGTGTTCGAGATCTTCTTTCGTTGCCGGACGCAGGCCGTCGACTGATGCACTTTCATGGACCGGCTTATCACGACGAAGAAAGACGACGGGACAAACCAGGCGCGGCGACTGTTCCTTGCCTGCGTAGTAGCTCCAGAATTTCTGCACCGCCGTGTGCTCGCCCATAAGTAAATGAGCCGGCTGCTCACGCCGTGCGAAGGTGGCGAAAGCTCGAATGGCGTTGTCGCTGAACGCTTCGAACAGGATCGAGTGACCTATGAGAGCGACGCCCTCGAGTTCACTCTGCTCGTTGCGACACGCGTAGAAGCGGCCGCGATTAAGATCGTTGACTAAACCGTTGTCGCGGACGAATCCGCTCATGATGACGTTCGTCAGAGACGGCGCTGACAGTGCAGTCAGCACTTCATCTTCGTCGCCTCGCGATAGAGAACTGATATTGATGGGGGTGTCCAACAACGAAGACGACTCGTGTGGCGCCGGGAAGTTCGTTTCAAATTGATAAGCGATGCTGGCCATAGTGGTGTCCTCTCGAATGGTCTCGGGTTACTGGATCGTGCCGTCTTCCTGTATGGCGTCCATTCCATCGGTGGTGTCACCACCAACGAGAACTGACAACGCCCAGAGTGGACTGCTGTCTCCGATGGCTACTCCATCGCCGATCGCAACACCGTCTGAGAATAAAATGCCGTCGCCAACCGCAACGCCGTCACCGATGGCGACACCAGTCGCGAGGCTGACACCGAGAAAGAAGATCTGGCCGTCGCCGATCGCAACCCCAGTACTCGTCAGGATGTTGTCGCCAATCGCGACACCATCCGCGATCGCGACGCCATCACCAACTGCAACGCCATCGCCAATGGCCGCTCCCAGATCGTAGATTCGATGATATTTCGTGATCAGGTTAATGCCGGTCGCATATCCACGATTGAGCAGGATGCCCTGGGCCCACGTGAAGGTGTAACCATCCAGCGAGGTATAAGGGCTGGGTGGTGTGCTTGTGATCAGCAGCGGTGCGCCCAACGGTGTCGCATTCGACAAGTCTGTGCGAACTAACTTCGCCAGGCGCATTGCACCTTCGATGTTAAGTTCACCAGCGCCTTGTTCGAGCATGTTGTAACCGGCCAGGGGCTGAGCCGTGTACATCAGAATCATCTTTATGAGACTTGGTGTAAGTTTCGGATTCGCCTGCAACAGCAGCGAGGCGGCGCCGGAGACGAGTGGCGTAGCCATGGAAGTGCCACTCATTCGCATCATCTTGTGATAGCTCGCGCTGTTGGGAGTGCATTCGAGTTGCGGGTAATCAGTAATAAGTCTGTTGGCGCGGCTTTCCGCGGAAATGAGTTTGTTTCCAGGAGCGACGAGATCGGGCTTGATGATGTGATCGTAATACCTGACGCCCGATACCGTTCGATAACTGCGAGTCGGCCCACGCGAGCTATACGTCGTTACACCGTCATCAGCACGCACATCGGTGCCGAAGGTGTTGGTAGCGCCGACAGTGATCACCGCCGGCTCATTACCCGGCGCGTGAATGCGTCCATAGATCTTACGGCCCGTAGCGTCGGTGCCGTCGTTGCCGGCAGCCGCTACTACTACGAGGCCGGCATTGACGAGACGTCGAGCTGCGATACAGAGCGGGTCATCTTTGTACGAGTCCACCGCAGGTGCGCCAAGACTCATGTTGACCACTCTGATTTTGTACTTCTGATAGTTTTTGTCGCCGAGAGGTTTCGTCGGATCGACTGGCGCGATAAGCCAGTTGAGCGCCTTCAACACATTCGATACGGCGCCAAGTCCCTGCGAATTAAGCACGCGAAGGTTGATTACTTTTGCCTCAGGCGCGACGCCGGTGTATGCACCATGCGCAACGTGGTCCGCTCCGGCTGCGAGTGCGGCCACGTGCGTGCCGTGACCGTAAACGTCGTCGACTCGGCCCTCGCCGGTGAAGTCAAGCTGCGCATCGATTCTGCTTCCGATCTGATGGTGGTCCTTATCGATCCCTGAATCGAGCACCGCAATGTTCACGTCCTTGCCCTTGAAGCCACTGTTGCCGGACTGCGTGCGCATGAAAGCTGCGCCGGTGGTCTTCTCGACGTGCCCGAACAGATGAACTTCTCTATCGAGCGAAATGAACTCTACTTCGTCGAATTCAGCTAGTTGCGAAAGGACACTGGACGGCAACTCGACAACGGCGGAATTGAATTCGCCAAAAACATCTTTCACGCGAATGCCGTTGCGTTGCAGTAAGGCGTTCAGCCTTCCGGTCGGTTTCGCATTGAGTTGAAGGATGATTTGAACGATCTCATCACCGGCAGTTCGAGCGCGCAGGGTATCGGAAATCTTTTCACCCGTGCTGCGCTTCGCCTTAGCAGGAATGGATGAACCATTCGACTCGGCGCTGACACTTTTTGGATTAGGTCCCAGCGCGTAGAGGCTCAGGACAAGAGCGCCCAATACTAATGAGGCGGTGAAGACTGGCTTAATGTTTTTCATCTATTACCCCGTAGATTCAACCGTGTTCGTTTACACAGAGCGGTGTTTCACCATCGACGGGCCAGTTTGCATGGCCTGTGCCGTTGACGGATTCTGTGTAATGCCTTCAGATAACAGGGAATTTTTGACGCGCGAAACGGGTTAAATCAGGATGGGGAGTCAAACTGATTCGAGGGTTGTCATTTTGAAATGACTGCTTCGGTCACTCTGGATTGAAGATTCCTCATTGCGTTTTTTTGCGAGAGCACGGACCTTATAAGTCGACTAAACTAATGCCACACAACGGTTCAGAGCAGACGCGTACAGTTAACTGGGAAGATCCGCGCCGGCTCGCTGAAGCAGGCCGAGGATTGTCTGGTATCGAGTTCCTGCGGAAGATCGTGGCGGGTGAGTTGCCGCCACCGCCGTTCGCTTCGTTACTGAACTTTGACCTCGTGGAATTGAACGAAGGCACTGCGACCTTCGCAGTCAATCCCGCGGAATACCACTACAACCCGATCGGCGTCGTGCACGGCGGCCTCGCGGCGACATTGCTCGATTCGGCGATGGGTTGCGCGGTCCATTCAACGCTGCCGGCGGGCGTTGGTTATACAACGCTGGAGATTAAAGTTAATTTCGTTCGGGCGATGACGGCGGAAACAGGGCGTGTGCGCTGCGAAGCGAAGGTGATTCACGTTGGCGGCCGGACGGCCACCGCCGAGGGGCGGATCGTCGACGAGTCCGGAAAGCTGTACGCACACGGCACGACGACTTGCCTGGTTTTACGCTGAATCATGGTTGTGTAAGGATTTGGCGGTCTGGCGCGACTAATGTGTGGGAAACCTCGTGCAAAGCTGCGTTACCGCAGTTTTAAGGGCCGGCTTTGCGTCTTTGTGGGAGAAAAGTTTTTGCCAACGAGGCCTGGGAAGGAAGAACAATGCACAAACAGAACATCATTGCCGTGGGGCTGCTCGCATTCGTGTCAACCGTGATCGTAACCGCCGGCTATGCGAAAGGCTGGGGACCGATCGAAGTGCTCGACCGCGGCATTCGGCATTTCACCAGCGGGACGACGCAGATGATTCCACACGACAAATCGTCGGACGCGAAGCCGGCGCCGGAATTCGCGACCGGAACATGGATTAACTCGGCACCACTCAAACTTCAGGATCTGCGCGGGCGCGTCGTGCTCGTCGATTTCTGGACTTTTGGCTGCTACAACTGTCGCAACACTTTGCCCTATTTGAAGCGTTGGCACGAAAGCTACAAAGACAAAGGCTTGACGGTTGTCGGCGTACACTCGCCCGAGTTTGATACCGAGAGAAGAGTCGACACCGTGCGCGAGGAAGTGGCGTCGCTGGGCATCAAGTATCCGGTAGTTACCGATAACGAGTACGCCACGTGGAACGCGTACAAGGTCAACGCCTGGCCCACAGTCTTCCTGCTCGATAAAGCGGGGAAGATCCGCTGGATGCACGTTGGTGAAGGCGCGTATGCCGAGACCGAGCAATCAATTCAACAGCTACTTGCAGAGAATGCGGGGGAGAAGTCAATGACCGACAAAGTTGTGAAAACCGAAGAGCAGTGGCGAAAAGAGCTCTCGCCCGAGCAGTATCACGTCCTGCGTGAGGCGGGAACTGAGCGCGCGTTCACCGGCGTATATTGGGACAACCACGACAAAGGGACATACCGTTGCGCTGCTTGCGGACTGCCGCTCTTTAGTTCGCTTACAAAGTTCGATTCAGGCACTGGTTGGCCCAGCTTTTATGCGCCGATATCTCGAGACAGCGTCGAGGAAGAGACTGATGCCACGTTGGGCATGGTGCGGACGGAAGTTAAATGCCGGCGCTGCGGCTCGCATCTGGGCCACGTATTTAACGATGGTCCACGTCCTACGGGTCTGCGTTACTGCATGAACTCACTCGCGCTGAAGCTGGACAAAGAATGAGATGAAGATTGTCTCTTTGAATGTCGGCCTGCCGAAACTTGTGATTCATAACGGTGAGCCTGTGTCGACAGGGATCTTCAAAGAGCCTGTCACAGGTCCGGTTGTACTTAGAACGCTCAATCTGGAGGGCGATCGCCAGTCTGATCTTTCGGTCCATGGCGGACCGTACAAAGCGGTTTACGGGTACCCGTCAGAACACTACGAGTATTGGAAACACGAGCTGCCGGACATGAAACTGCCGTGGGGTATGTTCGGGGAAAACTTTACGACTACGGGACTCTATGAAAGTGAACTGGGGATCGGGGACAAATTTCGAGTTGGCTCAGCGGTGCTGAGGGTCACTCAGCCGCGCATGCCTTGCTACAAACTTGGTATCCGGTTCGGGCGTTCCGACATACTCCGAAGATTTCTCGCGAGCGGTCGCACTGGCTTCTACTTTGCCGTGGCACAGGAAGGCACGGTTGCCGCGGGAGATGAAATTGAGTTGCTCGAGCGAAACAATGACGCCTTGAAGATCTCGGACATCACGCGGTTATACGTCGAGGAGAAACGCAACGTCGATTTACTGCGCCGTGCTGTTTCACTCGACGGGCTTCCTGAAAGCTGGCGCGACTATTTCCAACGCGAATTGGAGAAGTTAGGAGAGGACAAAGCGAAGACGCGCAGTCGTTAGCTGCGCGTCTTCCTATATTCATGTCACGTTATCAGTGATGATGCGCATGTCGCTCTGCTGCATCTGGCTTAGAAGAGTTTTCTGGTGGACCAGGGCTCGCGACTTCAATCACAGTGCGCATCCATGGATGTATGCAACACTGAAACCGAGATATACCGATTGGAAGTTCGGAAGTTCCCGCGGTCGGGCCTTCTTCAACTGCGCCGGGCGGGATGAAATTGATCATTCCTAAGGCAAGGCATTCGGGCGCCGGTACCGGGTTGCCGGAGATGCCGTTAAGTTGGTTCACGAAGCCACCGCCGAAGGCAGCCACGTGCGTAAAGGTGTGTACTTCACCGCCGCGATTCTCAATGAGTGTCGGGCGTCCAACATTGAGATGCATCTGGCTCGGCTGGTTGCGCCATTTGTGTGCGTCCTGCGTTTCCTGGAGTTCCTCGATGAATTCGGCAAATGTGGTATGTCCATTACCGATGCATGCACCGTCACCGAGTACAGCATTGAAAGTCGTTGGTTCACAATCGTCTAACAATCGAATCTTTTTATCACCCTGAACGGCGCCTGCGCCTGCGGTAAGACTCAGCAGTGCGACAACTGCGAACGCCGCCCAAACCACGGTTTGAACCCTCAACCATTGCGTCATAGATTGAACCTCCTTGAGAGTGCTAGCTCACCTCGATGTGAGGCGAGAGACAACTTAGAGCTGCGGAATTTTGCGCTAGTGCGCAAACCATATACACTTCGAACTTGAGGTTGTCAACGATTTGGTCAAAATACATTTTCGTTGACACCCACCGCCGTTACCAGTAGAGTTTTCAGCCGTTACTCGTCTCGGGCTGGCATCTCTCTCTCTCTCAAGCCTCGCGCCGATAAAATTCTTCTTTGAGGTCCTTGTTAGCTTTGTACGTAATGTTCGTCACTGCTCACCCATTGTATATGGACGTCCTCGTTAACTAATGTGACGAACGGCTAATTCCAGCGGGATATTCATGAGATTAATGGTTGTGATCAGTCATAACAGATAGAGCACGGCTTAGGACCACTTATCGTGTCAGCTTTGAGTGGTGTGCCCCATTTTGCCGCTTCACCGACGGGGGCGCAGTAACTTCTCAATCTCAATTCGGAAAGAGCTCACGGCCCATGGAGTATCCTCATGACAATCGCCTCAACTTCACCATACGCGCAGTTGCGCGTGTTTTTGACCCTATTCCTCTCTTACGTTCTGGTACTCTTAACGTGTGCTCCCGTTGTAACTGCCCTCCCATCAGGTCCCACCCGGAAAGCAGCGAGTTCAATCCGGGCTCAGGATCCGCCAGCTATCCGTCCGGGTGAATTGCTTTTGAGGTTTCGAGCAGGAGTGTCGCAACAGGACAAAGACACAATCATCGCGGCCCATGGCACGCGCAGGAAGAAGCAACTCCAGGGTGATTCCGGTGTCGAGAAACTGGAATTGTCTGCGGGCCGTGATGCGGCCACTGTGGTGCTGGAGATACTGCAAAACCCGCAAGTTGAGTTCGCCGAGCCGAACTTTCTGGTTTCCAAAGATGATCTGAGTCCCAACGATGCCCGGTTTGGTGAACAGTGGAGTTTGCGCAACACGGGCCAGAACGGTGGGCGATTCGGTTCAGATATTGACGCGAGCAGCGCCTGGACCAGGACGACGGGATCGATGTCAACAGTGATCGCC
Organism: Pyrinomonadaceae bacterium; assembly: GCA_035696765.1. Taxonomy (GTDB): domain Bacteria; phylum Acidobacteriota; class Blastocatellia; order Pyrinomonadales; family Pyrinomonadaceae; genus PSRF01. Next base: position 706 of record DASSEB010000281.1, on the reverse strand, counting down.
GTGATCGACAGCGGCATCGACTTCACTCATCCCGACCTGGCAAACAATCAATGGATTAATCCCGCGCCCGGCGCGAGTGGCGATCTGCACGGCTGGGACTTTGTCGCGCAGAGCGCGGAGATCAAGGACGAGCAGGGCCACGGCACGGCGATCGCCGGCATCATTGCCGCTGAGGGTAACAACTCGGTTGGCATAGCCGGTGTGATGTGGCGCGCCAGCCTGATGAGCCTGAGAATTTTGGATAACACCGGCACGGGCGATATCGCCGCCGCCGTCGAAGCGATCGACTATGCGGTGGCACACGGCGCGCAGGTGATCAATCTATCGTGGGGCACGAGCGGTGAATCGGTCGCGTTGAAGGACGCGATCGACCGCGCGAACCGGCGCAACGTGGTGGTTGTCTGCTCGGCGGGCAATGGCGGCCGTGATCTGAACGTGAGTCCTTACTATCCTGCGTCTTTTGCATTGCCCAACCTTATCTCTGTCGGGGCCACTGACAACGTGGACCAACTCGCTTCGTGGTCCAACTGGGGCGCGCCCAACGTAAGCGTCGCCGCACCGGGAACAAACATTCTCACGACGCAGATGGGTGGCGGTTACTGGAACGTCACCGGCACCTCCGCCGCCGCGCCCCTCGTTACGGGCATAGCGGGTTTGCTAAAAACGGTTCGGCCTGTTGCAAACAGCCGATTGATAGCTCGGGTGA
>DASSEB010000280.1:0-2953 GCA_035696765.1 Pyrinomonadaceae bacterium | reverse complement strand
CCATCGTCATCGACTCACCCTGGTTGATGTCGCCCACTCTCGTTTTCCAAACTTCTGTTCCAGTCGCGGCATCGAGCGCGATAGTCTGGGCGTCGAGCGTATTGAAAAAGATTTTTCCGTCCGCGTAGACCACACCGCGATTGACGACGTCGCAACAAGCAACACCCTGCGCCGACGAACTCGGATTAGACTCGTACTTCCATTTAACAGGCGCGCCCGCCTGTGTCAGATCGAGCGCGTAGACGATGTTTGGATAAGGCGTGATCACATACATCGTGTTGTTGGCCACGATGGGCGCGGCTTCGTGACCGCGGACCACGCCGGTCGAGAAGGACCAGGCGAGCTTCAGGTTCGCTACGTTACCGGTGTTTATGTCTTCAAGACCGCTGAAACGCGTGCTGGCGTAGTTCTTCGCAGGCATCGTCCACTGCCCGTCTTCGGGTTCAGCGGCGACACTGGCCCCCGTGGGAGCCGTGAGCACGCGGTTTTGACCGGCCGGCGACGGTTGTAAGTCACGGCGCGTGCAGGCACCAGCGAGCAATAACAACGCGCACGTGAGCGCGGTTGCTTTTCCGAAATCAAGTCGTGATTTTGGTTTCAACTTACTGCCCTGGGCTCGTTAAAGTAGGTATTGCACCAAAGTTAATACAAAACCCGTGCAATTCATTTTGGAGATGGTCCACCACACGAAAGGGCGGGTATTATCGTTGCTTTATCGAGCATCGAATACTAACACTGGAAGCAAAGATCAATCTCGCAAGTGAGAAACAGAACAGCATTATTGTGTTGGTGTAATAAAAGCCGACAAAGCTGGATGTGGGCGTGGTGCTTTGTGCTTGCCATGATCACGACGAGCGCGGCTCAGCAGACGAAGATCTCGGGCAGTGTCTTCGATTCGAATGGTGCAGCCGTAGCGCGCGCTTCAGTTGAGTTTGAGTCAGGCGGAAGCATTGTACGGACCACGACAGACACCGCCGGAAATTTTACAGTGTTGAGTACGGAAGCGTACGGGACGCTCTCGATTAGTTCGCCGGGATTTACGACAGTCAGGTTCGAAGTGCCAACGGCGACCAATGGACCGCTTCAGATTCGTCTCGAGCCGGCGGGCGTCATCGAAAGAATTCTCGTCAGGGCGGATGACGAACGAATCCCGTCCACGCCAACGAGCCAGTTTGCGGTGAGTCAGCGCGAGATAAATTTGTCCGGTGCGCTGACCATCGACGACGTGTTGCGACAGGTTCCCGGGTTCTCGCTGTTCCGACGTTCGGGAGGCCTCACCGCAAATCCGACTTCACAAGGTGTTTCGCTCCGAGGCGTGGGCGCGAATGGGGCCAGCCGCGCCCTCGTGCTGCTGGACGGCGTGCCGCTGAACAGTCCGTTTGGCGGCTGGGTGTATTGGAATCGCCTGCCGCGCATAAATATCGAAAGCGTGCAGGTGTACAACGGCGCCACTTCCGATCTTTACGGCAGCGGCGCGCTCGGAGGCGTCCTTAATATAAGGACGCGGACTGCAGCAACCGGCTCGCTCGACGTGGACGCTTCCGCGGGTAACAAAGCGACTGGAGCAATTTCGTTTAGCGGCGGAAAGATGTTTGGCAATTGGGGCGTTGACGCCGCTGGACAAGCGCTGCGCACGGGCGGGTATGTGCTAGTGCCTGAAAACCAGCGCGGCCGTGTCGATACTGCAGCGGGCACGGCGGATCTCACCGGTTCGATGACACTCTCAAGAGCGCTCGGTCCGGATGGTCACGCGTTTTTGCGTTTGAGTTCGTTTGGCGAGAGTCGAGACAACGGCACGCCGGTTCAAATCAACGATACACGCATCTGGTCGATCGATCTCGGAACCGACTGGTCCGCTCCCGACGCAGGCGACTTTTCAGTTCGGCTTTACGGGTCCGGAGAGACCTTCAACCAAAACTTCTCAGCGGTGGCGGCGGACCGTAAGTCTGAGTCATTAACCAACCGGCAGCGCAATCCTTCGCAACAGGCCGGGCTTGCGTTTCAATGGCGCCACAGCATTGGCGACTATCAAACGATCTCAGCAGGTTTTGAAGGTCGCGACGTGCGCGGCCACAGCGCCGAGACGACATTCAACAATTCCCGGATCACGGCTTTTGTCGATGCCGGTGGCCGGCAACGATCGCTCGGGTTCTTTGCGAACGACTCGGTGCGAATGAGGTCGTGGCTTTTCAGTTTTGGAGCGCGCTTCGATCGCTGGCTCAACAGTCGTGGGTTCTCAAATCGGACTCCGGTGACGGGGGCGCGTTCGCTAAATGACTTCACGGATCGATCCGAGACGGCGTTCAGCCCGCGCGTGTCGCTGATCAAGCGATTCGACAAAGGTATTTCGGTGAGCGCTTCGGCGTATCGCGCGTTTCGCGCGCCCACTCTCAACGAGCTTTACCGGAACTTCCGCGTGGGCAATGTGGTGACGAATGCGAATGCTGCGTTGCGTGCGGAGAGACTGACCGGCGGCGACGTTGGCGTTGGTCTACAGACGTTTGGCGAGCGGCTGTTTCTGCGTAGCAATTTCTTTTGGAGTGAGATCGACGATTCGATCGCGAACGTCACACTCTCGACGACGCCGGCCCTCATCACACGTCAGCGACAGAACCTCGGCGCGATTCGCGCGCGAGGGATCGAGCTCTCGGCGGTCACGAAGCTCGCGCGGCGTTGGGAAGTCTCCGGTGAGTATTTACTGACCGACAGCACTGTGCTGCGTTTTCCAGCCAACAGCAGTTTGGAAGGACTGCTGGTGCCACAGGTCCCGCGCCATCAGTTGAACTTCCAGGTTAGTTATACAAATGCGAGCTGGCTGGCAGCCGCGCAAGGACGGTTTGTGAGCCGGCAGTTTGACGACGATCAAAACATGCTGCCGCTCGAACGGTTCTTTACGCTTGACGCCGACGTTTCTCGATCTGTTTCGGAGCACGTGAGGCTGTTCGTAGCGTTT
>DASSEB010000279.1:0-12750 GCA_035696765.1 Pyrinomonadaceae bacterium | reverse complement strand
GCGACACGCATAAGTATGAGTCGCAATACCTGACAGGTGTGTTGGGCCCATATCCTGACCGAAAGGACATCTACTTCGATCGTTCGCCCATCAACTTCCCGGAACGGCTATCGTGTCCGGTGATCTTTTTCCAGGGGCTGGAAGACAAAGTGGTCCCACCGAATCAGGCGGAGAAGATGGTGGAGGCGATTAGAGGCAAGGGGATTCCGGTTTCATACGTCGCGTTCCCGGGCGAACAACACGGATTCAGGCAGGCAAAGAACATCAAACGAGCATTGGACGGCGAGCTCTATTTTTACTCACGCGTTTTTGGATTCGCGCTGGCGGACCCCGTAGAACCGGTCGAGATCGAAAACCTGTAACCAGCCACACTTGATATTCATCCGTGTTATGCGTCGGGCGATTAATAGTTGATCGGTGGGTCGGAACTAGTGGCGGAGGCGCCGCTCCGATCGCCGCCGCGCAGGACAGAAGTCTCGTCGATAAAGAACGACATCCTGCCCGTCTTCCCATACTCCAACGGCACCGCCGACACTTCAAACTTATCGCCGCTTGTAGTCACTTCAAATCTATAACCCGAGCTCTCAACCATCTCCTTCGAAACCAGCTCCGCTGCAAGCAATTGTTCGAGCGTGCCCCAACTCCCGTTGCCTTTGTCTGCCTTGTACTGCTGCTCGGCGCTTAAGATTGTGTACATCAAACCGATTGCCATCCGCTCATTTCGGACGGTGGGCGGCGGATTCGCTTCGCCTGACGTTGCGGCGACCGCCGTCAGCACCAGGTTTTTTGGAATATGAACCTCGTGCAGTGGTCCAAACCCCTCGTTCGAGAGTGAGTAAGTAATCGGTTGTGGCATGGCGGTCAAACGCGACAAGAACGCGCGTGTGGGCTCGCTGAGTAGCGAGCTCGGTTGGTTGCTCAAACTCTTATACATCTCCATCAACGCGGGCGAGATATAGAGTTGTCCTTGCATCGGTCGCGGCTGCCAGCGTGTGTTCAGTTTGAACTGGCTTTCGCTGGCGAGCGTTTCGTGTTTCAAGTAAGAGTCGACGACGTGTCGAACGGTCGCGGGATCTGAGGACAACACGAGGAAGTTGCCGACGAAAGCATAGGAGAAGGCATTGACGTACGAGACGATTTCCGTGTCTTCTCGTCGCTCCGTTTGCGCCAGCGCACTCGCTCCTTTGAAACCGAGCGACTCGATCAACTTTGGCAGCAGAGCCCGCATGCCGTCGCGGTCTTTGAGTGAGATGGCGACTACTGGACCAGCGGGTGCCGGTGGTTGTTTGTCATCTGAAGTGTCTTTGCTTGCAGACGTAGGAACTGTCACGTTGAATACGCCAGGTACGCCGAAAGTCAGAGGTAAACGGACAGCGATCTCGGAGCCAAGCAGGGGCAGAAGATCGTCTTTCACTTTTATCTTTAATTGCTTCTCAATTGCGGCAAAGGGCGACTCAAAGCCCACTTCGCTCACGGCCATCATGGCGCCACGACTGGTCACAAGGCTTCTTGCGTGTGGCTTTGTCATCGCCTCGTAGATCTGCGGGAAGTCGAGTGACATGGTTGCGAACAATTCAGTGTCTGCGGGAAGAATGTTTGGCGACTCAGGCACAAATGCCGGACCCGCGATCAGCATGGGCAGAAACGGGATAGCATCGGCTTTTTCGTCCGGCGCGTTTACCAGCAGAGCGCGCAAGTCGAAAGAGTCGTTTTCGAGTGAAAGCGCCAAACCGATTCCGTCTGGCCAGTCTGACGGTCCAGCGAAAAACGATGAAGCGAGGGCCGACAGTGCGCCCGAAATTGGATTGGGTGTCGGCGCTTCTTTTGCCCGCTCAGGAGAGGGAACGGTTTGGAGTTTGGCCATCTCTTCGGCGACCAGCGCGGCTTTTTGTTCCTCCGTCAATTCAGGCGCCGGCGGTTCTTCCTTCGGTTCTGCTTCAGCGGCTTTCATTCTTTCCGCCTCCGCCTTTTTGCTCTCTTCTTCGTACTGTTTGATTCGCTCCTCTTCTTCTCTTTGAATCAACTTAAGATCGATGAACGCGAAGATCGGTTCGGAGCTAAAACGATTGCGGGCGGCCCGGAAGTTTTGGTCATCAGCCAGCGGTCTACTTCCAGCGGGTTTGAGCTGCTTGAGCGTCAATGGTCTTGGCGTAAGCAGGATTAGCGAACCGGCTTGTTGCAAGTAGTAAGCTGGTCTTTCGTGCTTGACTGTTTTCGGCTCCGGCGTGGGAGGTTTATCAGGTTCCGCCGGCAAACTCTCGACCACCGGCGGCAAAACAGTTGGCAGAACTTGATTCAACGGCGTCGCAAATTTCGCGGCTTCCTCCGGCGAAGCGAACTCAATCGCCACGATCGATTCGGGCACTTCTTTGGCCTTGGCCCATGTGGCGACCAGTAGACGAGAAGTCATGAGCTCGTCGGCGTGCGCATTCAGCCACTTAACGATGTTCTTGAATTCTTTCGGTGGTCCAGCGAGTTTGAAGATGGGCTCGAGCAGTTCGTTTATCGAATCGGAGCGAACCAGTTGGCCCACACCTCTCACCTCACCGTAAAGCGTGTAAGAACCGGAAGGGATCAGCGTGTCGAACGTCGGCGCGGGAGTGGGAGCAACAGCCGCTTTGGGCGGTGTCTTTGCAGGTGTGTGACGTTTTTGCTGAGCGGCGGTGGTCGCGGTAAGGAAAGTTGAGAACAGTACCAGCAAAACAGCCGCTGTCGGGCGCGTGATTATGTTCATTTCAATACTTTCTGGGTTGGGAACCCAATCAGATTATCAACGTGGTGGCGAAGTCCACCGCAACACTATACAGTCGTTCTACGATTCTGTTCCAACGTTTGTTTGCATGTTCGGGCGAGACGGCGGCAACCGCTCTCGCACGTAGAATTTTGATTTTCGCTCCGGTGCATTTGCGGGGCATACTTTCGGCATAAAAAAGTGACGTAAGCTGGGCCAACTTTTCGAGAAAAAGACTGTTGCAAATTCCAGCGGTGGCGGGTAGATTGATTTGGTTGCTTACAGGTAGAGGTGCTCTCCCGGCTTGGGGTGTACCCTGCCTCACATAAAGCGGGGGAGGATTAAACTGTGCCGACCGGAACTTGCCCTGAATGTGACGCCGATGTCCACGTTGATTTGGACACGGACAAGGGCGAAATTGTTTCTTGCGAGGAATGTGGAACTGACCTGGAAGTTGTTGGACTCGATCCCGTCGAGTTGGACATTGTAGAAGAGGAAGGTTACGACGAAGACGAGGACGAAGACGAATATTAAAAGATTGCCGATTGCGAATTTCTAATTTGGTACTTGTGATTACGCAATCGGTAATTGGCAATTCCATCACCGGCTCGCTGCTCGATACTCAGAGCGGCTTTGTCGCAATGTTAATCCACGTGGGCCCTCAACCCTGATCGTGTGCACTTGCCCATCTCTCCGTTTTTCTTCGGGCGGATAAAACGCCAACACGTATGCTGAACTCACTTCCTCCGCCAGCGCGCGAAACAACGGCGCGTAGTCGTTATCGTTTGCGTAAACATTTCTGCCGCCCGTCATTTCGGCCAAACCGCTGACGTCGAGTGGAGTCGGCAATGGAGTTTGTGCCGACGACGCCATGACTCGCGAGTACGATGGAAGTGTCACCACGAACACGCTGACGTCCGCCGCGTTGGCACGCTCGATCACGGTTTGCGGCGCCACTGTGTCACCCACGGGGAAACCATCAGTCACGACGAGCACCGCGCGTTTCATCAGTCGCTTCTCGCGCGTGCGTGGCGCGCTTCTGACGAGCATTCGGATCGCGTCGTCAACGGCATCGTAAGTGTGTGTCGAAAGACCGTTCGGCGAATCCTTGGCGATTCGCTTCAGCGATTCATCCAGTTTCGCTGGATCGGACGTGAATTTCTGCACCGTTTTTACGCGCATGCCAAAAGTCATGACGGAATAGACCATCGGGTGACTGGAGAGATGGTTTGAAAACGACTGGAGCGCGTCGCGCAGTCGCATGATCTCTTCCGAAGTCATGCTGCCGGAAACGTCGAGCGCGAAAACGATCGCGAGGGGTCGTGCTTCACCTTGCCGCTTCTCGATTTGGAAGAACGAAATCGGTTGCTCGTTACCGTCGGAATAAACTTTGAAGTCTTCCTGACGGAGATTTCGGACCGGACGTCCCTCGGGATCCATCGCGGTGACATCCACGGAAACGAGATCCGTCTCAAAGCGCAAAATATCTTCGGGTTCCTGTTCTTTGGGAAACACTTTGCGCGGCCGCTGGTTCGTCGCCGCCGGGTCCTGCGTCTGCGGGACGCCGGGCATGGCGAGAGCTGCGAGCAGAAGGAGAGGAAGGGATAGTTGCGCTATAAAAGCCGCCGAAATTTTTGGCATTAATGCTCTTTCCTTGGGGTGCCGTTCAGGATTATACGGGCGCGACCTGCGGAAGCAAACGGTGATATCATCCAGAGCGTCTCAACAGCGTGTAACCCGCCGGCACTAAGTGAAGGCTAGTACGTAAAGGATCGAATATGAGATTCAAGAAAACTCTGTTTGTCGTGGCAATCACATTCCTCGCGGCGGCCGTTTCGTTTGCCCAGGACAAGTCGCTCGGCTCGATCAAGGGAAAGGTCCGCGTGGAAACAGGCACGCCCGGCGGCGTTGCAGTTGTGGTCAGGCGCGGAGAAACAGAGGTCACGCGAGTCACCACTGACAAGAACGGAGAATTCGTCGTTTCGCGGCTAACGCCCGGTAAATACGGGCTTACGTTTCGGAAGCCGGGTCTCAGCATTGGTTCGATGGAAGACATTGAGGTTAAAGCCGGCAAGACGCGGTCGCTGGGAGACCGTTTGATACTGACGATCGATGAGGGTTCGATCGCTTTTCTTAGTGGTAGTGTTTTCAATGCCGCGGGACGAAGCGTTCCGAATGCGAAAGTCGAGCTGGCACGGATACTCGAAGACGGCACGACCAAAAAGGTTGACGCGCGCATCACGACAGAGACTGGTTCGTTCAAGTTTCGGCTTTCTCCAGACCCCGGCAAGTATCGCGTGAGTGTTAAGGCTGATGGCGCTGAAGCAGTGAGTAAAGACGTGGAGATCGATGGTGCTGCGGTTTATCGTGTGGCGCTGTCCTTGCCGCCAAAGCAGTAGCTGCTTTCTTTGCGTCTTTGCGCGAGAATATCGTGAGCTATGGAAGAGCGAGAGGAATTTCTCACCGCCAAACAAATCGCCGCATACCTGCAAGTCAGTGAATCGACCGTGCGGCGCCTTGCTGCAAAACGTCGCATCCCTTCAGTGAGGATAACGCCCCGCCTCATCCGCTTTCATCTGGACGCCGTGCGCGAAGCTCTCGACGTGCCGCGCCATCGCATTCGTCACGGCGAGTACACGGAGCCTGTCGACGACGCGCAACTTTCTTTTGACGATCTGCTGCTGTTGAGTTAACGCTTGTTGCCGCGCGGCTGGTTGAACTCGACCCACCTGTCATTTTGTTTGACGTAGATACGCGGCTGACTGATCCTGAAACCTTTACTGAATCCCGGGTTAGCCGCCAAAAACTTCCGCACCGTCGACTGATCGCCAGTGGCTACGCGCCACTTTCCATCCTCGCGCAGGAGATACTGTTGGACCACGATCTTTCCTTCCGCTTGGATCGGGGTAACTACTCGCCCGTACAGCACGGTATCGACGACTGCGAGATTGCCCATTACTTTCGTCGCGCCGATTTCGAGCCGGTCGAGTTGGTAAAAGTCCTGCGCGCGCTGAAGCGCGCTCACAAATCGATCGCGCGACATGCGATTGCGCGAAGAGCCAGGCAGGAGCTCGTAAAGACTGTTGTAGTCGTGGGCCTTCAACTGTTCGAAGACACTTTGGACCGTGGCGCGAACGTCGGACTGGTCCGACGCGCTGACTAACACCTGTGACGATAGACACACTAAAACTAAAACCGCGATGTTAAGAACGTACTTCCTCATCAGACTCCTCATTTTCAGACTGCTCGTGCGTCGCCAGCGACTCGCGTAGTTGTTGGCGATAGTTGAGAAACCAGCAAACGGCCCCGCTTGTCGCCGCGACGAACGCTTTTTCATAATCCGCCTGAACCGCAAAGAACACCGCGAGCACGCCGCACGCGGCCGAGATAATTATCCAAAACGTCTTCACTTGATGTTCACCGGCAACTGAAGATCGAGCGCACCCGGCGCATAACAAACCTTGTCATCACATGCCTGGACGCGCAATTTCGCCGAAAGGTTGTGTTTACCGGCCGGCGCAGCTTTGTTTGCCTTTAGCCGCGCCTTTATCGTCGTCTCTCCTTCGTAAACCGCCAGCGGCTTTTCCGCGAACGAGAACTTCTTCGTAAGCGCGTTGGGGTAAGTCAAAAATTCTACGACGATTCCAGCCGCGGGTTGAATTTCCAGTTCGGTGGCTTTCAAGTATGAGTAGCTCGGAGGATTCGCGTTTATGTGATAACCGTTGGCGATGTTGATTGACACTAAGAGATCGCCCGATTCGCCGCGCGCGAGCGTCGCCTCCTGTGGAGTCGCTTTAACGACGTCGGTCGAGGCGATTGACGGCGTTTCGTTGGCGCCGGTTGTTTGCGTGTTCGTGGCGGATTTCGAACATGAGACCGCCAATAAGCACAAAACTACCACGGCGATTTTTCTCTGCGGCGCTGCGTTCTCTTTTCGCATGGAGTTCAGTTTAACGCACACGCGGCAGAGAACGCAGAGGGCTTGCACAGAAATTTATTCGTTACTCGGAGTCGCCAGCGCTTCGGCTAAACGCATCCTCTTCGCGCGACGCATCAAGTAGCGAAGGATGAAACCCGACGGCAACACGACAAACACCAGCACCGGCAGCATCACGATTACAAATCGAACAAAGAAGACGATCATCTCCGACGCCACTTCGAGACTATCGGAAACAGCGTCACGCAAACTGCTGCGAAAACCGGTTGTGCTGACGGTTACGACTTTCGGCGCCTGGATGTTAACGGTGATAGTCGAAAGACTGGAACGATTTTCGAGAAAGCGTTTGCGTCCCTCCAGTTTTTCGATATCGGTTCTCACCTCGGCGATTTGGCGTTGAACTTCGAGTGCATCAGCGACCTCACGTGCGTCTTTCATTATCTGGAGAAACTGGAGTTCGAGAGCTTTCTGCGTCTTGATGCGTGCTTCGAGATCGATGAAGTCTTCGGTGACGTCCTGACCGGTTACGTGTGCTTCGGGAATGTTTCCCGCGAGTGTTTTGATTTCCTCGAGCGTGGACCCAAACTGTGTAGCGGGAATTCGGACCACGAGCTTGATGTCGACCGATCGTTTTGCGGGATCGATGTTCTCGCGTTGTTTCGCTTCCGAAGTGACAACAAAGCCGCCGTGTGATTCTGCAATGGTGGTGACGCGTTGTTGGATTTCGGTAGGTGAAGCAACTTCCACCGTGATATCGGCGTTGCGAACGATTTTGCGATCGACAGCTTCGGCAGTTGACTCAGCTTTGTCTACATCGCTCAGCGAGACTTTCTGCTGTTGCGCGCCCGCGTTCTCCGGCGGTGCAGCGGTCGTCTGCGGCGCTTTGGGTTCGGCAGATTGTGACTCCACTCGCGCAGCTTGTGAGCAGGACAGTGAGAAGCTCAATAGGGCGAGCAATAGAATGATAGGAGATTTCATGATTGGCCTCCGTGCAAGTATTGGGATTACAGTGTTGGAACGTTAGAACACCGAACACTTGCACGTAGTGTTATTGAGGCCAACGTGAGTTCCCACAGTCTCGCGGCGTGGCATTTACGTGAGGATTAGTAATCTTCCAAGATTCTTTCGACCTGATACGCCACTCCCTGCATGGATGCTGAACGTTATAAAAGGCATTAGCCCACAAAAAAGCACAAGAAGCACAAAATCAGGAACGAACGTTTTTGTGCTTTTTGTGCCTCTTTGTGGCTTTATTCGTTTTCGTCGCCGTTGCTGCCGTCAGGCTTCTTGATCCCGAACTTTTCCAGACGATACTGAAGCGTGCGGAAAGTGAGGCCGAGGAGTTTGGCGGCTTTGGTGATGTTGTAGTCTGTTTGCTCCATCGCCTGCGTGATCAGGTTGCGTTCGACGTCCTCGAAGTTAATTCCTTCGGCCGGCAACTTGAATGCACCCTCCGCCGCTGGACCAACGTCCTGACGCACTTCCGTCGGCAAATCTTCCAACGTAATCAGGTCGCCTTCGCTCAAAAGCAAGGCGCGTTCAATTGCCGACTCCAGTTGCCTTACGTTGCCGGGCCAACTGTAGTCGTTCATCAACTTCTTCGTTTCAGCCGTTAGACCACTCACCGGATGAGACGCGTTCTTCGTATGTTTCTTGAGGAAGTAGTCGATCAAAACCGGAATGTCCTCACGTCGCTCGCGCAACGGCGGCACGTCGATCGACAACACGTTGATGCGGTAATAAAGATCGTCTCTGAAACGCCCGTCCGCAACCATCGCGCGCAGGTCTCTGTTCGTCGCCGCAATCACCCGCACATCGACGTTGATTTCGTGAGTACCACCAACACGCCGGATCTTTCGCTCTTGCAGCGCCCGCAACAGCTTCGCTTGAATGCCGACGTCCAGCTCGGCAATCTCATCGAGAAACAACGTTCCGCGGTCTGCGATCTCGAACAGTCCTTTCTTCTCGGCATGGGCGCCCGTAAACGATCCCTTCTCGTGTCCAAACAGTTCGGATTCGAGCAAATTCTCGTTGATCGCAGCGCAGTTCACCGCCTGAAACATCTCGTCCGAACGCGGTGATTGATTGTGAACTGCTCTCGCAATCAACTCCTTACCCGTTCCCGATTCGCCTCGAATCAACACCGTCGAGTTTGAGCGCGCAACTTTCAAGATCATCTTTTTCACTGACTCCATTTTTGGAGACGCGGAGATGATCTCCGTGTCGATCGCGTCGAGACGATCGAGCGCGCGGTTGATCGTTTCCAGCAGCGCAGCCTTGTCGTACGGTTTTTCAAGATAGTCGAAGGCGCCGCGCCGCAGTGCTTCTTTGGCAGACTCGATCGATCCGTGCGCGGTGAGCAGAATCACGATGATTGAAGAGTCGTAGGCGAGCAGGTGTTGCAACAACTCGATGCCGTCCATGCCCGTCATCTTCAGATCCGTCAGCGCCAGATCGAAACGTCGATCTTTCGCAAACTTGAGCGCTGCTTCGCCGGAAGCTGCCGTCGTAACGTCGTAACCTTCCTCGGCCAGTATTAACTCGAGAATCTCTCTTTGCGACTTCTCATCGTCTACAACCAAAATGTTTTTTCGTGGCATATTCTATTTCTCTTTAGCAGGCAGCATTATCGTGAACGTCGTGCCGCCGCCTTCCTTTGACGCAACGCCGATCGTGCCGCCGTGATCGTCGACTGCTTTTTTTACAATCGCCAGGCCAAGACCCGTGCCTGTGTCCTTCGTTGAAAAATACGGTTCAAAGACTTTCGAGATATCCTGCTCCGCAATCCCGCATCCGCTGTCACTGATTTCAACCTTAACAAAGTTCGGGTCTGTGTTCGATAGCTTGATCGAGATGCTCCCTCCTGCACCATTGATCGCCTCGACCGCGTTGATGACGAGGTTAGTGAAAACTGATCGGAGCGATTCGCGATCGGCCAGGACCGGCGGCACCGTGCCGTCCTGAATAATCTTAGTCTCGATACCGCATTCCTCGGCCCTGGCTTGGACAAGCCGCAGCGCATCTTCCGCCTCGACGCGAAGGTCTACCTTTTGCAGTTCGAGTTTTGACGGCCGCGAATACTTCAGGAAGTCGGTTATATGACGATTGATGCGTCCGACTTCAGTCTTTAATTGATCGGCAAGTCGAACGAACGTCGCCCGCTTCTCCGGATCGCTTGGCGCAAACGAAGAGCGAAGGTGATCGAGCGTGAGATTGATGTAATTGAGCGGATTGCGAATCTCATGCGCGATCGCAGCGGCGAGCCGTCCGACCACTGCGCCTTTCTCAGCTTGATGAAGCTGAGTCTCGAGTTCGCGGGCGCGGCCGAGTTTCGCTGTCATCTCGTTGAACGCGGAGGCCAGCGTGCCCATCTCGTCCAATCGATCGGCGGGCACTTGAACGTCGAAGTTGCCGCCCGCGACTTTTCGCGCCGCGGTCGAGAGTTCCTTGATAGGACGAGTGAAGCGCCAGACAAAGAATCCGGTGACCAAAGTAGTTACAAACAACACCGCGAGCGTATAAAGCGCAGAACGTGACGCCTGCCGTTCCAACACATTTGTGAGCGTATTGGCGGAATCGAGTACGACGATGATGAAGCGGCGTCCCTTGTCAGTCTGCACGGGAAGATAGAAAGCACCCGCCTGGCCAAAATCGGTAGTCGTCTGAGGCGGAATCCAGGACGGAAGCTGTTCGTGCTGGTTCGTAAACTGAACGGCACTTCTCAGCGGCAGGAGCTGAATGTCTTTGAACTGAACATACCGGGTCGTTTGATCGTCGCGCTCGCGCGGATTGAATTCCGGGATGACGCTGTCAAGGACGTTACCGTCATCGTCCAGCAGGAGAATGTTTTTGACGCGAACGTTCTTCTGGTTCAACAGAGGCTCCGGAAGATCGCCAATGATCTGGTCGAGGTACCGATCGCTCTGGAGGCTTTCCAGCCCGAGCGCGATACCGGTCATGATGGCTTGTTCCTGTTCGATGATCATGCGCGCATTGGCGCGGACGGTTCGCAGGTTGAAGTAGTACTGAATGCCGAGGGTCAAACCCAGCATCAAGGCCAGCAACAGCAGGAGCCGGGCGCGGAAACTTTGAATCTGGGCACGGAATCTCATCGGAAACTAAGAGGGGCGTATGAGCATCAGACGTTGTCGTCTGGAGAAACGAACGCTTTCTGCGTTTATCTCTACTTTAGGGTCCTGACAACGAGGGTTTCGCGCTGATGGAAACCCTGTAACTGGAACAGCCCGATGCCAGTAGCACTTTGCGTTCCAGCGAAATATGTATAATCGATTACTTTTTCATTGCCCCCAAGTAACTGTTGATGTTATATTTGCGGCGGTCTCAAATCAATGTCCCCTGAGACCGCCCGTTTAGGGAAACTCTTCCCGCCCTCAATGTTGCAGCAGAAGGTTTGTCAAAATACGAAAAGAGGCGTTTTTGAGAAAGCTCAGAACTGCAAAAGGTGTTTCGTTTGAAAAAGGTTCTCGAAGTCGGAAAAAGCGGATTCGAACGCACTCGCCAGTTGGTGAGTAATCCCTAAAGAAAGGTACTGAGGCCTGATGACTCCAGATTTCTATTCCCCCAAGTCCCGCCGGTTCGTCTTTATTCTTTTTATTCTAATTTGTTTGGCTTTTTCCGGGACGGTTTTCGGGAGGAAGAAACCCTCTGCGGGCAGAAGTTCCCGCGCTCAAAAAGGTAGAAAATCATCTGCACGTGAGCGCTCGACGTCACGGCGAGGTCGAGGGCGAGAGGTAGCGCGGAGCTCGCGACGCGGTCGCGGCGGTCGACTCTCAGCTCGCGACGTTCGTCGCCAACGCGCACTCGACGCACGTGAGCAAGCTGCGTCGATCAAAGCCCTCGAACGAAGGCTCCACCGACCCTTGACTAAACGGGAGCGCGCGGCTGAGTTGCGTCGCGCTTCAGCACGAAATCGACGCGCGATCCTCGAAGCCCGACGCCGTGCGGAAGCGGCGCGTCGAGCAGCGATCGCTCGCCAACTCGCTCTGGATAAGGCCATGCGGGATGAAGTTCAGTCGTTCATCTCGAAGGATGATCTCAGCGGGGAAGATCCCGAGGTCAGACGTGTCGCGGTCAATGCACTGGGCAATCATGCCGGTACAGTTGTCGTAATGGATCCGCTCACCGGTCGCGTCTATTCGATCGTGAATCAGGAATGGGCGCTGCGCCGCGGGTTCAAGCCGTGCTCCACCATCAAACTCGTTACCGGAGTAGCCGGACTTTCGGAAAATGCAATTCCAGCCGTCGATACTGTCGGCGATGGATACAGAATCGATTTAACTTCCGCGTTGGCCCACTCCGATAATCCCTTCTTCCAACAGGTGGGAACCAAGATCGGCTCTGACAAGATGGTCAACTACGCTCGTGAGCTTGGTCTCGGCGAGAAGACGGGCATCAATGTGCCGTTTGAATTTCCCGGCAAGTTGCCGGAAGTCAAACCCGGTCTCCTTGAGAGACGAATGTTTTCACATGCTGACGGCTTCGAGGTCACACCGCTGCAACTCGGAACGCTCGTTTCAGCAATGGCCAACGGCGGCCGGCTGCTCGTTCCGCAAGTCCCGCACAGTGTCAAAGAACAGAACAAGATGAGCGTGAAAGTGCGTCGCCAGCTACCCATCACGACGGATGTCTGGCAGCGCATGATCCCCGGAATGGTGGGCGCGGTTAATTACGGCTCAGGCCGCAGGGCTTACGATCCGACGCAAACAGTAGCCGGAAAAACCGGAACGTGTATCGGCCAGGGCGGTTGGGTTGGACTGTTTACGTCTTATGCTCCGCTCGCAAATCCACGACTCGCCGTCGTCGTGATTACTCAGGGAACCGACGCTCGCCGACACCTTCCAGCAGCAGTGGCCGGCGAGATTTATCGCCAGCTAAATCATCGCTTCGGTACCGCCATCAACCTCCAGGTTGCCTCTACTCTTGATGACGAAGAGAAGGAAGTTGCGGATGCTGAAGCGGCAGCCGAGAACGGAGAAGAGACTACCGATTCAACGAAAGCGAACGACACGACGACTCAGCCCGCAACTGCAACATCAACTACCGCAACCCCGCCGGCGCCCGT
>DASSEB010000278.1:0-9489 GCA_035696765.1 Pyrinomonadaceae bacterium | reverse complement strand
GTGACAAGCCACGGTTACTTGTTGCCACCAAATCCGATAAGCTTTCGAACAACGAGTTGAGGAAGAACATGGAGCACATTGCACGCGTGCTCAATGACGACAACGTAATCGCCTATTCCGCCAAAAGCGGCCGCGGTCGCGACCAGCTTTGGCGTGCGATCAAAAGCGCGATTCAATCTGTGTAATCTGTGGAGAGTTTGATCCACAGATTACACAGATTCGTAACAGTGAGCTTGTACCCTTTGAACTAAGTCGGCATCCGAATTCTCATCTGCCCCCTTTTGGTCAACCTAAACTTTTGGGCCACGCGCTTTGAGTCGGTGGCATCAAAAACATTGCCGATTTGCTGCGCGCGAAAAGTTGAGTTACATTGCACAATACCGTTTGAGGAGAATCCGTTTATTGCCCCGCGAATGAAGTGGGAGACATTGCGCGCGTCCCGCGTCCAGTCGCTTACCGCACAATCGTTCATATCCACCGTTTTGTTAATTGATAAACCGCTGAAACTACGTAAAGAATTTTAGAGAATAACTGACATGTCACAACGAACACGTTCACGCGCTTCAAGCGCGAACACTGACGCCAATGGAGATGACGGCGGCGCAACTGTAGCAACTGCCGAAGCTCCTGAAAGAGAATCCAGAGAAGGCCGCGACGGCAAGAACGAGGGCTTTCACAATCTGGCCGATCTCAAGGAGATGTCTATCTCCAAGCTCACGCAAATTGCCAAGAGCATGGACGTACCCGGCGCTACCGGGATGCGTAAGCAGGAGCTCATCTTCAAAGTACTGGCAGCGCAGACCGAAAAGAGCGGTCTCATCTTCTCCGAAGGTGTGTTGGAAACGTTGCCCGATGGGTTCGGATTTCTCCGCGCTCCTGAGTACAACTATCTGCCGGGCCCGGACGACATCTACGTCTCGCCATCGCAGATTCGCAAGTTTGACCTGCGCACCGGCGACACCGTCAGCGGCCAGATCAGGCCGCCGAAAGAAGGTGAACGCTATTTCGCGCTGATCAAAGTCGAGGCGATCAACTTCGAGTCGCCGGATCAGGCCCGAGAGAAAGTCTTCTTTGACAATCTCACGCCGCTCTATCCGGAAGAGCAGTTGAAGATGGAGACAACGTCCGAGAACCTCTCCGCGCGCGTCATCGACCTGGTGACGCCGCTTGGTAAAGGACAACGTGGACTGATCGTCGCGCCGCCGCGCACCGGTAAAACGATGCTGCTGCAAACGATCGCCAACTCCGTCACAAACAACCATCCGGAGACAACGCTGATCGTCCTGCTGATCGATGAGCGGCCGGAAGAAGTGACCGACATGCAGCGGTCAGTCAACGGTGAGGTGATTTCATCCACCTTTGACGAACCGCCGACGCGTCACGTGCAAGTCGCGGACATGGTGATCGAGAAAGCCAAGCGCCTCGTCGAGCACAAGCGCGACGTCGTGATTCTGCTCGACTCGATTACGCGTCTCGCGCGCGCGCACAACGCGGTCGTTCCGCCGAGCGGCAAGATCCTCTCCGGCGGTATTGATTCAAATGCGTTGCAGCGACCGAAACGGTTTTTCGGCGCGGCCCGCAACATCGAAGAAGGCGGATCGTTGACGATCATCGCCACTGCTTTGATCGATACCGGTTCGCGTATGGATGATGTGATCTTCGAAGAGTTCAAGGGTACCGGCAACTCGGAAATCCATCTTGACCGTCGTCTGAGCGACAAGCGCCTGTTCCCTGCAATCGATCTGCAACGCTCCGGTACGCGCAAGGAAGAGCTGCTGATCAGCAAGGAAGATCTCAATCGCATCTGGGTGATGAGGCGTGTGTTGAATCCGCTCTCACCTGTTGAGCAGATGGAAGTCGTGCTCGAGCGATTGGAGAAGACGAAGTCCAACGCGGAATTTCTCGCCTCGATGCAGAGCTAAAACAACGCCACAAAGAGGCACAAAAGGCACAAAAATAAATTTGTGCTTTATGTGCCTTTTTGTGGCATTCCTGTCCTGATGCGCGTCGCGATCCTTACTTCTGAAGCTGTGCCTTTTGCCAAGACCGGCGGGCTGGCTGACGTTTCCGGCGCTCTTCCCAAAGCACTAACTAAACAGGACGTCGACGCGCGGCTCATTCTGCCGCTCCATGATCAAATCGATCGTGAGCTATTGAACGGCGGTTCAATCGAGAGCGTCCGCGTTGAGTGGCGCGGTCAGGTTCACAACGTTCGTTTCCTGTATAGCGACGCAGCAGGCGCCCCAACTTACCTGCTCGAGGCGCCGGAGTTTTTTGCGCGTCCCGCAATCTACGGTTACGGCGACGACCACATTCGTTTCGCGTTCTTCTCGCGCGCCGCACTCGCGTTGCTTAGAGCGCTCGACTGGCAACCAGACGTCGTGCACGGAAACGACTGGCCCTGCGGCTTCGCGCTTACGGAGCTGCGCGCGCGCCGTCGGTACGAGGCGTTTTATCAAAAGACGAAAACCCTGTTTTCACTTCATAACGTCGGATACCAGGGACTCTTCGACTCCGGCGATCTCTGGTGGCTGGGCTTTGGCGATCCGCCCGAGCGCGACGAGTTCATGCTCCACGGTAACGCCTCCGCGTTGAAGGCAGGAATCATCGCCGCCGACGCGCTCTCGACGGTCAGCCCGCGTTACGCGCGTGAGATCCAAACGTCCGAACAGGGCCACGGCCTCGATTGGTTGCTGCGCGCGCGCCGCGATCGTCTGGCGGGAATAACGAACGGCGTCGATTACGACGTTTGGAACCCCGAAACTGATCCGCACATCGCGATAAATTTCTCCGCTGAAGATTTGTCGGGGAAGCGTGAGTGCAAGCTCGACTTGCTGCGTCGATTCGGACTGCCTGAAGATGCGAATCGACCAATCATCGCGATCATCTCCAGGCTTGTTGCGCAGAAGGGCTACGATCTGATCCGGCAGATCGCCGGCTCGATTGTCGAGACCGGTGCGTTCTTCATCGCGCTTGGCGCCGGCGCGCGCGAGTATGAAGACTTTCTCCAGCGCTGGCATGACGCGGCGCCGCAGCAGGTCGGCATCTACAAAGGTTACGCAGGCGAGCCGCTCGCCCACCAGATTGAAGGCGGCGCCGACATGTTCCTGATGCCCTCGCTGTATGAGCCGTGTGGTTTGAATCAGATGTACAGCATGAGATACGGCACGGTGCCGATTGTGCGCGCGACGGGCGGTCTCGACGACACTGTCGAGCAGTTTGATCCGGCCACTGGCACGGGCACCGGATTTAAGTTTGGACCTTACGAAGCGGGCGCTTTGCTTGAAAAAATACGCGAAGCCCTTTACTTTTATGCCCGGCCCGAGCAGTGGCAAAAGATTCAGCACAACGGAATGTTAGTCGACAATTCCTGGGCCGCTGCCGCAAAGAAGTACATTCAGTTATATCAGGAAATGGCCCAATTCTGATCCCGTTCTTAATCCGTTCCCGATCCGTGTAATCCGTGGTTTATGTCAAAAGTAATCGCAGTCATCGGCGCCCAGTGGGGCGACGAAGGTAAAGGCAAAATCGTCGATCTGCTCGCAGAGCGTTTCGACATCGTGGCTCGCTACCAGGGCGGTCACAACGCCGGCCATTCGGTCCAGGTCGGCGACCAGTCGTTTGTGCTGCACTTGCTGCCGTCTGGAATCGTGCACCGCGGCAAGACGTGCGTGCTCGGCAACGGCATGGTGATCGATCCCAAGGCGTTCTTCGTCGAAGCGGATCGGCTGACGCAACAGGGCATCGAAGTCTCACCCGAGCGAGTGAAGATCAGCTCGCGCGCGCATCTGATTCTTCCGTATCACCGCGCCCTGGACCACACGAGCGAAGAGCGGCTCGGCAACGAAAAAGTGGGCACTACGTTGCGCGGCATCGGCCCAGCGTACGAAGACAAGGCCGGGCGTCGCGGGATTCGGACTGCGGACGCGCTCGTTCCGGACGTGCTTCGTTCACGCATCGAACGAAATCTCGAAGACGCGAACCGCATCATCGAAGCATACGGAGGCGAGCGTCTGAACGCCGATGAAATCTTCCGCGAGATGTCGGTGCTGACGGAACGTCTTGCACCGTTCATCGCGGACACTACACACTACCTGAACATCGCCGCGACTGACGGTCGCTCGATCCTTCTCGAGGGCGCGCAGGCCACGTTGCTCGACGTGGACCACGGCACTTATCCGTTTGTTACCTCGTCTACGACCGTCGCCGCCGGCGCAATCATCGGGACCGGTCTCGCGCCGCAACGCCTTAACGGCGTCCTCGGCATCGTGCGCACTTACACGACGCGCGTCGGCGAAGGTCCGTTTCCGACTGAAATGCTCGAAGGCGAAGCGGAGCTGGGCCAGTTGATTCGCGAGCGTGGTCGTGAGTATGGCGCTTCGACCGGGCGGCCGCGGCGCTGCGGTTGGTTTGATGCGTTCGCGACTCGTTATGCAGCGGAGATTAATGGCTTCACGTCGGTGGCGTTAACTAAGCTCGACGTGCTGGACACGCTCGACGAGATCAAGGTCTGCACCGGCTACAAACTGAATGGTCGAGTGTGTGAATCGTTGCCGGCAGTTTCACAGGATTTGCGACGCATCGAACCTGTGTACGCGACGTTGCCCGGGTGGCAGAGTTCGACGTTGGGCATGACGGAGATGAGTTCCCTTCCAGTAAACGCGCGTCGGTACGTCGACTTCCTCTCCCAACAGATCGGCGTCGAGATCGGTCTCGTCTCCACCGGCCCCGAACGCTCACAGACAATCATCGTGCACGACTCTGCGCTGGGCGGCTGGCTCCGCAATTAGGTACAAGAAAGCACCGAAGGCACAAACGAGTTCATTCATCTGTGCCTTGTGTGCTTTTTTGTGGCGAAGAGCTTTTGGACAATGTCGCGCGCGTTCGGTAGAATGCCCTCCAGTTCCTCGCGAACAAAAGAGCACGCCCTGCGTGCTCTCTGCATGTAGATGGGCCGATAGCTCAGTTGGTAGAGCAACTGGCTTTTAACCAGTGGGTCGCAGGTTCGAGTCCTGCTCGGCTCACCACTATTGCGCAGAAAGAATCCACTCCATCACCGGGTCGCGTCCTGAGCGAAACTCTGCCCATGTCGGCTCGATCGTCCGATCAGGAACACACCGCAGAATCAGTATCGGCAGCGAACCGATAAAACTGTGAACCGCAAGAGCTCAGAATAAGGAGCAGCACTAAGGCGATGTACGGAGTTGTTCTCATCGTCTTCCCTCACATGCCGGCTTCGCGTAAGCTTAACAGGATTTTGGTGCAGCCTTGCATTAACTCTTGAGGGCCAGGACCACAGTGATGAAATACTCGAGCCGTTTGTTGATTGGCGTCCTGACTTTCGCGCTAGGCGCTCTCGCCGCCGCAGCCTGGTCCAAGCAACTTGGGCGGCGCGTCTGGTCCCCTCGTGTCTTCGCCTGGCGTAACGTCCTGCGCCGCCTGCCGAAGATCGAACACCAGCCCGACTCGCCACTACTTATTACTAACCCGCGGTACTTCGCCTTCGCGTCATTGGGCTCCAGCGTCGGCGGCGTGTTGCGGTACACGATTGTAAACAGGAGCACCAAGCTGGTCCATTCTTACACCTGTCGCCACTACTCATCCGGACCGCACGGTAACGGCGCTTATGGCAGCCATCCACCCGAGGGCTTGTCGCCCGGGCAGTCGCGAGAGGATTCAATCGCCGCGCACGACTATCACGAGCTGACCTTGACCATTGATTTCGTCCAATTCGACGACGGTACGATGTGGTTCTCAGGCGACCAGAGGTCGACTGTGAAACCTGAAGGCATCAGGGCGGGCGCGAAAGCCGCCGGCGCGCATCTGCTCCGGGTGTTGGAACAGCACGGGCCGGATGCTGTGATGGAGTCGCTGCCGCGCATCCACGCTGACGTACGCGGCCCGTTCGGCCACTCGGCACCCGACGAGTTCGGCAGCTTCGGGTTTTATAGTGGCGTTACGAGCATGGTGGTCCGCGTCAATCACGCACACACCGGAGGGGCGCCGGGCGCAGTTGAAGCTGCACTCCGCGCCGCGTCCGACTAGCGTGCGGCCTCAAAAGTATTTCAGCCACAAAGGATTTCTTGATTTATGCTTCTTTGTAATTGAACCAGAAGAAGGAGGCACGCGATGAATCGCCGAGAATTTGTGGCAGCAAGCGCAGGCATGCTGGTGGCGCCTTGGCCGTCCTCGGTCCTTAGCCGACCACAGTCGAGAAAAACGCGTCTGATTCTGCTCGGCACTGGGGGCGGTCCGCGTCCGCGGACGAACAGAATCGCGTCGTCGCAAGTCATCCTCGTCAATGACTCTGCCTACGTGATCGACTGTGGTGATGGCGTCGCTCGACAGCTCGTCGCTGCGGGAGTGTCGCTGACGCGACTGCGACACATCTTGATCACCCATCACCATTCAGATCACAACGCTGATTACGGAAATCTTATCTTAGGGGCGTGGACGGTCGGCCTGGAGACCAGACTCGATACGTGGGGACCACCGCCACTCGAGAAGATCACGAAACTGTTCTTCGAGATGAACGCCTATGACATCAATATCCGCATCGCCGACGAGGGGAAACCCCCGCTCGTACCACTTGTGCACGCCCACGAACTCACAAACGGTGGTACGGTCTTCAATGATGAAGCCGTCAAGGTCACCACTGCATTGGTCGCTCATCCGCCTGTGCAACCGGCTCTGGCCTATCGCTTCGATACTTCTGACCGCTCGATCGTGATCTCAGGGGATACCACACCTTCTGACAACCTCATCCAACTTGCGAAAGGTGCCGACGTGCTCGTTCATGAGGCCATGTACTTGCCGGCGATCGATCGCCTGGCGGCGCGAGTGCCGAACGCTACGCGGCTTAAACAACATATTCTTGCCAGCCACACAGCAGCGGAAGATGCAGGGCGTGTTGCCCACGCTGCCGGCGTCAAACTCCTTGTACTCTCTCATGTAATCCCTGCCGATGACCTCACGATCACGGATGACATGTGGATAAGGGCGGCGCGGGTTCATTTTCGCGGCCCAGTGATTGTTGGTAAAGATCTTCTAGAAATATGAAAGTGGCGCAGGCAATGGCAATGCCAGTTGCGAAGCCCAGCATTGGGTTCAATCGAAACGCTTGGGCTTGATCGACAAATCACCCGGCTTCACTTTGTCGTCGACCAGATCGTTGATGGTGATTCGGGCAAGCCTCGAGTATGCGAGTAGAACCAGCAGTGATGGCTCTCGCCCGCCTTGCTCAAATAGCGAAATGCTCGAGGGATAAAGTGTCTCGCCTCTGACAGCGAGTCTCTTAATCAATCCAGGTTGAGTCAGACCAAAATGAAGGCGTATCATGCGCAGCTTCTCGCCAAGCCGGTTAGGCCGCGCACGATGAGCGCGCCCCACTAACGTGTCCTCCCGGACGAAGTGCGGCCGCACCTGCAGAAATTTCTAAATAGAAATTCGTTGTGGCTGGCTTTTGGAGAGGCCCGGAATACTTGTGTCCGGGCGGCGAACATCTCAGGTGATTCCCGTTCGCCGGATAATCATTGCGATGTATGTTAGCGGAGTGGCTGGCCCAGTGGCAATCGCGCCGTCACCTGTTACTGCAAAGGCATTTCCTCGGTTTTTGTGCCTTTTGTGCTTCTTTGTGGCTAAATCATCCTTCCAGTACGGGCAGATACGCCTTCCATGGTCCAACGGCGTCGCGGTATTGCTTTGCCATCACTCGCGCCACCTGACGGATGTGACCGAGATCGTGAACGACCCACGTAGCGAGCAACTGCTTCATTGTGACCACTCCAAATTCCGGGTGCGTGCCGCGCCTCTCGAGTAAATCAGGTGTTAAGTTCATACTTTCTAATTCGTTGACACTCCGCGCGCGCAATTGCGCAAAAGTTTCAAGCAGTTCTGCGACTGACTTCCCTTGCGAGTCCTCAAACATGGCAAAGCGATCAAAGGGATCGAATGGTCGCGTCTCACCATGCTCAAGAATGATCCTTGCGCGAGGAATCCAATCGGTGTGTTCTGCGTGAATGAGATGGCCCAGAATGTCGTATGGACTCCAGGTGCCTGCTCCTTCATTCTGGACTGCCCACGGCTCGGGAAGTTCAAGCAGGAGTGACTTGAGCGTCGCAGGGGTTCGACTGAGAACGGGTATCGCGTGTTCGAGTTCAAAGTTCATCGATTATTTAACTCCGGCAAAACGAGTTCAGCTTGTATTTAAAACACCAAGAGGCACAGAGCAAACGCTTCGTGCCTCTCGTAATTTTGACTTCCGAGTATTACTGATTGCAACCGTGGTCGCACTCGACCGTCGCTTCAGTGTTCCCCGCGAGTGGTCCAACGCCTTTACGTCCCGGATGGTCTGGGATCGAAATCGCTGCCGTCCCAACGTTGTCGTTGTAATTGGTCTCCGGCAACTGATGACAGAAACCCTTGGTATCGACATTCGGACAAGCCTCGCCCTTCTGGGCCACAAACGGCGGATTAACTGTAATGCGAATGACGTAGTCGCCTGGCGGTACAACAGGTTGACCATCGCCGCCGTCCAAAACAAAGTACTGCCCGGCAAGGGTAAACCGGTAAGTGTCGGCCCAGCCCGCACTAATGCCCTGGTTGCCAGGAATTCCGATTGCGCCGCAATTACGGAACTGCCCTGCACGAGGCGGAACACCGCCGACCGGAACCGGATTGGGATCCGTGTCGAGCATGCAGAAACCACGCTTGGCTGCACGCCACACCTGGCCGGTGCGTGGATCGACAAGCTCATAGAGTGCGTAGTGACGGAAATGGAAGTGGTGATGGCAAGTGGCAAACTCAAAGAGCCCGTCGTCAGCCGCAAAGTGCTCGTTTGGATCGCCCACGAAGATGTCTTGATTTCCGGTGTTCGGCGTCATCACGGTAAAGCGTACGAGTCGCCGCAGTCCGGGCGTGACCTCGCCTTCGATCGCGCTGCAAGCTGTTGCCGAGATGTTTTCATCACGGACTACCCACTGCGAGCCAAGGACGTCTTCGCGAACGGAAAGGTTTGGGCCGTCGGCTACAGTCGCGCCACCCTTGCTGGTGTAGGCCAGCCAGGAGATGCCCACCGCGACACATAACGTCAGGAGGATAAGTAGGGAACGGGTTTTTGACATGTTGTCTCCTTCGGATTAGAGGTTAATGATCGATCCAAACTGGCACTGCTCCCACACAGAGACAGTTGAGGCTAGTCTGGAAAATGACTGCGCAAGTTGTCGAGGTGCTTTGCTTGCGTAGGGGATCTGAACGGTTAAACTTCACCCACTCCACGGTGAAGTCGGCAGACTACGCTGGACACAGGGCACAAGTCAAGCGTTCGAACGACGCAACCTTTGCTCCGCCTAATAGACCGTGAACTTGAACTGCTCCGAGGCGCTGGCTTTCTTTGTCTGGTCCGTGATCGTCACTTGCAACTCGTAATTGCCAGGCGGCAACGAGCTCAACGGAAACTCGCCCGTGTAGGGAATGTTCGTGAAGTTAGTC
>DASSEB010000277.1:0-3619 GCA_035696765.1 Pyrinomonadaceae bacterium | reverse complement strand
GGCACTGCTCGGACACAGCGACATTTCGACCACACAGATCTACACGCATATCACCGACGTACATCTGCGGTCCGCCTATGATCGCCATCACCCTCGCGCGCGTTTAACCACGGATGACACGGATAGGAAACGGATTTAATCAATCCACAGCGCCGGGCAAGACTTCTTTAGCAGTGGTGCACGGCGGCGAAGATCGTCCCAGTTTGCGAAAGATTAGATCCACACACTCTTCAGCCAGGCTGCGATAAGTCGTTAACTTTCCGCCGACGATCGAAAGTAGATTTTTCAGTTGCGGATGCTCCCGAATGAAATGCCTGCGCGTGATGCTTTGCTCGTCTTTATCATCAGTCCGAGCGAGCGGCCGGACACCCGCGTAAGTAAAAAGAATGCGCTCGCGTGTGAGTTGAGCTGACGGGAAAGCGAGGTTTGTCTCAGACAGTAGATAATCAATTTCCCATGGTTCGCTGCGGACGTCGTCGGGATCGTCTTCGAAGCGAACGTCGGTTGTGCCGATCAGGTACTTTCCATTCCACGGAATGATGAAAAAAGGACGGCGATCGCTTCGAGCTTCGATGTAGATCGCAGTGGTGGGAGCACCGGGAAATGGCGAAACCACCATGTGACTTCCCTTCGTCCCGCCGATCAGTCGCGGACTTTGAACCGGCGCTCGCTCGAGCAATCGATCTACCCACGGGCCGGCTGCGTTTATGACGACCGCAGCACGCGCAAACTGGCTCAGCCCTTCACTGACAAACTCGACACCTGAAACCGAGTCGCCTTCCCCTCTGAAATTTGTCACGGGCGTGTAAGTAAGGACCTCGGCACCGTGTCCGCGCGCGGCGAGTACGTTTTCCAACACCAGCCGTTCAGGAAACTCGACTTGCGCGTCAAAGTAGAGCGCGGATCCGAGCAAACCTTCCGGATTCAGCCCCGGAGACTGTTTGAGAGTCTCGCCCCGCGAAAGCATTCGATGTCGCGGGAGCGACTTGCCAATGGAAAGCAGGTCATACGCAATCATTCCCGCGCGAATGGTCGCACGCCCGCGCCGGCTGTGTTTGTAAATCGGAATTGTGATCGGCAGCGGACGTACGAGGTGCGGCGCGATTTTCAGCAGCGTTTCGCGTTCGCGAAGCGATTCGCGCACAAGACCAAACTCGTAGTGCTCCAGATATCGTAAGCCGCCATGAATGAGCCGCGTCGATGCGCTGGTGGTGCCAGTTCCGATGTCGCTCTTGTCGACGAGCAACACACTCAGTCCGCGCATCGCGGCGTCGCGAGCGATCCCAGCGCCGTTGATGCCTGCGCCGATGATGACTACGTCGAACTGTTGATTGGATTTCAATCGCACCAAATCGTGTCAAGCGTGCACTGCTTCAGGCAACTCACGCGCTTTCGTTTCGTTAAGAAACTCGCGCGAACAGTCTCACAAAAATTTGAGCTTTCTCAAGCTTCACAACTCACTTCGCGATCACCAAAACGGTCTTTGAGAATCCTCAATTCGTGTGAATGCGCTGTAAAAACCCGCTTGCGGGCATACACTTTGCTCCCTTCGAAGGCACTTCACTCCAAGATCACGAAGGAGCATAACAATGCGAGTCTCCCGACCAAAAACCAGCCTTCTCTTTTCTTTCTTGCTACTCACTCTTATCTGCATTCCACTAACCGCCCGCGCCGACGACGATGAGCCCGATGATGATTATGACGTCAAGGCTCGCGTCGCTCGCGTCAGTTTGATCGGCGGCGAAGTTAATCTGAAGCGCAACGGCAACCAGGATTGGGAACCAGTCAGGCTCAATTATCCTTTGGTCGAAGGCGACACCGTCGCGACCGGCAAAGGCAGCCTGCTCGAGATCCAGGTTGACTCGCGAAACTTCGTACGTCTTACCGCAACTTCGGTCCTGCGTATTGTTACTCTGCGTGATGAAGGAGTTGCGCTCAGTCTCGTCGAGGGGACGGTCGCGGTTCGACTGTCAAAGTTTGACCGCGACCACGAGTACTTCGAAATCGACGCGCCGAAAACAACGATGGCCGCGGAGAAGAACGGGCTTTACCGGATCGACGCGCCGCGCGAAGGTCGTGTGCGTCTGACCGTGCGCGACGGCGGCAGTGCACGCATTTATTCGGACACTTCGGGTTTCACCTTGCGTGATGGTCGTTCAGCGGTGCTCGTTGCTGACGGAGACAACGCCGGCGACTGGGAACTGCTCGCGGCCGCTCCCAACGACGCTGTTGACGATTGGGTAAACCAGCGTGAGAGCCATCTCGCACAGCGCACCAAACAGGACGTTAAGTATTTTGACGAATACGTTTGGGGCGCGGAGGATCTCGATGCTTACGGTGATTGGAGGAACACCGACGACTACGGCTGGGTGTGGGTGCCGCGCGCAAGCGTGATCGCTTCCTACAACGATTGGGCGCCGTATCGCTACGGGCAATGGACGTGGTGTCCACCGTACGGTTGGACCTGGGTCGGATATGAACCGTGGGGTTGGGCGCCGTATCACTACGGCCGTTGGGTCTACTACAACAACTCCTGGGCGTGGTGCCCGCGCAGTCAATTCCATCGCAAGCGCAGTTGGTGGCGGCCTGCCCTCGTCGCGTTTGTGTTCGACATATCTTTTGGAAACGACGTCTGCTGGTACCCGTTGTCGTATTACCAGCGCGATCCGCATTCGCGTCACTATCGCCGGCACGACGATCGTCGACACGACTATGCCAGACACGGCGACCGGCGAGACGGTCGACATGACTATGACAACAGGTGGTGGCGCGGCGTGACGAGAGTGCCGCGAACAGACTTTGGCCGTGGAGAAAGACGCGGGCACGCGGCTGACGAACAGGTCGCGCGCCGGGTAATTGAGTTGGACCCGCAAACCGCGGATTTGCCGCCGCGACGTAGTGGCATCGGGAGAGGTCCGAGCGTTCCGGTTGCTGATATTCCTGAACGCCGCACAGGAGCTTCGGAACGACAACCGGGTGTGACGTTGGATGATGATCTCAGGCGGTCGCGAGTATTTCGCGGACGAGAACCGCGACGGCCATCGGAGTCGTCAGAAACCAGAAGGTCGGCCGATACTTCAAGTCCGGTAACACCGGCCTCGCCAACTGGGGCGGTCGCGCGGCCGGAAACTCCGGCTCCGCGTGAACGTCGTCCAGATGGGGATCGACCGGATGGTCGTGGTCGCATGACGCGGCCCGAAGCGCCACGCAATGAACCGCCAACAGCGGAACCCCGTGCGGAGCCGCGACCTGAACCGCCACGTTCAGAGCCACGAGAATCGCGCCCTGAACGACGATCGGAGCCGCGATCCGAACCGCGTGAGTCTCGCCCAGAGCCACGATCGGAACCACGTGAGACGCGGCCAGAACCGCGATCTGAACCACGCGAGTCTCGCCCAGAGCCACGATCCGAACCACGCGAGTCTCGCCCAGAGCCACGATCCGAACCACCGCGTTCAGAGCCACCGCGGCGCTCCGATCCGCCACCGCGTTCAGAGGCACCGCGCTCTGATCCGCCACCGCGTTCGGATCCACCATCGCGTTCAGAACCACCAGCACGATCGGAGCCACCGAGGAGTGAGTCGCCAAGAAGCGAGCCGAGGCACGAATCGCCGCGCAC
>DASSEB010000276.1:0-3576 GCA_035696765.1 Pyrinomonadaceae bacterium | reverse complement strand
GCGTGCGAATCCGCAGTCGTTACGGTGAAGCGACACTGACAATTCGAATTACGTCAACTATGAAACCGGGAGAGTTGTTTGCGACGTTTCACACTGCGGAAGTATTTCTCAATCGCGTGACCAGCCCTCATAGAGATCGATACGTAAAGAGTCCGGAATACAAGGTGACGACTGTGAAGATTGAAAGGGTAAACCAGGAAAGGTGAAAGAAGATGAGCGCTCAACAACTACAACATTCAAAATACGGCTTTAGTAAGACAGTCGATCTTCCTTTTGAAAAGGCTGTAGAAACGGCGCGAATCGCGCTCAAGGCGGAAGGCTTCGGTGTCCTCTGTGAAATCGACATCAAGGAGAAACTGAAAGAGAAGCTCGGTGTGGATTTCCGCAACTATGTGATCCTCGGCGCCTGCAATCCTCCTCTCGCATACAAGACGCTGCAACAAGAGCTCGGCATCGGACTGTTGCTTCCCTGCAATGTCGTCGTTTATGAAACTGACGAAGCCGGAAAATCTGTAGTCTCCGCGATTGATGCGAAGACGATGCTGTCCGTGGTAGGTGCCAACAATGCAACTATCAACGCAGTAGCTACCGAGGTAAATGAAAAGCTCCAGCGTGTAGTCGCTCAGCTTTAGAAAGCCACCAAGAGGCACAGAAGGCACAAATGCCGACCTCCGGGAAACTGGAACGGTTCTGGAGCCTCGCTCCAGACGATCTAATGGCCCAACTACGGGCTGATCCCGGCGGGATAACTACGGCGGAGGCTAACCGCAGGCTTCTCAGCGCCGGTCCAAATCGTCTACATACCCGCAAGCGCACCGATGTCTTAACCCTT
The DNA here is from genome assembly GCA_035696765.1 of Pyrinomonadaceae bacterium. Lineage (GTDB taxonomy): Bacteria > Acidobacteriota > Blastocatellia > Pyrinomonadales > Pyrinomonadaceae > PSRF01. Next base: position 2,744 of record DASSEB010000276.1, on the reverse strand, counting down.
CTACTCGCACAATTCGAAAGCCCCCTCATTCTGATTCTGTTAGGCGCTGTAATTCTTTCGTTCTTCCTCGGGGAAACGGTTGATGCGGCAATCATCATCGCGATAGTTCTATTAAGCAGCGTGCTTGGTTTCTGGCAGGAAAAGCGCGCCACCGATGCTGTCAGAAGCCTCCTGGCAATTGTGAGAATTGAAGCTCGGGTCGTACGTGACGGAGTGGAGATCGACGTGCCTGCAGAGGACGTGGTGCCCGGCGACATTTGCGTGCTCAATGCCGGCGATATTGTTCCGGGTGATGCTGTAATTCTCGAATCGAAAGATCTATTCGTGCAGGAGGCAGCCTTAACTGGAGAAAGTTTTCCCGCAGAAAAGGAACCAGGACCAGTCGCCGGCGAAGCGCCGCTCATGAAAAGGACCAACACACTGTTCCTGGGCACACACGTAATAAGCGGGAGTGCTCGAGCACTCGTTGTATTCACTGGGTCAGCAACTGAATTTGGCAAAGTATCAGAGCGCCTGCGCTTGAAGCCGGCGGAAACTGAATTTGAACATGGTGTGCGGCGCTTTGGTTATCTGCTCACCGAAGTAACCCTGATCCTCGTGATCGTAATCTTCGGCATTACGGTCTACCTCGAGCGACCCGTAATCGATTCGTTTCTTTTTGCATTGGCAATTGCTGTCGGAGTAATTCCCGAATTACTACCGGCCATAATCAGCATCAACCTGGCAGTCGGCGCCGTGCACATGGCTCGCAGGAAGGTGATCGTCAAGCAACTGGCTTCGATCGAAAACCTGGGTAGCATGAATGTCTTATGCGCCGATAAGACTGGAACTCTTACGGAGGGAACCGTAAAACTCCAGGGAGCATTGGACGCACAAGGCAGCCCGAACGAGAAAGCTCTTTTCTACGCCTACCTGAATTCGTTTTATGAAACTGGCTTTACGAACCCAATTGACGAAGCGATTCGCACGCATGGCCAGTTCGATCTTTCCGGTTATCACAAGGTCGATGAGGTGCCTTACGACTTCCTGCGCAAGCGATTGAGCATTCTGGTTGTGAAGGATGGGGCTCACTTGATGATTACTAAAGGCGCCGTTAGCAATGTTCTCGACGTTTGTTCGTCCGTTGAGTTGACGAGCGGCTGCCACGATATCGCTCAGTTCCGCGAAGGAATAGAGCGTCAATGCAAATCGCTGGGTAATGATGGCTTCCGCACTCTCGGGCTTGCGTATAAACGTTTAGACAACATTTCACAGATCAGCAAACAGCAGGAAGCTGAGATGATATTTCTCGGTCTGCTTGTCTTCTTCGATCCTCCGAAAGCGGGTGTAATCGAGGCGTTGGATGATCTCAGAAAGCTCGGCATAACTCTGAAGTTGATTACGGGGGACAACGTTCACATTGCAACCACCGTGACGCGAAACGTGTTGGGTTATGACCCAAAGGTTTTGACAGGCACGGAGGTCCACTTACTAAGTGATGATGCCTTGCGATCACGCTCGAATGTAATTGATGTGTTCGCCGAAATCGAGCCCAGCCAGAAGGAGCGCATTATTCTCGCTCTGAAAAAATCGGGCAATACAGTTGGATTCCTGGGCGACGGTATTAACGACGCTTCGGCACTTCACGCATCTGACGTAGGAATTTCAGTTAATAGCGCTGTGGACGTAGCCAAAGAAGCCGCGACGATAGTGTTGCTCGAAAAAGACCTGGGCGTGTTGGCTGCAGGAGTTCGGGAAGGCCGAAAGACTTTTGCAAATACGCTCAAATATATTTACATGACCACCAGCGCTAACTTCGGCAACATGTTCAGCATGGCCGGAGCAGCGTTGTTCCTCCCTTTTCTGCCGCTGCTTCCCAAACAGATCCTGCTCAACAACTTCCTCACTGACTTCCCGGCAATGGCAATCGCGACGGATCGCGTGGATCCGGAGTTAGTGGAAAGACCGAGACGTTGGAACATCAAATTTATTCGAAACTTCATGATCGTTTTTGGCGTCGTTAGCTCGATCTTCGACTTTCTCACATTTGCGGCCTTGGTGTTCATTCTCAAAGCAACGCCGGAGGTATTCAGAACTGGCTGGTTTGTCGAGTCGGTAATGACGGAGGTCCTCATCATTCTGGTAATGCGGACCTGGAAACCATTCTATACAAGCCTGCCGAGCACTCCCTTGCTGGCAGCAATGATCATCGTGCTCCTCAGTACACTCGCATTACCTTATAGTCCGCTAAGCGACGTGCTTGGTCTAACACCGCTGCCAATCTCATCACTTCTGCTTCTGGGTATCATCACAGTGCTCTATGCGGGCGCTTCTGAACTCACAAAGAAGTTCTTTCATAGCCGAGCTTCTGCGAAAGCATCTCGCGCGGGCACGCGCATTGCACACCGCAATATTCGATGTGTGTGAAAGGACATGTCATGCGTGACAAAAACTTCTTTAATGTCCGAGCGGTCGAGCCGGAGGTGCAAGCTAATCATTGTCCAGCGGAATTAATCGAAAGAAAGGACGTATCCGCGAATCTCGCGATACTCCGTTTTCGGGTTGCGGAACGACCCTCCTTCACCGCGGGTCAGTATGCAACTATCGGCATCGTCATTGATGGGGATGTGGTTGAACGCCCTTACTCGATTGTCTCGTCGCCTCACGAGCCATTCCTCGAGTTCTTTATCGAATTAGTACCGGGCGGCAACATTACACCAAAGTTGTGGGAGTTGAAGTTGGGATCCACCATTTTGGTCCGGCGG
>DASSEB010000275.1:0-7178 GCA_035696765.1 Pyrinomonadaceae bacterium | reverse complement strand
GCACGCATCGAGGCAGTGGATCTGGTAACAGGCGAATCGATCTGGCGTAGTGACAAGATCAAAGGCGCTGTGATGCAGATGTCGGTTGATCCGGAAAGTAATCTGCTTGCGGTCGTGCTCGCGAAGGATGCAAAGAATCGCCCGCGCGATGGTTTCAAACGCCGGCCGCTCCTGCACGTTCTCGATCTCGCCAGCGGCGATGAGATTTGGAAGTATGAAGTAGGCGAAGTGGAGATGATGCCGGCGCGCTGGCCGGAAGACTCCGACAAAGAAGTTGATTACACGCTCGACAATTATTATCCGCCGGTGTTCGTTGCCGGACGGCTCTACGTGTTTTATGAAGGCGTCACTTCGTTTGACGCGCGCAGCGGAAAGGAGCGTCTGCGCGAGAAGTATCGCGTCAACGAAGATGGGCTCGCGCTCACTGAGGCTGAGCCGATCTTCACTGAGAGTTTGATCTACGCCTCCGGCCACGGTCGTCTCAGGGCCATCTCGCGTCAAACCGGCGACACGGAGTGGGAAGCAAAAGATCTCGGACTCACGCCCGAGATGCTTCTTGTAGGCGATGTTCTTTACGTGCGCACTGGGGGACAATTCACTCGCCTCAAAGATGGTGAGACGATCGAACGTGGCTCGTATGGTGTGAGCGCGATCGACGCGCTGTCCGGGAAAGTGCTCTGGCGCTACAAAGGCGCCGACAAAGGGATCACGAATCTGCTGTTGCCCGATCGAAACACGATTGCTCTCGCGGATCGCGACGACCTCATCCTGTTGGACGCGAGCAGCGGCAAACGTATGAATCGTGTTCCACACAAGATCGAACGTGCTTCGTTTGGACTGTTGAATGAACGCGGTGATGTCGTGATTGGTGGGCAGTCGGAAATCGCAGCATTTGATTTGGCTACCGGGCGGCAACTCTGGCGTGCGCGGCACACGCCGCCCGGCCGCGGGATCTTTCGCACGGTAGCGGCAATCGCAGCACGCGCAGCGTCGCTGTACTTTCGTTTCGGTGCCCCTGCGATGACGGCTGTTCGCGGCGTTCAAATCGCGCGTGCGGTGACGGGTTTGAGTTGGTCGGGACTGGCGGCGCGTTCGTCATTCACAAATCTTCAATCGTTGGCCACCGCTTCGAATCGTCCGCAACGATCGTCAGGGTTCAAGCGATTTGGCATCGCATCGCGTGTTCGTGATCGCATCGATCCTTCGCGACAACTCGATCGGTTATCGCGCTTCCTCTGGCATCGCGAGCGCCTCGCGACGCTGCGCGGCCACTGGATGTACTTCTACACCGACCTCGATAGTCGCGACGGCAACGGCCTCGCCGGCGTCAACGTCAACAACGGACAAACCGAACGCGAAGTGCGGTTGCCCGATCTTGATGTCAGATTTTTGACTGACGAGGCGCTGGGGACCCTCATCACCGCCTCGGGCAACAAATTATTCAGCCACGGATTACACTGATTTTAAATCAGAATTTAATCGGATTTTTTATCCGTGTCATCGGTGGTTTCTAAGTCTTAACGCGTTCGCGATTACTGAGACGGAACTGAAACTCATCGCGGCAGCGGCGATCATCGGGCTTAACAGGATCCCGAAGAATGGATACAAAACACCTGCGGCGATGGGTACGCCGACCGTGTTGTAGATGAAGGCGAAGAATAGGTTCTGTTTGATGTTGCCCATCGTGGCGCGGCTGAGAGAGCGCGCGCGGACGATGGCTCGCAGATCGCCCTTGACGAGTGTTACGTCCGCGCTCTTCATTGCCACATCCGTTCCTGTGCCCATCGCGATTCCCACCTGCGCTTGCGCGAGTGCGGGAGCGTCGTTGATGCCGTCCCCCGCCATCGCCACGATGCGGCCTTCATTTTGAAACCGCTTAACGACGTCGACCTTCTGATCCGGCAACACCTCCGCAACCACTTCATCGATGTCCAACTTCCGTGCAACAGCTTCGGCAGTCGTGTGGCTGTCGCCGGTGAGCATCACGATACGAATTCCTTCAGCGTGCAGTTGTTTGACTGCGTCGGCCGTCGTGTCCTTGATCGGATCGGCAACGCCGATTAACCCTGCCGGTTTATTGTCGACGATTACGAACATTATTGTTTGACCGCCGGACCGCAACGCCTCAGCTTGCGTTCCCATCGTACCGGGATCGAGTTTCAGTTCATTGAGTAGCGAACGATTCCCAAGCGCGACGCGATGACCATCGACGTCTCCCACGACACCCTTGCCAGTGAGCGATTCAAATCCGGTTGCAGCAACGGCCTCGACGCCACGGTCACGCGCGCCTGACACGATCGCGGCTGCGAGCGGATGTTCACTGCTGCGTTCGAGACTTGCCGCGAGGCGTAACAAAGTCTGTTCGTCGATCGCGCCGTTGACGACGACGCTGGTGAGCTGCGGTTTGCCCTCCGTCAGTGTCCCCGTCTTATCAACCACGAGGGTGTCAACCTTGCGCATCACCTCGATGGCTTCAGCGTTCTTGAACAGCACGCCATTCAGCGCCGCCTTCCCTGTTGCAACCATGATCGACATCGGAGTCGCCAACCCAAGCGCGCAGGGGCACGCTATGATCAGCACCGCCACGGCGTTCACCAGACCATGCGCCATCCGCGGTTCCGGTCCCCAAATACTCCAAACGATAAAAGTGATCACCGCAACAAGGACGACGATCGGAACGAAGTAACTCGAGACTACATCGGCGAGCTTTTGAATCGGCGCGCGGCTACGCTGTGCTTCCGCGACCATCTGCACGATCTGCGCCAGCAGAGTCTCGGAACCGACGCGCTCCGCCCGCATGACAAACGAACCGGTGCCGTTGATCGTCGCGCCTACCACGCGGTCATTCGCATGTTTTTCGACTGGAATCGGTTCGCCCGTGATCATCGACTCGTCGATCGAACTCGAACCTTCAAGCACAACGCCGTCAACAGGCACTTTCTCGCCAGGCCGTACACGCAAGCGATCGCCTGCGTGAACATGCTCCAACGGCACATCTTCTTCGCGTCCGTCTTTGTTGATCCGACGCGCCGTCTTCGGCGCAAGACCGAGCAGCGCCTTGATGGCTGCTCCTGTTCGGCTGCGCGCACGCAGCTCGAGCACCTGGCCCAGCAGTACCAACGTGACGATCACCGCCGCGGCCTCGAAATAGACCGGCACGTTGCCTTCCTGATCGCGAAACGACGCTGGAAATATTTGCGGCACGAGCACCGCGATCACACTGAACGCATAACCGACTCCCACGCCGAGACCGATCAACGTGAACATGTTGAGACTACGATTCACGATCGATTGCCATGCACGCACGAAGAACGGCCAACCGGCCCAGAGCACGACAGGCGTCGCTAACACCAGTTGCACCCAGGCCAACGTCGACATCGAGAATCGTTGTTGTAAAGGCTGGCCGGGAATCAGTTCACTCATGCCCAACGCGAGCACCGGAATCGAAAGAACCACGGCGACCCAAAACCGGCGCGTCATGTCAATGAGTTCGGGATTCTCTTCGTCTTCGAGAGAAGCGGTCATGGGCTCGAGCGCCATACCGCAAATCGGACAACTGCCTGGACCATCGCGAACGATCTCCGGATGCATCGGGCAGGTGTACTTCTGAGCGACTTTCGAAGCAGGCTGCGATCGAGTGATTCCGATCGGCTGTATCGGCGCTGCTTTAGTGAGGAAGCTTTCCGGATTTTCACGGAAGCGATGCAGGCAGTGTGTGCTGCAAAAATAATAAGTCTTACCTTGATACTCGAAAGAGCCCGCGGCGCTGTCCGGGTTGACAGTCATACCGCAAACCGGATCGAGTGCGCCGTTTTGTACTGTGTGATTCATACTAACCCGCTGAGAAATTCCAAAACCGTATGGTTAAAGCTCGGCCTTCTACTACTAAAGCTCCAGCATAATCTTCGCCAACGTCAATGTCACTCATGGACCATCGCGACGCTTCGTCTGCTTCAACTCGCAACAACTCAGCCGCTACGCCGGGCGCAAGCGTGACGTCAAACGCGTCGAGCGGCTGCGACAGTCCTCGCCCGGTCGCTTTGATAAAAGCCTCTTTGCGCGTCCAACAACGAAAGAAAGCTGCCACCTGCTCCTCTTTCTGCAGGCGTCCGAAGCTCTCCACTTCCGAGTGCGAGAAGAAGTGTCGCGCAATATCTTCAGTCGCAAAGTCGGCGCGAATGTGTTCGACATCAACTCCAATCTGCCGGCCCTCAGTGATCGCTAACAGCGCGAGCCCGTGTGAGTGCGACATATTGAAGTGCAGCGTCCCATCCAAAGCGGGCTTGCCATATTCGCCGTAAGAAAATCTCAGCGCCTCAGGTTTAGCATCAAGGTATCGACTAAGAACACGACGGAGAAAACCTCGGGCCGCGACAAAGCTGTTCCGGTGTTTATCGAAATGAAAACGGCTCGCCCGCTGCAACTCGTCCGCTTCCAACGTGCTTCGAAACTTTTCCAACACATCCTGCGGCTGCTCCAACTCCATCCGCCACACATGCACTTCGCCGGCCTCGAGCGACGGCGACTCCGGCGGGCTTAACCATATCGATGGCTGAGACATTGAAAAGCCAGTTTACAGGATTTAGACGATTATCAGGATTGAGCATAAAAAAGCTGGCCCGGTCGTCATACTGTGCGGTAATCTCACGTCAGCTTCCCCGTCCCCAGTAAATCCCCCAAGAATTATGTCGGCCGCAGGAGGTCTCGCAATGTCCCGAACAAGGTTCAGTGTCGTCCGCATAACTATGTGCGGGCTCTTCATTTTGTCTGCAATTATTACCGCAAACGCTCAGTTCAGAGCCGGTGTGCAAGGAACAATTTCCGACTCCAGCGGCGCGCTGGTGCCCGCAGCAAAGGTCACTCTCAAAGACACAGAAACAGGAAAGGTCCAGGAAACGACGAGCAGCGAAGAAGGCTTTTACCGCATTCTCGGCCTCGCTCCGGGAAAGTATTTACTCACGGTCGAGAAGGCGGGTTACAAGAAGAGCGTCTCGGAAAATCTCACTGTCAACGCTGAAAACGTCCAGGGCGTCGACGTCATTCTCGAGACCGGCGAGATCACTGCCGTCGTGACTGTCACTGACGAAGCAGCCCAACAACTCGAAACGGAGAACGCAAACGTCAGCAAGGCTGTTACGCCCATCGAGGTCAAACGATTGCCGCAGATTGGACGTGATCCTTACGAACTGGTGCGACTTACGCCAGGCATCTTTGGTGATGCGGCCAGAGGACCAAACGGAAATTCGTCGACGCTCCCGAATTCTCCCGGACCCGGCGGCTCAAACAATTCCATTTTCCAGGCTGAGAACCAACCACAAATCAGCGCGAACGGTCAGCGAATCTCGGCTAACAATTATCAGGTCGACGGCGTGAGCGTGAACAGTCTTAGTCACGGAGGCGCAGCCGTAGTAACTCCAAACCAGGAGTCTGTGAAAGAGATTCAGATCTCGTCGTCAACGTATTCCGCAGAGGACGGCCGAAACTCAGGCGCACAGGTCAAAGTCGTTTCACAGAACGGCACGAACGATTTTCACGGCAGCGCGTTCATTAAATACAACAGCCCCAAGCTAAACGCATTTAATAAGTATCCGAGTGACTTTGGTCGTGGACGCGTGGAACGAGTCGAACGCTTCTTCCGTCAATTCGGCGGCAGTCTCGGTGGTCCACTTTACGTGCCGCGCTTCGGCGAAGGTGGTCGATCCGTTTACAGCGGCAAGGACCGTCTGTTCTTCTTTCTCTCCTACGAAGGACTGCGCGAAAACACCACCACGCCTTCGATTGGTTACATTGAAACGCCGCAGTTTCGACAAAGCATTATTAGCGCTCGTCCAGGTGGAATAAGTGCGGCAATACTCGGAAGCTCAGGCGTCCAGCCACGCATCGCTGGAGTGCTGACGCCTACTTGTGACGATGTGCGAACGGGACCGGATGCTTTTCCTTGTCAGGTTGTTGGCGGCGGTCTTGACGTGGGATCGCCCACGGGTTCTTTGGGACAGTATTTACCCAATGCAAACCGGGGCCTGGGTGGCGGCGGTCTCGACGGCATTCCCGATATTCAAAAGGTGATCATTGCTGCGCCGTCAACAAATAAGCCCAACCAGTACAACGCTAGGTTTGATTTTCTTGCGAACTCGAACAATCAAGTGACTGTAAGCACTTACCTGACTCGAAGCTTTTTCGTAGGCGGCGATACAGGAGCCGCGGCGCGCCCGCAAGCTGATATCACAACCGCGCCACACAACTCGGCGTTCGCGGTGCTGTATAACCGCACCTTCTCTCCGACACTGCTAAATGAAGCACGTTTCAATTTCACGAAGTTTGCTTTCAATGAGGTGGAGTCGTCCAATGAAACTAACTTCGGCATTCCGCGCGTCGAGATCGAAAACTTACTCAAAGACGGTCGCATTCGCTTCGGCGCCAACCAGGCTGAGACAACTCCCGGAATCTTTTCAGAGAAGACTCTGGAGTTTCGCGACGTCGTCAATAACGTGCGAGGAAATCATGGATTGAAATTCGGTGGCGAGTATCGCAGAGAGTTGAATGACAACAACCTCAACGGCGGATCGCGACCTCTCTACACCTTCAACAGCCCCTTTACGTTTGCGAATGACGCGCCCCTTTTCTATCAGATTACGGCTGACCCGCAGACGGGCGGAATCGCGAACGCACAGCGCCACTTCCGATCGAGCAGCTACGGTCTCTTCTTTCAGGACGATTGGAAAGCGCGGCCTAATCTAACGCTGAATGTGGGTCTGCGATATGAATACTTCGGCGTGTTGAAAGAGCAAAACAATCAGGTTGCGAACTTCGTGTTTGGTCCAGGCGGCGGGTTGGCTGGTTCAAGAGTTGAGCCGACAAGCCAGCTATACAATCCTGATCGAAACAACTTCGCGCCGCGTTTCGGATTTGCTTACAGTCCGAAACGCTTCGGACTCGAACAGAAGCTCGTGATTCGTGGCGGAGCCGGGATTAGTTATAACCGCATTCCGGAAGTCGTGTTTTCCAATACTCGCGGCAATCCGCCGTTCTTCGCGCGCTATTTTATTTGCTGCGGCGATTTCGCTCATCCTTTTGCTAACGGGCAGATCCTCTACGCACTTGGTTCGAGCAACTCGCCGTTCAGTTATCCCGTAAATCCAGCGCTGGCAGTGCCCATCAACCCCGCGACTGGTACTCCT
>DASSEB010000274.1:0-2854 GCA_035696765.1 Pyrinomonadaceae bacterium | reverse complement strand
TTGAACGAAGCCTGGGAGCTCAAATCAACGCTCTACAGCACAGACGCGTATACCAACGGTAAGTCGAAAGTCGATCGCCGCCAGATTGAAGAATTCCGCAACTGGATCCGTCGCACAAAACTTCTGTCCGAAGCGAGGTTGCGTAAAAATCCGGGCGACATCGAGGCGCTCTATTTTCTCGGCGCCGCGGAGGGTCTAGAAGCGGTTTTCGCAGCCTCAGTCGAACGCAAATTCATGGCGGCATTGCGCGTGGGCTCGAGTTCGGTGGACCACCACCGCGAGGTGCTCAAGCTCTCGCCGGGATTTCACGACGCAGAACTGACCATCGGTTTGCAAAACTACATCGTGGGTTCGTTGCCTCTACCGGCCAAAATGCTTGCGGCAACCATGGGCGTGCGCGGCTCGAAGAAGCGCGGCTTGGAAGCGATCGAACGTGTTGCGAGTGAAGGTCACTGGGCGCGCGATGTCGCTCGTGTCCTGCTGATCGATCTTTACAAAAGAGAGAAACGCTGGAGCGATGCCATCCAGACGGCGCGCGAGCTATCAGAAAAATATCCGCGCAACTACCTGTTCAAGCTGCAAATGGCTGACGCGCTTACGTCGCAGATCGTGGCCTTGCGGAAAGCAAAGACGGCGGCCAGCGTGGAAGAGAAAGAGTTGGTGAGTATCTTCGCGTCACTCTCCCGCGACAAGACGCTCGATCGAGCGACGACCGAGCTCGTGCAACATCGCTGGACAATTAGCCGCCAACAGCTCGCGCAGCGCTGACCGTGTTATTGTAGGGGTGGCCGTCCGCGGCCACCCGTACAAAAATGACCGACCATCTCAACGAGGAACTGCTCGGCCTGATCGACCGCATCAAAGAGTTCCTGCGCACCCAGGTCTATCCACTCGAGTCCGACTTCCTGCGACATCCATTCAGCGAGCTCGTACCTGCCTTAGCGGCGAAACGCGAAGAAGTCAAAGCGATGGGTTTGTGGGCGCCGCACTTACCGCGCGAACACGGCGGCCTGGGATTGACACTTTCCGAGTTTGCTCTCGTTAGCGAAGAGCTCGGCCGTACGCCTATCGGTCACTACCTGTTCAACTGCCAGGCGCCGGACATCGGAAACATGGAAATCCTGATGGCGCATGGCACTTCCGAACAGAAGGAAAAGTATTTCATGCCCCTCGCTCGCGGCGACGTGCGGAGTTGCTTCTCAATGACTGAGCCCGAGCATGCCGGATCGAATCCGGCGTGGATGAGCACGACGGCCGTGAAGGACGGCGACGACTACGTCATCAACGGTCACAAGTGGTTCACGTCATCCGCTGAGGGAGCGAGCTTCGCGATCGTGATGGCTGTCACAAATCCCGACGCGTCGAAATACAAACGCGCGAGCCAGATCATCGTTCCGATTCCCACGCCTGGGTTCAACCTCGTGCGAAACATCAACGTCATGGGCGACGAGGGCAGCGATTACGCCAGCCACGCGGACGTCAGATACGAAGACTGTCGCGTGCCGCAGAGTAACCTGCTCGGAAGGGAAGGCGAGGGCTTCACGATCGCGCAGGAGCGGCTTGGACCAGGAAGAATTCATCACTGCATGCGCTGGATCGGGATCTGCGAGCGAGCGTTTGATTTGATGTGCAGCTATGCGGTGCGAAGAGAGTTGTCGCCGGGTGTGTTACTTGCAAGCCGGCAGAACGTTCAGGAATGGATCGCCGAGAGCCGTGCGGAGATCAGTGCGGCGCGGTTGCTGGTGTTGCAAACGGCACGCGCTATCGACCGGCAAGGCGCTGCGGCAGTACGCGAAGACATCTCGCTGATCAAGTTCTTCGTAGCGGGCATCTTGCAGAAGGTGCTGGACCGCGCGATCCAGGTGCACGGCGCGCTCGGACTGACAGACGCGACGCTTTTGTCGTACTGGTACCGGCACGAGCGTGCGGCCCGGATCTACGATGGACCGGATGAGGTGCACAAAACAGTCGTGGCGCGAAGCGTGCTCAAGAAATACACGACGGGATTACAGGATGGTACGTGATGTACAGGATTGTGGACCAAGCCCGTGCCGTCCGCGCAGGTGAAGAACTACCTAACGAACAACTGTTCGACTACCTCGCTGCACATCTATCCGATCTCAAAGCACCACTCAGTGTCGAACAGTTTCCCGCAGGCTTTTCGAATCTCACTTACTTGCTGCGCCTCGGCGATCGCGAACTGGTACTGCGGCGTCCTCCAGTCGGCGCGAAAATCAAAACCGCGCACGACATGGGCCGCGAGTATCGCATTCTTTCCCATCTGCATCCGGTCTACAACAAAGTCCCGCGGCCACTCCTCTTTTGCGAAGATGAACGGATACTCGGCGCGCCATTCTACGTGATGGAGCGCGTGAAGGGCGTCATCTTGCGCGCGCAGCCGCCGCGCGGCATCGAGCTCTCCGAGGAGGTCATGCGTGGTCTTTCGCAGACGTTTGTCGGCACTCTCGCTGAGATACACGAGGTCGATTACGAAGCTGCGGGGTTGGGTGACCTTGGATCTCCGCAAGGATACGTAAAGCGCCAGGTCGAAGGATGGACTAAAAGATATTACAACGCTCGCACGGACGACGTTCCCTCGATCGAGCGACTCGCCGATTGGCTGGCGCAACATCTGCCACCGGAATCGCCGAGGGCGGCGCTGATTCATAACGATTACAAGTACGACAATCTCGTGCTCTCGCCTGAGGATCTTGAGCGCGTCGTTGCGGTGCTCGACTGGGAAATGGCGACTATCGGCGATCCCCTGATGGATTTTGGGACCAGCCTCGGTTACTGGGTTGAGACGACCGATCCGGAAGAGTGGCAGCGATATGGGTTTGGGTTAACGAGCCTG
>DASSEB010000273.1:0-5120 GCA_035696765.1 Pyrinomonadaceae bacterium | reverse complement strand
TGGTCCGATCTATCAGGCAGGGACGTTATCCGGAAATCCGCTCTCGATGACCGCGGGTCTGGTCACGCTGCGCCGGCTGCGCGATAAGTCAGTTTACGAACGGCTGGAAAGATCGAGTGAAAAGTTGTGCGCCGGACTTTCTGCCGCGGCAAAGGAAGCGGGGGTAAGCACAATCACAAACCGTGTCGGTTCGATGTGGACCAGTTTCTTCACTGGTGAGGCGGTTGTCGATTGGGACAGCGCGAACAAAAGTGATCGGCAAAGGTACGGGAAGTTTTTCCATGCGATGCTGGAGGAGGGAGTTTATCTCGCGCCTTCACAATTCGAAGCCGCGTTCGTGAGTCTGGCTCATACTGACGAGCTTATCGAGAAAACGATCGAAGCGGCAAGGAAAAGCTTAAAGCCACGGATTGACACGGATCTACACTGATAAAGAGTTGATCCGTGTCCATCCGTGTAAATCCGTGGCCAATCTTAAACAGGAAGGTCGATGTTGAACTTCGAACCCTTCCCAGGTTCGCTGGCGACAGTAATCCTGCCGCCGTGTTGTTCCACGATCTGCTTCACAATAGCCAGCCCGAGACCGGTACCACGCTTCTTTGTCGAGAAGAACGGCTCGAATATGCGATCGCGCGTGGCCTGGTCCATGCCCCTACCCTGATCGGCGATCGTGATGCGCGCGTAATTTTTAGCCGGCTGGCCGTTACCGTCAGCTTCAGCGGGCAACAACTCCGTAGAGATCATGACGGCGGCGTTTTCCTGGCTTGCGTCGACAGCGTTCGCGATCACGTTCACAAATACCTGCCGCAACTGGTACGGATCCCACTGGCCCACAATGTCGCCATCGTTGAAGACCGTCTCCACCTTCGTGTTCTTCTCACGAATTCTTTCGCTGACGAGATCTATGCTTCGTTCGAGCGACTCGTGCAGATCGACGTGCGAGCGTTCCAGCTCTTTCTGACGTGAAAACTGCGTAACGTCAACGACGAGCTTGTTCAGGTGTTTGATACCACGCTCGACGAGTTCGATCGTGTTCAGCGCATCGGGATCGGAGACGCTGTCGCGCAGCATCGAGACGCCGAGACGAATACTGCCAAGCGGGTTCCGGATTTCATGAGCGACTTGCGTCGTTGCTTGTCCGACTGCGGCGAGTGATTCACTCCGGCGCAGAGTACGTTCAGATGCGGCTGCTTCGGTGGCATCGACGAGAGTGACGATCTGGCCGCGATCACCATCGATTGCCAATGGCGAAGAGTAAACGTCAAAGGCCTTGTCTTCTGAGTCAATGCGGGCGATCCACCGGCCATGATAGGTGGCTTTCGTAACGCGAATAGCCGTCACAGCTTCCAACATCTTCATCGCATCATCCGGTGCCAGCCTCTCGAGCACCGAGGCTCCGATGGTCGCATTCGGGAAGATACTAAAAAAGGCAGCGTTCGCGCTGCGGATTCGATCCTCTTCGTCAATTGCTGCGACCGCGCTCACCATTCCTTCAAGCAGTTGGGTGGCAAAGGTCCGTTCACGCCGCGTTTCTAAAACGCTGCGACGCATCTGACTAAAGTGTCGTTGGACTTGCCAGATTGTTCCCGTAGCTACCAGGACACCAACTGCAAGCGCAATTCCGATCCAACCTAAGATGGATCTGCGAGCACCTTTCTCGACCTTTTCCATTTCTTTGTCGACGGCTTGGTATTTGTCGGTCGCGACCGCCATGGCCTGTGCCAGTGCAGTATCGGCCGCCTTAAAACTCTCGAATCCATCCAAGCTATAGCGCCGCAGGTCCTCGGTTATTTCAATGTACGATTCAGTGCTGTCGTTGAGATTTTTCCACGTCGTTTCGTAGCGTTGTCTTGTTTTATCTTCGTCGCTAGACGGCGGAGGTCCCAGATTCTTGAGCGCGTCCCTGGCTTCGTCCCGCGCTTTACCGAGTCTGAAGTCAAACGGTGGCTTCAATTCACGACGCGATTCTGAGGCGGATCTCAAGCGGGCCTCATTGTCGAGCGCGATGAGTTTCAGCCTCAGGTCTAATAAATTGTTGAGACGGGCCGAGTATTGCGAATTGAGCTGCTGGGAGCTAAACCCGACGTCTTTCAGTTGCTGCGCGCTACGCAACCCTAAGACCAAAGTGACCACCAGCAACAACAGAAACCCGGTGACTAACGGAACAATTGCTGGTGCAAATCCGCGCCCACGGTCCGCAGGGGTAGTTCCGGGCTCAGGCGTTCGCCGGTAAACCACTTCGGGCTGATGTTTTTGTGGAGCAGGTTGCATCGAGAAGTTGAATCAAAGCCGCCATTTGCTGGCTAAGGCTTCGCGTCCATCCAATTGTCGCCCACGCCCACGTCAGCCACAAGCGGCACATCGAGCGAAACAGCGGTCTCCATCTCGTGCTTCAGTATCTCACTCACCTTCGCGGTCTCTTTTTCCGGCACCTCAACCAACAGCTCGTCATGCACTTGCATCAGCATCCGGGCTTCAAGATTCGCTCGCTTGAATTCCTCATCAACCTTCAGCATCGCGATCTTCACGATATCGCTCGCGGTCCCCTGTATCGGCATGTTTATCGCCTCGCGCTCCGCGGCCTTGCGAATGTTCGCGTTGCGATCTGTTATGCCCGGCAGCGGGCGAATGCGTCCATAAATCGACCGCACGTACCCATGCTCGCGCGCTCGGATCGGCACCTCTTCCATGTAGCGTCGCACGCCTTTGTACGTGTTGTAATAATCCTCGATGACTTTCTTCGCTTCCTGTCGCGAGATTCCAACTCGCTGCGACAGTCCCCACGGCTCAATCGCGTACGCGATGGCGAAGTTGACGATCTTCGCAAACCGCCGCGCTTCTTTGAGCTCCTCGTCAGTCTTCGCGCCAAAGACAAGCCTGGCTGTGCGCGCGTGAATGTCCTCGCCCTTCTGAAACGCTTCCAGCATGACCGGGTCCTGTGTGATGTGGGCCAGCAGTCGCAACTCGAGTTGAGAGTAATCCGCCGAGATGATCTTGTGTCCTTTGTCTGCGACGAATGCGCGGCGGATGCGTCTCCCCATTTCACTGCGGATCGGAATGTTTTGCAGGTTCGGATCGCTCGAAGAGAGACGCCCGGTAGCTGCCACTGTTTGGTTGAGCTGGCAATGGATGCGCCCGTCGGTCGCGATCTGCTGCGGCAAAGCGTCGGTGTACACGCTCTTCAATTTGTCGAGTTCGCGGTAATCGATGATCAGACGTGGCAGTTCAAACTGCTGGGCCAACTCCTCGAGCACAGCCTTGCTCGTGGAAACGCGACCGGTCGACGTCTTCCTGCCGATGTCGATATGCAGATCGGCAAGAACTTCGCCGACCTGCTTCGGAGATCCGATATTGAACTCGCGTCCGGCGAGTTGATAAATCTGCACCGTGAGCTTGTGAAGTTCCTGACCGATGTAGCTCGACAAGTCGGCGAGAACTTTCTGGTCCACCTTCAGCCCGGCTCGCTCCATGCGATAGAGCAGCGGCGCGAGTGGAAGTTCAACCTCCGAGTAGATCGTCTCGAGCTTCTTTTCCAGAATTCGCGTACGCAACACGCGCGAGGTTTGCGCCGTCATGTCGGCGGCGATAGCCGTTTGCCATGCGGTGTCGGGCCAGTTCGCGGGAGGCGTACTGCTGATTTCAATGTTCAGCGCTTCGCGGGCGAGATCCGAGAGCTCATATTTGCTGCGGTTCGGATCGAGTAAATATGCGGCGAGGTACGTGTCGTCTTTGACACCTTCAAGCGCGATTCCGAAGCGGTCGAGCAGTCCGACCGCGCGTTTCATGTCGTGAATTGATTTTTCAATGAGCCCATTCGACAACACGTCTCGCAAAGGTCCGATTGCCGCATCGAGTCCACCCGAAAACTTTTCGAGATCTACGTAAGCGGCGACTCCCGGTTTCGTTGAGAAAGCAACTCCGCGCGTGGCTTGCAGTTCAGTGAAGCATTCCTGCTCGCCTGTTCCCGCGGGAGTTGAATCAGCAACGGCGACGCCCACGCTTTCAGCGTCGAACAGAGTGCGCACCAGATTGTCCAGATCGTTTTTTGTTTGGACGATCTTGTAATTGCGTGCGGTCTCCGCCGACGCCGGTCGCTCGACGGCGGCATCCGCGTATTCCTTTGTAAGATTGACGAATTCCAACTCGCGAAACAGTTCATAAGCCGCAGCGCGATCGGGAGGGCGTGCTTTGATCTCGTCGAGGTTTAACGGCAGATCGAGATCCTGGCGAATGCGCGCCAGTTCGCGTGACTGGCGAATCAGATCGGCATTGTTGCGAAGCGACTCGCGATAAGTTTTGTGCTTGACCAACTCGAAATTTTCCAGGGCAGCTTCGATCGATCCAAACTGCTGAATGATCTGCACTGCGCCTTTCGACCCAATGCCGGGAGCGCCGGGGATGTTGTCAATCGAATCGCCCATCAGGCCGAGTAGATCGACCAGCTTGTCGGCGGTGACGCCAAACTTGTTCTCCACCCACGCTTCGTCGCACCACTCGATCGGAGGCACCGGCTCTTTGCGTTTCACGACCTGCGAGTTCTGTCTCATGCACACGATCAACGGATCGTGCACAAGCTGGCACATGTCTTTGTCGTTCGAAACGATGACTGCCTGCATCTGCTTTTCGGCAACTTGCCGCGCGAGCGTGCCGATCACGTCATCAGCTTCGTAGCCGGGGAAATTGATCACGGGGATATTGAACGCGTCGCAAAGGCGAAAGATGTACGGAAGCTGACTGGCGAGATCGTCCGGCATCGCCACGCGATTGGCTTTGTAGTCAGCGAAAGTCTCGTGTCGAAACGTCTTCTCGCGTGACTCGAAGATGGCGGCGATGTAGTCAGGCTTCTCTTCACGCAACAGCTTGATAAGCATGTTGGTGAAGATGTAAACCGCTTGCGTTACCTGGCCCTGAGAGGTCCCCAGGGGCGCCACACGGTTCTGCATCGGAGCATAGAAAGCCCGAAAGATATGCGACATCGAGTCGATTAAGAAGACACGTTCTACGGCAGGCATGTGAGGAGATCATACTACATCGTCACAGAAATCACGTCTCAAGCTCGGCGACGTGGGCGCGCACAGTTTCACCGAGAGTTTGGAGGTTATATCCGCCCTCGAGACACG
>DASSEB010000272.1:0-9513 GCA_035696765.1 Pyrinomonadaceae bacterium | reverse complement strand
GTTTGAGTTGTAGTGCTCATAACATATCTCTGGGTCTTCGAAAGGGAGTGAGGACTCCCGCATTCTAAATTTGGTGGAGGCGCCGAGAATTGAACTCGGATCCAAAAACCAACGCCGAAGGACTCTACATGCTTAGTCGCTTCTCTTTCTTATCAGGCGAACCTGATAAAAATTCGCTCGATGCCGAGTCAGTGAAGCGACAAGACCTCGACACGAGCTAGTCCGACTTTATCTCGCCCACACTCACGGACCGAAAGTGTGGGCCAGCTCATCTAAGTGACATCTCCTTCCGCGCGCATGAGCAACTTGCGGCGAGACGCTCGGTGCTTAATTAGGCAGCGAGAGCCAATTCATTGTTATTGGCAGTTGTTTTTTCCCTACGCGTTTTAACGAGCTGCATAAGGTAGCCCGGCATGCATCGCGACGATCGTTCAGGTTCCTGTCGAAGCCTGTCGCCCCCATTTGCGAGCCTGAGTATTATAACCGCGGCTCAAAGAACCACAAAAAGCGCAAACCGCATCTGTACGTTTTGTGCGTGTTTGCAGCTATAATTTCGAGTTCTGTGGGTACCCACGTTGTCGCCCACGAGCGTATTCGGGCAAGTTGTTTTAGGGAGAACTGAACTCATGGCTTCAAATCATTCCAAATACTCGCCGACGGCAATTATCAACACACCTCCTGAACAACGTAGACACCTGCTCGCACGCCTTTGGTTACCAACTGTTTTGCTGTTGGCGCTGGCCGCGGGCGGCCTGACTGGCATCGTCGCCGCCTACGAACTCAACTATTCACGCGCGGCGACCGAAGTGGCTGCTCTGGCAACCTATCGTCCGAGCGTTGTGACCAGGGTTTATGCGGACGATGGAGAGACTGTCATCGGCGAGTTTGCACTCGAGAAGAGGATCCCACTCAAGTACGAAGAGATTCCGCCCGTACTGAAGAATGCGATCCTCGCAGTTGAAGACGTTCGCTTTTACGATCACATCGGCATCGACCCGATTCGCATCATGGGCGCGGCCTGGAAAAACCTCACCACCGATAAGATCGAAGGCGGCTCGACGTTAACGCAACAACTTACCAAGAACCTGTTTCTCTCGCGCGAACAGACCTACACCCGCAAAATAAACGAGTGGATTCTCGCGCTCCAGATCGAACGCTACTACACCAAGAACCAGATCATGGAGTTGTACACCAACCACATGTTTCTGGGTGCAAATGCGTACGGCATGGAAGCCGGGGCTGAAACCTATTTCGGAAAGCAGGCCAAAGATTTGACACTTGGCGAAGCAGCATTGCTCGCCGGAGTTCCGAAGGCGCCGAGCGATTATTCGCCCACATCAAACCCGGCCAAAGCTAAAGAACGTCGCGATCTCGTGCTCGATTTGATGGCGAAGAACGGTTTCGTCACTCAGGCTGAAGCGGATGCCGCCAAAGCGAAACCGATTCAACTTGCCGATACCGCTTACTACCAGTCGCAGCGCAAGTCGACGCCCTTTGATTACCCGGTTGAGTACATCCGACAGGAACTCGAAGACAAGTACACGACCCGTGTGGCCCAGGGCGGCCTGTCCGTCTACACCTCCATCAATGCGGAAGCGCAAAAGAAAGCTTATGAGGTGGTGCGCGCTGGACTCAGAAATTACGATCGCACGCACAGTGGCTGGCGTTCGAGCTACACGATGATTCCGACGGCTGCGAACAACAACGACGGACCAGCCACACAACAGGAGCTCAATAACTACAAGCACCCCGATTGGTATGGCAACGATTATGAGCCCGGTCGTTACTTGATGGGCCTGATCATGAAGGTGGACCGCGCGCGCAACGAAGCCACCGTTCGCTTCGGCAATTTCACTGCAACTGTGACTCCCGCCGAAATGGGTTGGGGCAAGCGACAACCGAAAGATGAGTTCAAGAATGGCTATCTCGCTGAGTTCGCGATCAAGGAAGTAGACGAAAAGGACCGGCGTCTGAAAGTTGAACTATCGCAAGTTCCGGCTGTGCAGGGCGCGATGATGACGCTGAACGCCAAGACCGGCGAAATCGTCACGATGGTTGGTGGGTACGATTTCTACACCAACAAATTCAACAACGCTACACAGGCTTATCGCCAGACCGGTTCGGCCTTTAAACCTTTCATCTACACGGCCGCCGTCGAGTGGGGGATGACTCCCGATACTGTCGTCAGTGGAGCACCGATCAAGATCGGTGATTGGCAGCCGCACAACTACGACGGTTCGCTTGGTAGCGGCGATCTGCCGATGAAAACGGCCCTCGCGAAGTCGATGAATATTCCGGCGGTGCATCTGCTGCAAACAGTCGGTATTCAAACAGGCGCGCAGATGGTCCGTCGTTTCGGTATCAAAGTGCCGATGTCGCCATACCTGCCCTCAGCGTTGGGCGCGACCGAAGTGCCACTCGATCAGATGGTGTCGGCGTATTCCGCTTTTCCCAACAAAGGCATTCGCGTCGAGCCGCACCTGATTCGCCGCGTTCTCGATCGCGATGGGGCGACGCTCGAGGAGTGGGAGAGAACTACTTACAAAGTAATGGATCCATACGTCGCGTTGACGATGGTTTCGATGATGCGCGGCGTCGTGACGGGCGGAACTGCGACCGCAGCGAACGTGCTCCCGCATCCTGTCGCCGGCAAGACCGGAACTGTCAACGATCATACCGATGTTTGGTTCCTCGGTTACACGCCGACTTACGTTACCGGCGTTTGGATGGGTTATCCCGGAAAGAAGAGGCCGCTGGGCGAAGACATGACGGGCGCGAAGGGCGCCTTGCCGATGTTCGTCGAATTCATGAAAACATTCCTGCAGGACAAGCCCAAGGAAGAGTTTCCGAAACCCCCTGAGATGCCGGAAGACATGCGCGAGCTTTACCGCCAACGGCAACGTGAACTGGCCGCCGAGCGCGCCGAAATGGCAGCAAAGGCTGAACAGATCGAAGATGATACTGCCTTGCCCCCGGGCGCAACCACGCAACCAAAACTGGAGCAGATGACTTTGCCTCCACCCCCGAAAGCAGACGACGCTCCGGCGAATCCACAACCGAAGCCTGAAGCCGCAACGCCAAAGGTCGACACGCCGCCACCACCGGCAACCCGACCACGTGAAGCTGAGCCTGCGAAGAAGAAAGGCAAGAAGGGCGACGGCGAGGAGTAAACAACAGCGAAGCGGATTTCAGCAGCACGAAAACACAGAGCCGATTAGACGAGTTTGTCGTAATCGGCGTGTGAACCAATCCAAAACCAGACAATTCCTTCGGGGTGGGCCAGACCAAGCGCACGATAATGAACTCCTACGCGCACGGACCAGAGCCGATCAATTGAGATGTAGCGATGGGTGATGAGGGTTAGCCTTGAGCAACTCAAAATTTTTATCAGCGAGCTGGCGCACAGCCTCCGGTAGATTGCGGTAGTGACGCCAGAACCGCGGTGAGGCTAGATGCTTCACAACGAATCACAACGGCCCGACTCGAGATCTTTTTCGGCTTCCTCCAGCAAAGAGTCCAAGCGCCCTGCTTTCAAGTCCTCTTTGACCTGAGTGTCCCAGAGCTGTGCGTGAAATTCTTCAAACCATTCAGCTAACTCCGCTACTTTAGCAGGCGGCAATTGCGTGATGGCGACTTCAATTTCTTTAACATCCATGTCCGGCAGTCTAACTCACCCTCATGAATCTCATCAACCGTCAGCAAATTCGTTGAGCAATCTGTAAAAAAACTCATCACAGGAATGCCGTTTTACCTATAGAAGAGATCTCCAACCAAGTCAATGTTAGTTCGAAAGCGGCAGGTGATACACTTCGCACATGCCACGCATCGTTTCGTTTCTTCCTTCGGCAACTGAAATGGCGTGCGCGCTCGGGCTTGCCGACTCGATTGTCGGCATTACGCACGAGTGCGACTATCCTCCTGAAATAAAAAGCAAGCCAGTCGTCGTGCGCAACGTGTTGCCGCTCGAAAGAATGAGTCAGAGCGAGATCGATCGCGCGGTGGCGGAGCGAATACGTGAAGGACAGAGTCTCTACCAGATCGATGAACACCTGCTGCGCGAACTCGCGCCCGATTTGATTTTGACGCAGAACCTTTGCCAGGTTTGCGCGCCATCGGGAAACGAAGTTTCTCAAGTTCTTAAGGCGCTGCCAAAAGCGCCTGAAATTCTCTGGCTCACACCACAATCGCTCAGCGAGATATTCGACAACGTCCGCGAACTTGGCGCCGCAACAGATCGCAGCGCAGAAGCCGCACGCCTGGTACACAACTGCCTCGCTCGTCTCCAAAATCTATCTGATCGAACCAAAACGATCTCTCACAAACCACGCGTCTTCTGCATGGAGTGGCTCGACCCGGTTTACGCAAGCGGGCACTGGGTGCCGGAATTAGTGAAGATCGCGGGCGGCGTCGACGAGCTCGGACGTGAACGCGGTGAGTCGGTACGAGTCTCCTGGGAAGAGATCACGGCGTGGGCGCCGGAAGTGCTGGTAATCATGCCTTGCGGCTTTGATCTTCAGCAAACCATGAAGCAGATTTGGAGTGTGTTCGGCTACCGTAGCTCGCCATTCTTTGATCTGCCCGCGGTGCGAAATGGGCGTGTCTACGCAGTCGACGCCAATTCATATTTCGCGCGGCCAGGTCCGCGAGTGGTGGAAGGCGCGGAGTTGTTGGCTCAACTAATTCATCCGGAGTTGTTTGCAGTAACAGACTCAAATGCGTTTCAGCCGGTTGACGTTGCCTTGCTCAAAGGATCACTCACCGAAGGCCGGGATTACTACACGGAAAACGGCGTGATGGTCTTCACTGCCAGTTACCTGCAGCGCCGCGGTTACTGCTGCGGCAGCGGGTGCCGTCACTGCCCTTACTAAACCGCAAACAGCCGAGGTTTGAGACTGTACCTTTTTTCCCCACTGTGTCTATACTGTCACGTCTCCCATCCGAAAATTTGAATAGATTGGAAGTACCACCTATGCGCGACTTCATCACTCGCATCCTTGCGCTACTCGTCGCCACCACGCTGATTGCCATTAACATCACCAAAAACTCGAATGCAATGACAGAAGAAAACCCTTTGCTCGCGAAGTGGGAAGGTCCGTACGGCGGTGTCCCGCCATTCGATCGCGTGCAGGTACCGCTGTTCAAACCGGCACTCGAAGCCGCCATGGCGGAAGCGCTTGCCGAGACGGATCAGATCGCCAAGAATCCCGCTCCGCCCGACTTCGAAAACACGGTCGCAGCTCTCGAACGCAGTGGCCACACGCTCGAACGCGTGAGCGTGTTGTATGGCGTTTGGGGCTCGACAATGAGTAGTCCTGAATATCAGGTGGTCCAACGCGAGATGGCGCCCAAGCTCGCCGCTTTTTACGATCAGGTCCAGCAGAACGAAGCAGTCTTCAAACGCATTGACGCCATTTACAATTCCCCGGCCAAAGCGAAGTTGACGCCGGAACAACAACGCCTGACCTGGTTTTATTACACCACCTGGGCTAGCGCCGGCGCCCGTTTGAACCCGGACGCCAAAAAGCAACTATCGGAGATCAACCAAAAACTCGCCGGCCTCTTCACGAGGTTCAGTCAAAACGTGCTCGCCGAAGAGACGGATCAATTCATCGTGCTCAAGAGTGAGGACGAGCTTGCGGGATTGCCACAATCGTTGCGCGATGCTGCCGCCGCAGCGGCCGAGACGAAGAAGCAACCGGGCGCGTGGGTGATCATGAACACGCGTTCGTCAATCGATCCGTTTTTGACTTACTCCGACCGTCGCGACCTGCGCGAAAAAGCGTGGCGGATGTTTATCAATCGCGGCGACAACGGCGGCGAACATGACAACAACGCCATCATCACCGAGATCCTGCAACTGCGCGCCCAACGCGCCAAACTCCTCGGCTATCCGACACACGCGCATTGGCGCCTCGAAAACCAGATGGCAAGGACGCCAGAACGGGCGATGGAGTTGATGGAAGCGGTCTGGAAACCTGCTGTCGCTCGCGTGCATGAAGAAGTTGCCGACATGCAGGCGCTCGCCGATAAAGAAGGCGCAAAGATTAAGATCGAACCGTGGGACTATCGTTACTACATGGAGAAGGTCCGCAAGGCCAAATACGATCTCGACCAGAACGAGATAAAGCCCTACCTGCAACTCGAGAAGTTGCGCGAAGGCATCTTCTGGGTTGCCGGCGAACTCTTCAACTTCAACTTCACACCCGTGACAAACGTGCCGGTTGCGCATCCGGACATTCGCGTCTGGGAAGTCACTGACAAGACTTCAAAAAAACACATCGGCCTTTGGTATTTCGATCCGTACGCCCGCGAGGGCAAACGCTCGGGCGCGTGGATGAATGCGTACCGAACGCAGGAACGCCTCAATGGCGAGGTCACGACAATTGTTTCCAACAATGCGAATTTCGTGAAAGGAAAGCCGGGCGAACCACTACTGATCTCCTGGGACGACGCCACCACGATGTTCCATGAGTTTGGACACGCCCTGCATGGTTTGAACTCAAACGTCACCTATCCTTCATTGGCGGGAACAAACGTTCCGCGCGACTACGTCGAGTTTCCGTCACAGCTTCTGGAACACTGGCTCGCGACGCCGGAAGTGCTCCAGCGCTTCGCGCTTCATTACCAAACAGGCAAACCGATTCCGCAAGCTCTGGTTGACAAGATCACTCGCTCCAAGACGTTCAATCAGGGATTCGCAACAGTGGAATACTTATCGGCAGCATTGGTCGACATGAAGCTGCACCTGGCCGGCGATCGCAAAATCGATCCGGACGCTTTCGAGCGTGAGACGCTGGCGCAGCTCGGCATGCCGAAAGAAATCGTGATGCGACATCGCCTGCCACACTTCCTGCATGTCTTTTCGAGTGATTCGTATTCGGCGGGTTATTACAGCTACCTGTGGGCGGACGTGCTCACCGCGGACGCATTCGGAGCTTTTGTGGAAGGCAAAGGACCGTACGATCACGCAGTGGCGGAGCGACTGCGGAAGTACGTGTTCTCCATCGGCAATACTGTCGATCCGGCTGAGGCGTATCGCGCGTTCCGCGGACGCGATCCGAAGGTTGACGCGTTGATGAAGAAGCGCGGCTTCCCCACGAAGAGCTAACACGCAGTACACGGATCTATCCGTGTAGATCCCTGTACTCAGCGGCTAATCAAGCTCTTGACGTTGTTATCGCCAAGCAATTTATCGAGGCGCTGACGCAGTGCTTCGAGCTGCTGCTTGAGTAGCGCATGCACCTCACGCTGCTGCTTCGTTGGCCCAAAGTCTCCACTCGCAAGCCCACCGGCGAGATAGTTGATCTTCGTCAGTAACTTCGGCGGCCAGCGCACGGTGTCCTGTCCCTGCCCCGTCAGTTTCAGTTGGATCAAATCGTCCTCAATGTCGATCAATTTCTTATCAAGGTCCTCGGCGGCAGATTTCATCGGTCCGGAATCTGAGGCCAATTTAAGAAGTTGACTGCGAATAAGCTCGATTTGGTTGACCATCCGAGCGCCATTCTCGAGATCGCTGCGCAACTCCAGCATCATCGTCGTTTGTGAATTGATGTCTGCGTCCGTTCCGCCGGAGTTTGGATCCTTCTTCACTATCAGCGGCTGGCTCAACTCACCGCCCGCTGCCGAAAGCTTTACCGTGTAAGTGCCAGGCGGCAGCAAAATGGACATCCGCGGCGCGCCGGGAGCGCTTCGAGTACCATCCTTTTCAACAGTGATCTCGGGTGCGTATAGCGGACTTGTTCGCATTCGCACCTCGGTGGTCTGTTCGCCTTCGAGATTCCAGGTTACACGATTGAGCCCGACGTTCTTTGTTCCCGTAAGAGTTCGAACGGTCTGGCCCTTCGCGTCCTCGATCTTGATGCGCACGTCACCGGCGGGCGCCGATTTCAAGTAGTAACTGATCGCGGCTCCGTAAGGCGGATTCTGTCCGGCTGACGGATCGTCAGACATAGTTACGGGCACGGTGCCTGGTCTGAACCGGTAAGTCGGATGTGGCGGAAACAGGTGCGCGCCGGCATCGCGCACTGTTTGGTCCATCTGCTGGATTGGTGTGAGATCGTCGAGAATCCAGAAGCCGCGTCCGTAAGTCGCGATCACGAGGTCGTTGAAATGCTCCTGGACGGCGATCCAGTAGACGGGGGCGCGCGGCAGGTTACCCTGCAACGGTTCCCACTTCTCGCCGTCGTCGAACGAAACGTACAACCCATTCTCTGTTCCAACGTACAGCAAGCCTGCGCGCACGGGATCTTCACGAACGCAGTGCGCATAACTCAACATGCTGTGCGGAATGCCGTTCGTGATCGCTTTCCACGTCTTGCCGTAGTCTTTCGTTTTGTAGATGAAGGGATCGCGATTGTTCACCTGGTGGAAATCAACGGTGAGATAAGCGGCGCCGGGTTCGTATCGCGAAGGCTCGATGTTGCTAATCGTTCCCCACTGCGGCAGGTTCGGGATGTTCTTCGTTACGTTCGTCCAGTTCTTGCCGCCGTCGCGTGTTAGCTGGACCAGGCCGTCGTTGGTGCCAACCCAGATCAGTCCTTTTTCTTTCGGCGACTCGGCGATCGCGTAGATAGTTGAAAAATACTCGACGCCGATATTGTCGCCCGTCAAACCGCCCGAGAAACCCTGTTTGCTCTTGTCGTTGGTGGTCAAGTCGGGACTGATCACCTGCCAACTCTGCCCGTCGTCAGTCGTCTGGTGAACGTATTGGCTGCCGACATAAAGCTTCTTGTGATCGTGCGGTGAGATGGTTAGCGGAAACGTCCAGACAAACCGGTACTTCAAGTCGGCGGCCGGCGAGCCATTCGTTTGATCGGGCCAGACTTCCACTCGGCGCATCTGACCGTTGCGCAAATCAAACCGTTCGACAATCCCCCCGATACTGCCCGAACCCGAAGCGCTCGACCAGACGATGTTTGGATCAACCGGATCCGGAGTGGCCCACCCGCTTTCTCCACCGCCAACCGACTGCCATGCACTCCGCGGAATGGAATTGCCGCCGATGGTGCGACTCGGTCCACGATAAGACGGATCATCCTGCTCGTTGCCGTAGACGTAATATGGGATTCGATTATCGAGAGTGACGTGATAAATCTGCGCGATTGGAAGTTGAATTCGATACCACGTCTGCGCGCGCGTCGTGGAAATTGACACGCCGCCGTCGTTGGCGACCGCGATCCGGTTCGGGTTTGTCGGATCGATCCAGATGTCGTGATTGTCACCGCCCGGACTGCCACTTCCGGTTATCAGTTTGGCGTTTTGGCCGCCGTCACTTGAGCGCGCGAAACCAGAAGTTAGATAGTAAGTCTCGTTCTCGTTGTCCGGCGCTACGGCCATGCGAAAGTAGTAGTGCGTGCGGCCGCCCAGATTCCGGTCGTAACTGACGAGACGCCAAGTTTCGCCGCCGTCATCCGAACGCCACAGCTTGCCACGATCAGTCTCCTTGCCATTCAGCGGCACGCCGTCGCCGGTTTCGATCAGTGCATAAACGCGCCGCGAATTACTCGGCGCAAT
>DASSEB010000271.1:0-21109 GCA_035696765.1 Pyrinomonadaceae bacterium | reverse complement strand
AGCAGCGCGCTGATCTGGTAATCGGCGACGCGACCGCTGGTAATGCCGCCGACAAAGAACTCGATCTCTTCGCGCGATAAACTGAGCCCGTCCCGTTTTTTCCTGATGACGTCCTGTGGTCTCAAGCTGCTTTTCCTTAGTTGCTCTCCATCAGCACAGCGGCCTGAGCGGTCACAGCTAGCCCCAGCCCCACCGCGTCGAGTCCTTCGCCGGTCTTTGCTTTTACACTAACGCAGCCGGCATCAACTCCCAAAACGCCCGCGATATTTTCGCGCATCGAGTTGACGTAAGTTCTGAGTTTTGGCGCCTCGAGCAAAATCGTCGAATCGACGTTGACGACGTGTAGACTGCGTTCACGGGCCAACCACATCACCCGCGAAAGCAGTTCAAGACTATTGGCGCCACTCCACTGTGGATCTCTATCCGGAAAATGCACTCCCAGATCACCTTCGCAAAGCGCGCCCAGAATCGCATCGGCAATGGCATGACTCAGCGCGTCAGCATCTGAATGGCCTTCACCGCCGCGATCGGAAGCAATGTGCACGCCTCCCAACACAAGCTCTCGCCCTTCAACCAGACGATGCGTATCCGTGCCAATTCCGATCCGAAACATCTCTTTTAACGATCCGTGTAATCTGTGGTTAACATCGCTTCAGCAATTGCGAAATCCTCAGCCGTCGTTATCTTGATGTTTCTCGAACTACCCTCGACAACACGCACGCGGTGACCGAGTTGCTCAACAAGCGCGCTCTCGTCCGTCAGCGTCGGATCCTTTATATCCGCGGACTGGTACGCCTGTCGCAATAACTCATATCGAAAGCACTGCGGTGTCAACGCACGTCGCAACACGGAACGATCGAGTGTCTTCACCACCGCACCACCGTTGACATGCTTGATCGTGTCCGTCACGGGAGCGACGAGGATCGCGGCGCCATCAGCTTGCGCTGCTGCAATCGTGTTCTCGATTTCGGCAACTGTCACAAACGGTCGAACACCATCGTGCACCGCAACGATCTCCGCAGTCGCGGATCTGATCGCCATTAACCCACGCTTCACCGAGTCGGCCCGTGTCGCTCCTCCCGGAACAACACGCGCGAGTTTTCGCAGTCCATACTTCCCCGCCATCGAAAGGAAGCCCGCAGACTCTTCTGCGGGCAGGACCACGATCACTTCCTGAATCTGTTCACACTCCTCAAATGGTTTGAGTGTGTGAAAGATTACGGGCGTTCCGGCGAGCAGCAAAAATTGCTTCGGCCGATCGCTCGCCATCCGGGTGCCAGCGCCGGCGGCAGCAATAATCGCGATGTTCATGAAGAGAGATAGGAATCGTAGAGCGGGCGTGCAGCGTCAGCTTTCAGTAACTGGTTCGCTTTCAGAAATACGTACTGGAGCTGCGCTATTACGCGAGTCCCGCGCCTGGCGCCGCGAAGCGCCGTTGGTGCGGTGAATATCGCTGTGTCCGCCATTTTCCGCTTCTTCCCAGAGACGGCCGAAGATCATCTTGCCCGCCGTTGTTTGCAACACGCTGGTCACTGCGATATCGGCGTTCTTGCCGATCAAACGTCGCGCGTTGTCAACGACCACCATCGTGCCATCGTCGAGATAGGCCACGCCCTGATTGTATTCCTTGCCTTCCTTCAGGATGAAAACCCTCATTGCCTCGCCTGGGAGTACGACTGGCTTGAGCGCATTTGCCAACTCATTAATATTGAGCACGCTGACTCCGCGCAATTGTGAGACCTTGTTCAAGTTGAAATCGTTCGTGACGATCACGGCGTCGAGCTGTTTGCCGAGCTCGATCAACTTCAGGTCAACTTCGCGCACGGAAGGAAAGTCAGTCTCTACGATTTGAATGTCGAGCGAGCTGTTGTTCTGGAGACGGTTGAGCATGTCCAGGCCCCGGCGGCCACGCTGGCGCTTGGACGAGTCAGGTGAATCGGCCACCTGCTGCAACTCGCGGAGGATGAACTGCGGGATGATTAACGAGCCGGTCAAAAAACCTGTTTCGGCCACGTCGGCGATCCGGCCGTCGATGATTACCGACGTGTCCAGGATCTTGAGGTCGCGACGGGCGACTTTGTCACTGAAGATTCCGCCGAGCGCCGAAAGGTCGAGATAGTCGCCTTTGGCAGCGCCCACCATCAATCCGACATACGCCATGAAGAACGTGAGCGACAGCGTCAGAAACGTCTTCATGCCCGCATCGAGTGCGCTTGATTCCTGGCTACTGATTAACGAGCCGATCAGATAAGCACCGATGATTCCAAGGATCGAGCCAACAGCGGCGCCGATAAGAGTTTTGAGTGTCGCCCGGCGAATCCGCAGCTCAAAAATTATGATGCAGATGGCGATTAACGCACCTGCTGCTGCTGAAATCCATGGGTCATCGCCGATGGGTACGAGCTTGTATCCCGCTACCACTAACACCGCGGTAAAGATAACTCGTATCAGGATGACATCGGCGTGCATGATGAAGGCATACTACCACGCCCGTATCCGCAGCGTCACTACGGATATTGGCGATTCAGAATCGGCAATTGCCGATTTTTCAATCGACACGATTAAGCAGAATTTGGCAATTGGAATTTGCCAATCGGCAATGCGCTTACTTGTACCGGTAGGTAATTCTTCCGCGCGACAAGTCGTAGGGCGACATCTCAACACTGACGCGATCGCCTACCAAGATCCGGATGCGGTTCTTACGCATCTTGCCGGAGATGGCGGCCAATACCACATGTTCGCTGTTGTCGAGACGCACCTTGAAGAAGGCGTTGGGCTGCTTGTCGATGATCGTGCCCTCCGCCGGGATTAGGTCTTCTGCTGCCAATTAGGTTTCTCCTTGGGGGTGAAAATACTGCGCCCGGAGCATAACACACACCCGCTCCAAACACGCAAAGCGGACGTTTTTGCAGTACCGCGGCTCTTCGCTCAAGATGATTTTGAACAAGTTCAAAAAACTTCTTGACAGCACTCCCGAGCAGGCGTAGGCTGCTCATAGTTGAACGCGTTCAAATCAGCGTTTCAACCAGCTAAAGGAGGCTGACCATGACAATCGGAATAAGCACATACCTGATTTACCTAAGCCTCAGCATCGCGCTGACGGTTTGGGTAGCTCGGACGCTCCACAAAAACGGACGCGTGTTTCTCGTCGACGTCTTTCATGGCAACGAAGCCCTCGCGGATTCCGTCAACCACCTGCTCGTCGTCGGCTTTTACCTCATTAACTTCGGCTACGTCAGCCTGGCCCTGAAGCTTGGCTACGCCGTCGAGACTGCCGAACAAAGCATTGAAGCCCTGTCCGTGAAGATAGGCATGGTGCTGCTCGTCCTTGGCGGCATGCACTTCTTCAATCTGTTTGTTTTCAGCCGCATGCGCCGCCGCACGACCCTGCACAATCATCCTCCGGTGAGTCCTGACGCTTTTACCGCTACCGCCGTTCATCAGGAGGCCTGAGCCATGCTAGCCCTGACCGTCCTTTACGATCCTGAGTGTGGCTTGTGTAAACGCGCACACGAGTGGCTGGCGGAACAGTCGAAAATCGTCGAGCTCAACTTCGTGCCCTGCGCGTCTGACGAAGCGCGAAAGCGCTATCCGCAACTCAATCACGATCTGACGAAGAAGGACTTAACTGTGGTGAGCGACGCCGGCGCCGTCTACTTCGGTCCGAAGGCGTGGTTAATGGTCCTTTGGGCGCTCGTGCGTTATCGCGACTGGGCCTATCGCCTTGCAGCGCCGGAACTGTTGCCCACTACGAAGCGAGTAGTTTCATTGATCTCGCAGAACCGCTACCAGATCAGCCGGGTCGCCGGACTCAACAGGTGACACGATGAATGCGCTGCGTAAAAAGACGACGACGAAGACGGTCAAAGGCGATCAGACGAAAGCGCTGATCCTCGAGACTGCCCTCGAGATGTTTCGCGAGCGCGGGTATGACCAGACGACGATGCGCGCTATTGCCGAGAAGGCGGGCGTGTCGCTCGGTAACGCCTATTACTACTTCAGCTCGAAGGAATATCTCATTCAAGCCTTCTATCAACGCACGCACGAAGAACATCTCGCCGCCGCGTTGCCGGCGCTCGAACATGACAAGACGCTGAAAGCACGCCTGCGGACTGTGATGCGATTGAAGATCGACACTCTGAAACCGTATCACCAGTTTGCTGGCGTGCTTTTCAAAACCGCGGCGCATCCGCAAAGCCCACTGAATCCTTTTGCCGACGAGTCTGATCCGACTCGCCGCGCGAGCATTGAACTATTTGCGCGAGTGGTAGAGGAGTCGAAGGCGCGCATTCCCAAAGACCTGCGCGCGGAGTTGCCGTACCTGCTGTGGGTTTACCACATGGGCGTCATCCTGTTTTGGATTCACGATCAATCGCCGAAGCACCGGCGCACATATCGTCTGGTCGATCACACGGTCGATCTGCTGGACAAGTTGATCCATCTGGCCAGCAATCCGTTCATGCGCCCGCTGCGCAAGCAGGCGCTGCGGCTCGTCGATGAACTGCGCGATGCGGCCGAAACGATTGACGACGATCCAGGCGAAGATTCTTTGGTCTGAGAAGGTCAGTATGAAAGCTATTCGCACTTTTGTCGGAACGATCAGCGGTGGACTCGTGTCTGCGTCGTGTTTCGCCGTTCTCTCCTGGATCGTGGTTTACTTCAGCGACCCGGGGACTGGAATAACGGGAAACAAGGATTGGGCTGGTTTGGCCGCAACGCTCGCAGGCGTCGTGGGTCTCCTGATGGGTTTGCTGCTGGGATTTATTCTTGGTCTTCTAAATGGAGGGTTGGTCGTTGGTACCGTGATCGGATTTATTGGCGGCGTGATCCTGACAGTAGGCTTCCTCGCCAATGGTCAATCACATCCCGATATCTTCTTTCCAATTGCCTTCTTCGTCTCATTCATTCCGGCAGGCGCGTTAAGTGGATTCTTCATCTCCCTGATCATTTCGCTGTGGGAAACAAATGGCTGATTAAGGAAGGCACCAAACCTTGAGCTTACGACTATTCGACGTTTGGAGTTGGGGCGGCACGATTGGTCGAGCGCGTTATGTGGCGACCGGTGTGGTCCTTCTTGGTATCAAGCACAACTTCGATCGTGTGTTAGCTGCCGCCTATGGTCACCGTTGGAGCATCTTCAACTACTGGGTATTTGACCGGCCGCAAGGCGTCGAAGCGATCACACCGCGAGAAGCTAACTTCTACGCATCGCTGGTCGCGGTTGCGTTACCGTTTATTTGGATCGGCACGGTGCTAACCGTTCGACGACTCCGAGACGCAGACCTGCCCCTCTGGCTCCTAATATTTTTCTTCCTGCCATTTCTCAATTTGATCTTTTTCATAATTCTCGCTGCCGTTCCATCGAGCCAGTCACTAGATCGAGGCGCCATCGTTCCTTCGAGAATGAGCCGGCTGGTCCCGGAAAGCGAATTCGGCAGTGCGGTTTTCGGAATAGTAGTCACAACAGTCCTCGCCGTGCTCGTCGCGGCACTCAGCGCCAATAATCTCGGCAACTATGGTTGGGGACTCTTTGTCGGTATTCCGTTTTTTCTCGGATTCAACTCGACTTTGATCTACGGCTTTCACCGGCCACGTTCACTCGGCAAATGCCTGTTGGTATCGCTTCTTTCAACAGCACTTGTAGGACTCGCTTTGTTTGCTTTTGCGATCGAGGGCGTCATCTGTCTCGCGATGGCCCTGCCGCTCGCGGTCGTGCTTGCGTTGTTTGGCGGATTGATGGGCTTCATGCTTCAACAGCGCCCGTCGTTTTCGCCAAACACTTTGCGTGTGGTTTCAGTAGCGTTCGTTTTAATGCCTGGTCTGATCCTGCTCGAACATAGTTTGGGTGAAAGTCCTCCGCTGTACGCGGTGAAAACGTCTGTCGTCATCAACGCCAACCCACAGGCGGTTTGGTCGCATGTGGTTTCGTTTTCACAGCTCTCACCACCGGCGGAAATACTGTTCAAGACGGGCATCGCGTATCCGATTCGCGCCGAGATAGACGGTAAAGGTGTTGGCGCGGTGCGGCACTGTGTGTTCTCGACGGGTGAATTCGTCGAACCGATTACGGTGTGGGATGAACCGCGTCTGCTGCGATTCGATGTTACGGCTCAACCGAGATCGATGGAAGAGTTCTCAATCTACAGCGATTTGAGACCGCCACACCTGGAGAACTACCTCATCTCGCAACAAGGACAATTCGAATTGAAGTCTTTGCCGGACGGCACCACACTACTGGAAGGGACCACGTGGTACCAGAACCGCTTTTGGCCGGCGCCTTACTGGCACCTGTGGTCTGACTACATCATTCACCACATTCACTCAAGAGTTCTGCTCCACATCAAGTCTCTGGCTGAAAACGCGTCCAAATAATTCCAGTAACCCACAACGCACTGTGCCTTTTGTGCTTTTTTGTGGCACTCTCCGCCGGATGGTTCGAATCGCAATCATCGGCGGCGGCATTGGTGGTCTAACAACCGCTCTCGCGCTGCAACAAGCAGGTTTTGAGTTCGGCGTCTACGAACAGGCGCCGGCGCTACTCGACGTGGGCGCTGCGATTGCTATCTGGCCCAACGCGATGCGGGTCCTCGAACGCGTGGACAGAGCCGAGAAGGTTCTCGAGAAAGCCGGTGTGATGCGCGAGATACGCTGGCTGGACCAGAACGGCAGGCTGATCAATCGCGTTTCGATTTCAGAGACGACCGCCTCTTCTCCCGCCGTTGCACTTCACCGTGCCGACTTGCAGAACACTCTCCTGCACGCATTGCCGCCGTCTTCAATCCATCTGGGACACAGTTTGGTTGATTACACGCAACGAGGCGACAAGGTGATCGCCAACTTCGCAAATGGGCAATCAACAGAAGCAGACTTCCTGATCGGCGCCGACGGCATTCACTCGCGCGTGCGCGCTCAATTCATAAACGACGGCGAACCTGTGTTTCGTGGTTACACTGTTTGGCGCGGCATATCTCCGGCAGTTCCGGCGACGGTTCCACCGGCGACCGCGATCGAGATTCACGGACACGGACAGCGATTCGGTATTGGGCCAGTCGGGTTGGGCCGAGTCGGCTGGTGGGCGGCAGCAAATACGATCGCAGATACAAACGATCTGTTGCAGTTGTTCGACGGCTGGTATCCACCAGTGCTCGAACTACTCGAAGCCACGCCATTCTCAACCATCTTGAAAACAGGCGCGTTCGATCGTGAGTCAAACAAAAGCTGGGGCACAGGGCGAATGACTCTCCTCGGCGACGCCATCCATCCCACGACACCAAATCTCGGACAAGGTGGTTGTCTTGCGATGGAGGATGCGATGGTGCTGGCGCGATGTTTTCAAAAATACGGTGCGGTCGAAGAAGCTTTGCGACGATACGAGCGCTGCCGCTACCGGCGCACCACAGCGATCACGAGGTACTCGCGTTACTACGGAAGAGTAGGACAATTCGAGAACATCCTCGCCAGGGGCTTCCGCAAAACCGCGCTCGCCCTCATCCCCGAAGCACTGGCCCGCCGTCTGATGCAAATCGTCTTCGACTACGACGCCACCACAACGAATATCTAGCGACAATTAAGCTACACAAACAGTTCTGTTATGTGCCTTGTGTGCCTCTTTGTGGCTACGTTCTCATCTGTGGCAGAATCCTGCGCATGCAAGCCATTCAAGTTTCCGAAGTGGGTGGGCCGGAAGTGCTCACTCTCGCAGACCTGCCAATTCCGTCTCCAAAAGCAAACGAAGCGGTCGTTCAGATCAAAGCCGCGGGTGTGAACTTTATCGACGTTTACATTCGCGAAGGCCGTTATCCGACGCCACTGCCTTTCGTGAGCGGACAGGAAGCGGCGGGTGTCGTGACCGAACTCGGCAGCGATGTCACGACGCTGCAACGCGGCGATCGTGTTGCTTACACGAGCGTGTTGGGAAGTTACGCCGAGTACGCCGCGGTGCCCGCGAGTCGGTTAGTAAAGATTCCCGACGAACTCGATTTCGAACAAGCGGCCGCAGCAATGCTGCAAGGCATGACTGCGCACTATCTTTTGTACAGCAGCTACAAATTGCAACGGGGTGAAACCGCGCTCATACACGCGGCGGCTGGCGGCGTCGGACTGCTGCTAGTACAAATGGCGAAAAGAATCGGCGCGCGCGTAATCGCCACGGCCGGAACACACGACAAGGCCCAACTCGCGCGCGATGCCGGCGCCGACGAATGCATCGTCTACACCGAGAGCGACTTTGAAGTTGAAACGAAAAGACTGACGAACGGCGAGGGAGTGCACGTCGTTTACGATGGCGTGGGTAAGGCTACGTTTGACAGAGATCTCAACGTGCTTCGGCCGCGCGGCTACCTGGTTCTGTTTGGCGGATCGAGTGGCGCCGTACCGCCATTCGATTTGATCGCGCTCTCGCAAAAAGGATCGCTCTTCATCACGCGCCCGACGTTGGCGCATTACACTGCGACGCGTGAAGAGCTCGAGTGGCGCGCGAACGATGTGTTGCAGATGATCGTGCGTGGCGAGCTGAAACTTCGCATCCATGGTAAGTATCCGCTCGGCGAGGCCGCGCAGGCACACAGAGATCTCGAAGGACGCAAGACCACTGGGAAGCTGTTGCTCATACCGTAAATGAGCCGGTTACTTTAACGCCCATAACAAAATTGCCGAGGCCGTCCCATCCATCGTCGGCTCGTTCGTCGAGTAGTCGCTGATGTCGTCGTGATAGACGGCGCGGTCGTCCTGAAACGCCGCGAACGGATCCGGTTCCCTGATCGACACGCCGCGCAGACTCTGAAACACCTTTCGATAAACCGGCCCGTCGACCAACCCGCCTCGCACCATCTTTTTAAGCAACGCATTCGGGAACAGATGAACGTCGTGTGGATAAACTCCGTCGGCAGGAATGCCGGTGAACATCGACGTTCCCCACGGATTTCTTCCCAACAACCAATCGAACTGTTTGGCGCTGAACGTGCGATAACGTTTGTCGCCGGTCATACGCTCGTAAAGAATCAACTCGGTGGCCAGCGCAACCGTCAGGTTGTTTGAGCACCAGATAAACGGCACGCCGATGCGATAAGGATTCGCCTCTCCAAGTTTCAAGCAGCGCTCGATCTGCTCGCGATAAAACGCGGCGAGTTGTTTCTTTGGATGCGCGTCAACCAGGTCGTACACACGGAAGTGGCCGGCGTTCATGAACGGATAGTATTGGTAATGCCCTGCCTCGTCCCTGCCCATCCATGATTCGCTGCCGGCGAGCAATGCATATCGCTTCGCGTCACGCAGGTAACGAGCGTCTCTCGTTGCGCGAAAGAGTTCCGCTGCCCCCCATTCCATATCGTCGGCCCACGTGGTTTCCGCGTAGCGATACGGAGCGCCGTAAGAATTGCCCTGCTGCACGCCCTCTTTCGCCTGGCCCAACGCGTACACTTCCCTGCCCGCTTGCAGCAGCGTCAGCGCGAACGAACGCAAGCGCGGATCGTCTTTCCAGATCTGATAGCCGAGCGCCATCGCGGCTGCGTAACGGCCCGCAAGATTAGCTACACCGTTCGACTCACTTTTGTACTCGCGCAATCCCTGCGGTTTGCCGTCAGCAAAGTAGACCACGCGATAACTGCCCGCGCCCCAGCCGTAATCAACCGTCTCGTTCTGCGGCAAACGGAAGCCTTTATGATCGCGGTCGTCCGCGACCTGGTGATAAAGCTGATCGGGTGCTGGATGCAGTCGCAGCATCCACGCGAGTCCCCACAAGGCTTCGTCGAGAATGTCAGGAGTGCCATTCGCGCCGGGCTGTCCGAGGTTGTTGAAGTTGTCGTGGAAAGCGTGCGCTGGTGCGAGTTGATAGGCGAGCAGCATCTGCGCGGTGGCGTTGCTCGCAGTTAACAAATACTTCAGTTGATCGCCGGCGTCGTGCCAACCGCCGGATGCGTTGATGTAAGTGCCGGGTTGCGCAGGACCGAAGGCTGTGCGGCCGTCGAAAGTGTGACAGGCGGCATCGACGTACGGGTTGTAGCCGCAACGTTGCTGTCGCATGAACTCGAGCAACTGATCGGCGAGTTGATTGTTTATAGTTCGATTGATCGTGAACTGTCGTGAACGCGTCGAGCCTAGTTCGATGACGTACGTGCCTTCGGATCTGAAGGAAGTGAAGTCTAGTTCCGCGTGATGATTGAACTCGCCCCACGAGCCGGTGATTGGAGTGACATTGCCTTTGAAAACTATCGCGCCAGTTGCTGTGTTTATTAGCCTGAACTCTTCCGGCAGCGGTTCTCGCGAAAAGGCGATCGCGGTTTTGATGCCGGCGGGAGCAAAGCCGAGTTGATTGAAACGGATTTGGATGTCTGTATTCGGTTGGAGGATTAACAAAAGACCCAACAACAAAGTAGCCATTGCGTTTTTCTTAAATTGGATTAACTGGATGGTAGTGTCTTAGTTTGAACTTCTTCTCTGTGCAACCTCTGTGTTCTCTGTGACTCTGTGGTTGTTGTATCTAGAGTTTCTACGACCACAGAGTCACAGAGAACACAGAGGTTGCACAAAGAATCCAAATTAAGACACCACTAACTGGATAAAAATATTGACACGGATTTCCGGCCTGCCTATAGTAGCCGAGGTTATGAATAGCACTCGCACATTTTTCTACTTCGCCTTTACCTACCGCTCCTCCTTTTTTAAGGAGAGCGGACCGGCGAAGTTTGAAAACGACGTGCTGAAGACCTAAACGCAAGCACAAACACCTTCAACGAGCCAGCCGCGATCCTAAAAAAATCGCGGCTGGTTTTTTTTGTACTTAAAAGCCGGAGCTTCAATCATGGACATAGAGCATTGGCGCAGAGAAATTGACGACATCGATGCCGAACTGCTGCGACTCCTGAACATGCGCGCGCGCCTCGCACTCAAAGTCGGCGCGCTCAAACAGGCCGCAGACCTCCCGTTCTGTGACCCCGAGCGCGAACGAATCGTGCTGCAACGACTGCAAGAGATTAATTGCGGACCACTCGACGAACGCGCAGTCGGCAAAGTCTTCCGGCGCATCATTCGCGAATCTCGGCGGGTTGAATCGCAAGTGAGTGTCACTTCATGAACGTGCTGATTCGAAAACCGCGAGTGGCATTTCAGGGCGAGCGCGGCGCGTTCAGCGAAGAAGCTGCGCTCCGGTTGCTCGGCCCTGAAATCGAATTGGTGCCCCGCAAGACGTTCGCCGACCTCTTCAACAGCGCCGACCTGGCCGATTTCCTTCTCGCTCCCGTGGAAAACAGTATCGCCGGCCCCGTCCATCCTTCGGTCGATCTGTGGCGCTCGAGTGCACTCAAAGTAATCGACGAAGTTGAAATCAAGATCGAACAACACCTCATCGGTTGTCGTGACGCATCCTTCGACACGATCGAAACTGTGCAGTCGCATCCGGTCGCACTCGCGCAGTGCAGCCGCTTCTTTCAAACACATCCCCGGCTCAAAACCGTTGTCGCCGACGATACGGCGGGCAGCGTCGCCGAAGTCGTTCGACTTCGCGATCCGCAACGCGCAGCAATCGCCGGACAACGCGCCGCCGAACTCTACGGCGGATCGATCATTCGCAAGAGCATTCAGGACCAGGCGGAAAACTATACCCGATTTATTTTGTTGTCAGTAAAGGAACACACATCATGATCGTCAATATGCAAAACAACGCAACCCCCGACGAGATCAGCCACATCGTTGAACGAATCAAGGAATGCGGTTTTCAGGCACACGTGGTCGAAGGCGCGGAACGCACCATCATCGGCGCCATCGGCAGCAGTGGCCGTCGCTCCGAAATCGAAGCACTGCGCGCCGCACCCGGCGTTGCAGACGTGATCCAAATCTCTCACCCATTCAAGCTCGTGAGCCGGCAGTTGCGACAAACGCGCACAGTCGTCGACGTGCGTGGGATAAAGATCGGCAATGGAGACATTGTCGTGATCGCAGGACCCTGCTCAGTCGAATCGGAAGAGCAACTGATGGAGACTGCGCACGCGGTGAAAGCGTCCGGCGCGAGCATGCTTCGCGGCGGCGCTTACAAGCCGCGCACTTCGCCATACGACTTTCAGGGACTGGGCGTTGAAGCGCTGCGTTTCCTCCGGCAGGCGAGTCGGGAAACCGGGCTGCCGATCGTGACTGAAGTCATGAGCGAAGCTGACGTGGAAATCGTCGAGGAGTATGCCGACATGATGCAGGTCGGCGCGCGCAACATGCAGAACTTCTCGCTGCTCCGCAAACTGGCACGCGTCTCGAAGCCGGTTCTTTTGAAACGTGGACCATCAGCGACGGTGAAAGAGTGGTTGCTCGCCGCCGAGTACCTGCTCGCCGGTGGGAATGCAGACGTCGTCTTGTGTGAACGCGGGATCAAGACATTCGAAACGGCGAC
Organism: Pyrinomonadaceae bacterium; assembly: GCA_035696765.1. Lineage (GTDB taxonomy): Bacteria > Acidobacteriota > Blastocatellia > Pyrinomonadales > Pyrinomonadaceae > PSRF01. The sequence continues at coordinate 8,736 of DASSEB010000271.1, read as the reverse complement.
ACGCAACACACTCGACCTCGCCGCAGTGGCGCTCGTGAAGGAGTTATCGCACTTGCCTGTCCTGGCGGATCCTTCACATGGAACCGGCTTGCGGAGTTTGATCAGTCCGATGTCGAAAGCGGCGGTTGCGGTGGGTGCCGATGGCTTGTTGATCGAAGTGCATCCGTGTCCGGAGCGGGCGCTTTCGGATGGGCCACAGTCGCTCGATCTGCCGGGTTTTCAGGAGTTGATGGAGAACCTGGGTCAGCCACGGATTTGCACGGATGATCACAGATCAAAGAGAGCGGCCTGAATCCGTGATCATCCGTGCAATCCGCGGCTAAACTACTGTTCGCGCTTGCGTGGCAGTTCCTGCTCGGTCTTGATGACCGTGCCGTCCACCGCGTTGACCCAGATGTGCGTGGCGCCGGCGTTGGCTTCATCGGCGATCATGACGTGGTAGAACACCACTCCATCTCTCGCTAACTTTCCAGGCTCCTCCCAGCCTTTTGCTTCGAGACTGCAAAGCAGGACCTTTCCGGGATGCTGGCTGGTCGCGATTTGAATGGCCTGGTCCATATTGATCTTCGCGAGGCGAACTAGTGCAGCCTGCCGCACCTCGCGCATTTCCATCTCTATTCTTTCTTTGCGCTCCATCTCCTCGCGAAACCGCGGATCACTCTCCATGCGCTCTTTCATTTCGCCGGTGCGTGCTTCGCGACGCTTCATCTCAACCTTCTCTTTTTCTTTGCGCTCCTGGTCCTGTGCTGCCGGTTCCTGCGCACCGGTGTTGACATCGAAACGCATCGCCAGAGCAGCGGCCGCAACGCTCGGAACGAGGAGTAACAACGAGACAGCGATCAGCAACAGTTTCTTCCAGCGGGTATTCAATTCGGGTTTCTTTAACAGCAACATGATACGGGCCTCCAGGATGTCAGCATCGGCGATGCCTACGGTTGTAGTAACGGAGAGACGACGCAGAGGTGGCGCGGAGCTGGCGAGGCGTAGGAGCGAGCGCGCATAGATTTCGGCGTTCAGGATTCGCTCGGCAACGAGCTCGTCGCAGCAGAGCTCGCGAGTCTGTCTGACTCGACGTCTTAATAAAGCCGCGGCAGGATGAAACGAGACGGGCACGAACAGGAATTCATAAATCAGGTTGAGCAGGTAGTCGCGGCGTGCTACATGAATGAACTCGTGGCCGATGGCTGAGGTCAGGAGATCAACGTTGCCTTCGCGCAGGAGTGGTTCGGGCAAAATGATCACCGGGCGACGGAGCCCGATCGTGACCGGCACCGGGAGTGTTTCTGAACGCAGTACTTCTACGGGATGGGAGCGAATTCCGATTTTGAGTTCACAAGTGTGGATGATCTCGTCGACTCTTTCATCCGGCTCCAACGGCAGCGCTGAACGTCTGATGCTGCGCGTAGTGTGCCAGGCCTGGACCAGTTTGAAGCTGCGATAAAGAACGAAGCCGAAGTAGATCGCGAGCAGCGCGAGGGCAAGAGTTTGATTTAATTGAAACCTCGACCGCGCCGGCAGAGCGCGAGCCGGTAAGTTTGGCGCGCTTTCATTTGAGAAAGGCCTGACCGGTTCGCGCGCATACATGAGTCCGGCGTTAGAGGAATTTGGCTGAACGTCGTCGAGCAGCACGCGCGCCGCTGTGATCGCCGGAACGAGGAACGCCAAACAGAGCGCACTCACCCAAACCCAGTGGCGATACCGCGCGACAGAATTCCGCAGGAGCATTGAGCTAAGAGCGGCGAGCGCCGCGATGAGTGCAATCTGCCAGCAGGCGTTCAAGAGAAAGGTCAGCAGTAGTTGGCTACTCGTTCTCATCGGCTTCCTCCTTGACCTGTTCTACGAGCTTTTGGAGACGCGCGAGTTTTTCGGGCGTGAGATGCTTCGTTTCGACGAGACTCATCACGAGGCTTTCGGCTGAGCCGCCGAAAAAACGATCGACGACGTCTTTCACATGCTTGCCGACGACTTGTTTGCGGCTGACCGCGGGCTTGTAAAAGTAAGCACGATTCTTCAGCGTCCGTTTCGCTTTACCTTTACGCTCGAGAATATTGAGCATGGTCTGGACGGTGGTATAAGCGAGATCGCGTTTGAGTTTTTGCTGCACGGTTTGCACGTTCGCGGGTCCGGTTTCCCAGAGCACGTGCATGATCTCCAACTCGAGCGGCGTCAGGTTCTCGGTCTTCGGTCGCGCCATCGTTGTCTCCTAAGTTTTTAGGAGTATAGGCGCGACATAAAACCGTGTCAACTAATTTTTTAGGAGACAATTAACCGCAAATTACGCGGATCATTTGCGGAACGTTGTAGAATCCCAGCCCGGTGAATCGACAGACGCTCATCCACACACTCATCTACGGCCTCTGCGGCGGTGTTCTGATCGTCGTGCTCAAGCTGATCGAGTTTCGCTTCCTCGTCCAACAGCACTCAATCGAGATCTATGGCGGGCTTATCGCCGCGCTCTTCGCCGGTCTCGGCATCTGGCTTGGCTTGAAGTTGACGAAGAAGGAGGAAGTCGTAGTTGTGAAGGAAGTGCCCGTGCCCGCGGCGACGCAACCTTTCTCTTTAAATGAAGAGCGCCTCAAAGATCTCGGCATTACCAAACGCGAGCTCGAAATCCTCGAGCTGATCGCAAAGGGCCTCAGCAACCGTGAAATCGCGGATAAACTTTTCGTAAGCGAAAACACTGTCAAAACCCACTCGAGCCGTCTCTTCGATAAACTCAGCGCGCGGCGCCGCACTCAAGCCGTACAGATCGGGAAAGAGATGGGACTAATTCCTTAACTCAAAAGTATGATTTACCGATGACACTGCGAAATCACCCGAAAGTATGACGACAATCCGAACGCGCAGCCGTAAATTGCGCCGCGAGTTTTCAAGTTCCGCAACACAAAATCGATAAGGAGAAGTTCTTATGAAAAGAGTCGTTTTGACGTTCGGTTTGATTTCCGGCGCGATCCTGTCCGTGATGATGAGCATCACCGTTGCTGTCGCCGAAAAGATCGGGTTCGACAAAGGGGTGATCATCGGCTACACCACGATGGTGTTGGCGTTTCTGCTCGTGTTCTTTGGAATTCGATCTTATCGCGAGACAGTCGGCGGGGGACGTATCAGTTTTCTCAGAGCCCTCAGTATCGGTCTGCTAATCGTAGCGATTGCCGGCGTCATTTACGTCGTCACGTGGGAAATAATCTATTTCAACTTCATGCCTGATTTCATTGACAAATACACGGCTCAGGCGACTCAAGACCTGCGTAACTCCGGTAAGCCGCCCGCTCAGATCGAACAGGAACTCCAGGAGATGAATCGAATGATGACGCTCTACAAAAACAATCTCCTCGTAAATTTTGCACTTACATTCCTCGAGCCGCTGCCGGTCGGCGTCATAATGACGTTTCTTTCCGCCCTCATACTCCGCCGGCGTGAACCGAAAGAGCGGCTGGCGAGAGGATTACCGGATTTACAGAATTGACAGGATCAAGTAAAAATCCTGTCTATCTTGCAAATCCTGTAACCCTGGCAAAACATGATGATCAACTCCGCGCTGCGTTTCCTGCTCTGCCTGCTGTTTCTCAGTTCAATTGTTCACGGACAAGGACCGGTGGATTTCTCGCACGCGATGAAGTGGCGAATGATCGGGCCATTTCGCGGCGGACGTACGGTCGGCGCGACCGGCGTTCCGGGGCAACCAAACGTCTTTTATATAGGAGTCAACAACGGCGGCGTTTGGAAAACCACCGACTACGGACACACCTGGAAACCCATCTTTGACGATCAGCCAACCGGTTCCATCGGCGCGCTTGCAGTTGCGCCGTCGAACCCTGAAACGATCTACGTCGGCAGCGGCGAGGGACTCCAGCGGCCCGACCTTTCAACCGGCGACGGCATTTACAAATCGACTGACGGCGGAATGACATGGAGACACCTCGGCCTGCGCAACGCACAACAGATCGGAGCGATACTCGTCGATCCGCGCGATTCCAACCGGGTTTACGTCGCGGCGTTGGGCCATCCATACGGCCCGAACGAGGAACGCGGAATCTTTCGTTCTACCGATGGCGGCGAGACGTGGCAGAAAGTTTTATATAAGGACGAGAACACTGGCGCTATCGCGCTCGTGTTCGATCCGAGTAATGCAAAAGTCATCTACGCAGACTTGTGGTCGGCGCGGCAAGGTCCGTGGGAAAACGGCGCGTGGCAAGGACCAGGCAGCGGACTTTACAAGACGACGGACGGCGGCGATACGTGGCGGCAGTTAACGAAAGGTTTGCCGACGTTCGAACAAGGTCTCGGCCGCATCGGTATCGCAGTTGCACCGAGTGATCCAAACACGGTTTACGCAACCGTCGATGCGCAGATCGGAGGCATTTATCGCTCTGACGACGCAGGCGAGAATTGGCGACGCGTCGGCACCGACAGACGCGCCTGGGCGCGCGGCAGTGACTTCGCCGAGATCGACGTCGATCCTCGCAACAAAGAGATCGTCTACACTTCGTCGATAGCAGTTTATCGTTCAACTGACGGCGGCAAAACGTTCACTGCGTTCAAAGGCGCGCCCGGGGGCGACGATTACCACACGCTCTGGATCAATCCCGACAATCCACAGATCTTGTTGTTGGCCAGTGACCAGGGCGCGGTCGTCAGCGTCAACGGTGGCGAGACGTGGAGTTCGTGGTACAACCAACCGACCGCGCAGTTCTATCACGTCATTACCGACAATCAGTTTCCGTACTGGGTTTACGGCGGACAGCAGGAGAGCGGCTCCGCGGGCGTGAAGAGTCGCGGCGACAACGGCGCGATTACGTTTCGCGACTGGCGCACTGTTGGCGTTGAAGAGTACGGCTACGTTGCGCCCGATCCACTTCACCCGAATCTGATCTACGGCGGCAAGGCGACGCGCTTCGACACGACGACGGGCGAGGTGCAAAACGTCGCGCCTGAAATTCTGCGGAGTGGCAAGTACAGATTTCTTCGTACCGCGCCGATTCTCTTCTCGCCGGTCGATCCGCGTGTGCTTTACCTTGCGGGTAATGTGTTGTTCAAAACTACGAATGGCGGCATGAGTTGGGAGATTATCAGCCCCGATCTGTCGCGCGAGAAGCCTGAAGTGCCGGAGAGCATCGGGGTTTTTCGTCGTCCCGAGATGGCGACACAAGCGCGGCGCGGTGTGATCTACGCCGTTGCACCGTCGCCGAAAGACGTCAACGTGATCTGGGCGGGCACGGACGACGGTTTAATTCATGTCACTAGAGACGGGGGCAAGACGTGGAAGAACGTAACGCCGCCCGCGATCACTTCGTGGAGCAAGATCTCTCAGATCGATGCGAGCCACTCCGATGTTAATACCGCTTACGTCGCAGTAAACCGGATCAGGCTCGACGATCAGAAACCGCACATCTATCGCACCACTGACGGCGGTACAACCTGGAAAGAGATTGTCAACGGACTGCCGGATGGGCCAGTCAACACCGTGAAGGAAGATCCGCGCCGAGCGGGGTTATTATTTGCGGGAACTGAACTCGCCGTGTTTGTTTCTTTCAACAATGGCGATAACTGGCAACCGCTGCGTCTGAACATGCCGGCGACGTCGATTCGCGATCTGGTGATTCACAACGACGACGTTGTAGTCGGCACGCACGGGCGCTCGTTCTGGATACTCGACGACATCACACCGCTCAGGCAGTACAACTCTGCCCTGCGCGATTCGGATGTTCACCTGTTCGCTCCGCAGATCGCTTATCGTGTTCAGCGCAACGTCAACACCGATACGCCGCTGCCGCCGGAAGAACCCGCCGGACAAAATCCGCCTGACGGCGCGATCATCAACTACTACTTGCGTCGAGATTCGACGCCTGTCACGCTCGAGATCTTCGATAGTAAGAACCAACTCGTTCGCCGTTATTCGAGCGACGACAAACCCGAGCCGGTGAACCCAACCGATTACCCTGTGCCGGAATACTGGTTTCGCCCGCCACCAGTGCTCGAAACGAAGGCAGGTATGCGGCGGTTTGTTTGGGACTTGAAATACGCCCCGCCTCCGGCGTACGGACATGGCTTTCCGATATCAGCCATCTATCGCGACACGCCGCTCTACCCGCTTGGTCCCGCTGTGTTGCCGGGCACGTACACCGTGAAGCTGACTGCAAACGGCACATCGCGTTCAGAACCGTTGACGGTGAAGATGGATCCGCGCGTGAAGACTCCGCTCCTGGATCTAACACGACAGTTCACGCTTTCGATCGAAGCGTATCGCGGCATGCAGCAGACGTTCGAGACGGTGGACCAGATCCAAAAACTTCGCGCTCAGATAAAGACTGCGATCGAGCGGGTCGACCGAGGGCCACTTGCCGAAGCGCTGCATACGCTCGATAAAAAAGCGGCCGCGATCAGTGGCGAGGGACGCGGCGAAGCGGGCTCACCCGGACTGCCGGGTGGAACAATCGATCTGCGTGAGGCGAACCTGACGCGTTTGAATGGTGGCTTCTCATCGTTGCTCGAACACCTGCAAAGCGCGGATCTCGCGCCGACGTTGCCGATGGTTACTGCTGCAACTGAGTTGCAGAAGACGCTGGCGAAACTGATGGTGGACTGGAACGGATTGAAGACGAAAGACGTCGCCGCGATCAATGAACAACTGCGCGCGGCAAATCAGCCGTTGCTGAACCCTTGATGCCCGGTGCGAATCCAATCATGTTCTACGACGGCGTGTGCGGGCTGTGCAATCGCCTGGTCCAATTTTTACTGAAGCACGATAAAAACGGGCGATTGCGTTTTGCGTCTTTGCAAAGTGACTTCGCTGCGAAGGTTTTGGGCCGGCATGGTATCGACCCGAAGGACCTCGACACCGTTAACGTCGTAGTCAATTATGACGAGCCGGATGAGCGAGTGCTGCAAAGGTCTGATGCGGTCCTTCGAGCTGGACGCGAGCTGGGTGGTTTTTGGGGCACGTCTTCGTCGATCGCCAGAATCGTACCACGTGCGCTTCGCGATCTGACGTACCGCTTCGTCGCTCAAAATCGATATCGCGTGTTTGGAAAATACGACACCTGCATGCTGCCCGATCCGAATCAAAGGAGTAGGTTCCTTGATATTTAAATTCGCCTTCATCTGCGTTTTTCTGTGGTCGATGCTTTTAATGCCGTTGCCGCAATCGCCGCAATACGATCTGCTGATCAGAAACGGGCGCATCGTCGACGGCTCCGGACGCGCCGCCTACGTCGCCGACGTTGCAGTCAAAGGCGATCGCATCGTCAGTATCGGCAAACTCGCGCAAGCCACAGCCTCACGAACCATCGATGCTCAAGGTCTCGTCGTCGCGCCTGGCTTCATCGACATGTTGGGCCAGTCTGAAACCTACCTGCTGATTGATCCGCGGGGGATGAGCAAAGTGATGATGGGCGTCACGACCGAGATCACCGGCGAAGGCGAGTCAATCGCGCCGATCAATGAGCGACAGATCAAGGAACAGGCTGACTTCCTGCGCCGGTTTAATCTCACGATCGATTGGCGCACGCACGACGAATACTTCAAACGACTCGAGAAACAAGGAGCAGGCGTGAACCTCGGCACGTTTGTCGGCGCGACTCAAGTGCGCGAATACGTCATCGGTTACGACGATCGCCCACCGACTCCGGCGGAACTGGAGCAGATGAAAAAACTGGTGGCCGATGCGATGCGCGAAGGCGCACTCGGTGTGTCTACTTCGCTTCAGTACGTGCCGGCACGTTTTGCTGACACTAAGGAATTGGTCGAGCTTGCAAAAGTGGCGCACCAGTATGGTGGCATCTACGCAACTCACCAACGCAGTGAAGCAAACAGGATCGACGCGTCGTTGGATGAAGTCTTCGAGATCGCGCGCAAGGCGCAGATACCGGTCGAAATCTGGCACCTGAAGACCGCGTACAAGAAGAACTGGGGCCGCATGTCGCACGTGCTCACGCGCATCAAGCAGGCGCGCGCGCAAGGCCTCGATGTCACAGCAGACATTTATCCTTACATCGCGGGCAGCACGTCGCTCAGCGCGTGTTTACCGCCCTGGGCGCTCGAAGGTGGCGTCGAAAAGATGCTCGAGCGTCTGCGCGATCCGGCGACGCGGCAACGTTTGAAGAAAGAGATCTCGGAGGACCAGCAGGACTGGGAAAACATCTACCTGGGAAGTGATGGACCAGGCGGAGTTTTGATTAGTGCGGTTGTCAATCGCGAGCTGGAGCCGTTGCAAGGCAAACGTGTTTCAGAGATAGCGGCGGAACAGAAAAAGGACCCGCTTGATGCATTGTTCGATCTGCTAATTGCTGACAAGGGTCAGACGAGCGCGATCTATTTCATGATGAGCGAAGCGGACATGCGGGCCGCGATGCAGGCGCCGTTCGTCAGCTTCTGTACTGACAGTGGCGCGCGAGCGACAGATGGCCCACTCGCCGGATCGAAATCACACCCGCGTGGCTGGGGAAGTTATCCGCGCATCCTCGGTCGCTATGTGCGTGAGGAAAAAATCTTATCCCTCGAAGCTGCGATTCATAAGATGACGGGAGGACCTGCTGCGCGCGTCGGCCTGCGCGAACGTGGTTTGATTCGTGAAGGAATGTTTGCAGACATCACGATTTTTGATCCGGCAAAGGTCATCGACAAGGCGACCTTCGAGTCGCCCAATCAATATCCAACGGGCATCGAATACGTGCTGGTAAACGGGCAAATCAGCGTCGATAAAGCCCAGCGCACGAGCGCTCTTGCCGGTCGCGTGCT
>DASSEB010000270.1:0-11459 GCA_035696765.1 Pyrinomonadaceae bacterium | reverse complement strand
ACGGCGACGGCAAGGCCGACTTAGCGACCTTTCATCCCGCGACCGGCACCTGGTTCATCAAGGGATATATCACTGGGGCCGAGAGCAGTCGTGCGGCGGGGAGTACAACTGACTTGCAAGTTGCTGCCGACTACGACGGCGATCGCAAAACGGATCCTGCGGTGTGGACCTACGCCAGTTCAGTTTGGAGCATCTTTACGAATCCGATGCGCACGGTGCAGTGGGGCACACCGAATGACTACCATCTGCCTGCCGACTACGACGGCGACGGCAAGGCCGACATAGCGGTTTGGCGCGACGGTACCTGGTTGATCAAACAGAGCGCCAGCGGCGTTGACCTTTCGGCCAGTTGGGGCACGTGGGGCGATAAGCCAGTGCCACAAGACTACGATGGAGACGGGAAGGTTGATCTTGCGATCTACCGGCCGTGGAGCAGTGAATGGTGGATTGTGAAGAGCTCTGATGGGCAATACATCCACGCCGTATTCGGAGCTGAGACAGATACTCCTGTTCCGTCGAAGTAGTTTGTCGGAGTATCGACCGGAACATGATTTAAAGGGACGGTCACAAATGAAGGCGGCAGGCCCAGGATTCATTGGGACCTGCCGCATTTCATTTGAAATTCTGGTGAGCCCTGGAGAGCTCGAATTTCCGACCCGCTGATAAGAGTGCGGTTACGAGCACTGCACCCGCACCCGCAAATACCCTTGACGAGGACCGGTTTAATCAACTAAAAACTGCACATTCGACACAGGACCGCTCAGCCCAGAACACAGTACCAGAGCGGCGCCTGATCTCAGTTCAACCCCTAACCAGAGTCGCCACTCGGCTCATGGAGAATAGTATGCGACAAACTTTGATTGCCTCCCTGTTACTTCTGTTGGTGTGCTCTGCGGCCGCTGGGCAGCAGACACCCACACAACCGCAACCTCTTACCTTCTATTACGACTACACCGTCAATCCCGGAAAAGAAGAGGAGTTCATGAACCTCATCAAGACTGTCGGCGCACCTGTGCGCGACAAGTTGATGGCGGATGGCGTGATCCTGGCCTGGGGGATGGAGACACCAATACTACGCTATCCCGGCGGCACGACGAATCTGATCTGGTTTACGGTCGCGAACATGGACGGTGTGGATAAAGTCCTCATGGCTATGGAAGCGCAGCAGGCTAAGCTCAACGCTGATGCGAAAGCCAGCAATTCGAAGAGTGTCTCTGAGCGACTTCGCGACACGGTAGACATGAGCAAGACTCGCGACTGGCTTACGGTGGATCAGGTCTTCAAGCTTGGTCCAACTCCCGCGCCCGGTGTACTCCCAATCGTGCGCTACAACTTCATCAAGGCTAAACCAGGCAAAGGTGCTGACTATCAGAGGACGTGGGAGAAATACAACAAACCGGTGTTCGACAAGTTGGTGGCTGACGGCGTGATCTTGGCGTTTGGCTTGGCAACGGAAGCCATAAAAACAGATGGGGATTTCACGCACTATGTCTGGATGGCAACCGCGAACATGGCGGGACTCGATAAGATCGCCGCGGCATTCGCAGCGGATCGCGCGGCGCGGACTCAAGATGAGCGAAACTCGATTACCCAGGCGTTTACCGACGTCACGGAACCCGACAAAGCTCGGTCTATCGTGACGAGGTCGAGGATCTTTCGGGTGGCGCCAGCTAAGTAGAGGCCGGGTTCACTATCTACCGGAAAGCGCGCGGGATCATTGGTCATATCATTGGGCGCGGAATCATTTGCCGTTGGCACTGATTCCGCGCCCCGCGCAATAGATAACACGGATGAACAGGGACTGAAAAACCCAAGCAGAGGAATCAACTTTTCTCTTGTCGTGTCCGCGAGTTTGACGCCAGGTCGTTCTGGAAGGTTCACCGCCGATACCGAAAGCGGAACGAGCATGCAGGGGCCGCCCTTCACTACTCCGCGTGTCGCTTTAAAAACTCCAGGGTCTTCGAATTAAACTCGTCGACACTTTCATAGATTGGCGCGTGTGAACACGTTTCCCAGATCGTTAGTTCCGAATTTCGAATTCCGCTGGTGAGCGGCTCGCAATAACGCTGAGACGTAACCTGATCGTGGCGTCCAAACGTGATCTGCGTCGGTGCGGTGATCTTTGCGAGTTGTGATTGCACGTCATGCGCGATGACTGCGTTTGATTGCTGTATAAACGCATCGACCGTCATCGGCGGCCGGCTTCGCACAAAATCCGACAATCCCTCGATGTATTCGTATTTGTTCGCGTAAAGGTCCGGCGTAAAGCACCATGGAAAGATACCGCGAATCACCATCTCCGGGACGCTGTCCAACGCTCTCGCCATCACCTGCCAACCCTCGACTATAGTTTTCAGATAAGCATCGCTCCTGGTCCAGGCGCTATGCAGCGACAGCGATTTCACTTTTTCCGGATATTTGGCAGCGAGCCACATGCCGATGGCGGCGCCAAGAGACAGACCTGAGATATGTGCGCGCGAGATTTCGGCAGCTTGCATGAAAGCAGCCACATCATCTGCATACAACTCGGTGGTGAAGACACCGTCCGGCTTATCGCTCTCACCGGTGCCACGCAAGTCGAGTGAGATGCATGTGAAATGTTTGGCATACTCAGCCACTTGAAACGCGTAACAAGTGTTATCAGCGCTCAGATAAGGGATCAGTATTAAAGGCTCTCCGTTTCCCTGCTGCTCGTAGTTGATCGTGATGCCGTTGGCCGTGACTTTGGGCATGTGCAGCTCCTTTGCAGTGTCAGGTTGGGTGGAGCGGCATTATACTCCTACGACTATAGAAGGAAAGGACCAGCCGGGGTGGGCGGGCCCTCTCAGCCTTGTTGACTTTCCGCACAATGTACGCACACAAACGAAAAGGCACCCATTCTTGAGTGCCTGTAAGTTATTGATTTGGTGGTGAGCCGTGGAGGGCTCGAACCTCCGACCCGCTGATTAAGAGTCAGCTGCTCTACCAACTGAGCTAACGGCCCATTTCGATTCAGTCACAGTCACGTACTGAATCAGCAACGGCGCAAAATATACCATACGACGTTGAGACTGCAAACTTCCATCAATCCAGCTTTCACACCCACCAGAATGCATTCTGCGGGTCGATCTTCCGACTCACACTCGCCACGAGATCTTGACTTTTACGTACGCTAACGCACCGATTCGCCAACAGTTCGCTGCTAGCCTTCTTTTAATTCCCCCTAACAAATATACGTCCGCGCGTTCCCGGAATGCCGCTGGTGGTGTCCGAATTCGCGCGTTGACGCCATTGAATTCATTGATCGGAAGGGGCTGGAAATCTTCTTCACGAACACGGAGGGATGGACATGAGCAATCAGCAGTTAATTAAATCCGCACATATTTGGGCCCTGACTTTGGTACTTGCGTGCGGGCTTCTAGCGATGGCCGGAAAGGCCGGAGTGATGATTCAAAATCAGAACTCCAATCAAAACAGCAACAGTAACAGCAACAGTAACTCCAACAGCAATAGCAACACCGCTACTCACAACCAAAACCACAACATGAACATGAACAAGTCCGCCAATCGCAACTCGGGGACGAGTGCGACGGGTGCACAGGCCGGCATGGGCAATCTCAATTCCCACGACAGAGACTTCCTGATGGATGCGGCGATCGGCGGACTGGAGGAAGTTGAACTCGGTCGTCTCGCAGCGCAAAAAGGCTCCAGTGAGGCCGTCAAACAATTCGGTCAGCGCATGGTCGACGATCATGGGAACGCGAATACCGAACTCATGACGCTGGCTACGAGCAAGGGAATCACGTTGCCGACCGCTCTTGACGCAAAACATCAAAAGGATGTGACCAAGCTTTCAGCAATGTCCGGGGCAGCGTTTGATCGCGCCTACTCGAAGATGATGCTGAGCGATCACAAGAAAGATGTTTCCGAGTTTGAAAAGCAGAGCACTCGAGGCACTGATCCGGATCTGAAGGCCTTTGCTGCTAAAACGCTTCCGACTCTTCAGGAACATCTCCAGATGGCGAGGGCGCTCCCTGGTAACGAAGGCACCGGCGGTAGCGGTCAAAGAAGCACTAACCGCAACATGAGCGACAACAGCAACATGAGCGGCGGTAACAGCAACATGAACAGTAACAGCAACCGCAATCGGAATCGAAACAGCAACAGCAATAAAAACAACAACGGAAACAGCAACAACTCAAATCGTCCGTAGTCCATCTCCGGCAACCGCGTGCGGTACGTGCACTCGGCGCGTACCGCTTTCCAAAAACAAAGAAGCACAAAGAATAAGAGTAAATCTCTTAAACTTTGTGCCCTTTTGTGTATTCTGCTCCGCGACTAGGTCGCCGCGGCGCATTCTTTCTCTGATAAAATTTGGTGGACGGCGTTGATGAGGCCTTCGATATCCGGTTTTGCTACGAAGGCAGCCGCACCGGCTGCGATTGCTTCGCGGCGGTGAATCTCGTACGCATCGCCAGTGTAGAAGATGCATGGCACCGTAGGCGAGATTTTTAGTAACGTCTCACACAACTCGACACCCGTGCCGTCAGGCAGCCGTTTATCGAGAACGTAAAGATCGTAGCGAGTTTTCTGGGCCATGTCGCAAGCCTCTTCGACTGTTGCGGCAGTATGAACTTGATAATCTTCTTCCGCGAGGAGCATCTGCAGCATTTCTGAAGTATCGCGATGATCGTCTACACAGAGCACACGGCATTTGGGTTTACTCAAAGGGGAAACCTCCTTGTACGGGTCAGAACTCAGTAACGGAACGGAAAGCACTGAGAGGAGCCAATTATAGACGGGTCGCCTTAAATTCGCTACCCGAAAAACAGCACCAAAAACGAAACTGGAAGACCGAAGCCATTGACGTTTTCCTAAAAATAACTAGCTATTCCGGATCGTTCAACCTTTCTTGCGATCCAATACTAGACCAGGTGGGCAGCCCTCCTGCCCACCGCCAGCACCGCCACCTATTTACCCTCTCGAGCAAAGGGTGAACTGCCCTTCATTGCCTTTAACAACTGATTAAGCACTTCGAGATCTTCGTCTTCAGGCTCGAGTTGCCGGTACTTTTCCAACGTGGCTGATGCGGCACTCAGGTCGCCCAGCTTGTGATAAACCAGCGACAGATTGAAATAGACGAGCGAGAAGCCCGGCTCGATCTGCGCCGCGGCTTCGTAGTGAAGTTTTGCAAGTTGCAGATCACCCGCATCGTAGTAAAGGTTGGCCAGGTTGTAGTGAGCTTCAACGTGCCGCGGATCGTTTTTGAGTGAAAGCGTGAAGTTGTCGAGCGCGCTGGAGAGTTGCCCGCGCTCGAGATTCAGGATGCCGAGATTGCAATAGGCCTCGGCGACGTTGTCGCCTTCATGAATCGCTTCGAGGTAGTGTTCGGCGGCGGCGGCGGCATCGCCCCGCTCGTGCAGAAGCAGGGCTTCTTCGAATGGTGTAAGCAGACGCGCGAGCCGCGGAGTCTCGACGCGGAACAGGTTTAGTTGACCTTGTAGCTCAGCTTCGATCTGGCGGATGCTCTGGCCTTGCGCGCGGAGTTCACGCACGCGCCGGAATTGTGTCAGCGCGTTGAAGTCATAAACAAAATCCGGCGCTTGCGATTGTGGGGAAGCCTGGATGATTCCCTGATCGGTCCAACGACGAATCGTCTTCTCGCTCAGGCCGAAGAGTTGTTTGATTTCCTTAATAGAATAGGAAGACTTGACACGTTGGTAATCCGCCTTCGAGGGGACAGGTGAGGGAAAGGAGATTACCTTCGTGCTCGGATCTTTCATTCAGAGAGAGAGTTCTGTTACCCGACTTTTCTCTTTTTGGCCGCGCGCGGTTTCACGAGCGTGATCTGCGCCTTCTTGGCTCCGGCAGTTGCCGGCGCTTTCACCATCGGCTTGCGACTCGACACCTGCAAGCTCTTCTTCAGCGCGCTCATAATATCAAGTCTCGGAACTTCTTCAACCGGTTCAAACTCAGCAACCTGCTTACCCTTGATCTTCGAATCAATGAGCGTGCGTAGCGCGTTGTAATAGTTATCTGCCGTATCGATCTCGGAAAGCGTCGTCGCCATCTCCTGCACGAGTGTCGTCGCCAGTTTCAATTCATTCTTGTTCAACTTTTGCGCGTCGAGCTTTTGTACGTTTTCGAGATCGGGCACGTCTTCGATCTTTCGCAGTTCATGCGGGTAGTGAAGCTTCTGCAGCACGAGACCGTCTTCATGAGGAAACACAGCCACCAAATCTTCGCGGTCTCTCAGGACGACTTTGCCGACCGCAATCTTACCGGTTTGCTTCATCACCTCGCGCAGGAGGGCGTATGGCTTTTCTGAAACCGGACCATCTGGACCGGCGAAGTAAGGCGCGTCGTAGAACGTGCTCGGTATCTCCTCGCGATCCACGAAGCCGACGATGTCCACGGCCCTCGTAGTTTTGATCTTTATCTTGGCGACGTCGTCCGGTTCGATAATCGCGTAACGATCGGGCTCGTACTGGTAGCCCTTGGTGATTTGATCGTTGGTCACGATCTCGTTGCATTTTTTGCACCGCTTGTCATATCCGATTGGGCCAAAATCGTCGCGGTGCAACTGATTGAACTGAATCTTCTCGCTGGTCTCGATCGCGTTGTAGATGCGGACGGGGATGGCAACCAGGAGGAAACGTATGTGGCCCTTCCAAATGGATCTCATGTCGACCTCTCTTCATATCGAGCGCAGGCTCGTGACCGCGCCCGGGTTTGGGAGTCGTATTATGCCACGGATTGCACAGATTTCCACAGATAATGCAGAACCGTGGTAATGGGCATTGCCTGCGCCTTTGGTGCCTTTTTGTGGGCCTAAATCGAGTGGAGGAGAGCGTTGCGCATAGCTCCCGCAGTTTGCCAACGCTGTGCAGGATCCTTTGCAAGCGCACGGTCGATGATCTCGCAAACGGGTGGCGGAATCTGAGGCGCACGCTGCCGCAAGGGAACGGCCGGTTGCTCGAAGATGGCGCGGATGGTGTCGTTGACGCTGCTGTTCTTACTCAGATCCAGCGCGAGGCACCCGGTCAACAAACTGTAAGCTGTCATGCCGACTGCATAAATATCCGACTGCGGCCGCACGTCGCGAAAGTTACGCAGTTGTTCCGGCGGCATGTAAGCCAGCGTCCCAGCCATTTCACCCGCCATCGTCACACCACTCATGCCCGAGTGAGTAAAACTCTTCGCGAGTCCAAAATCGGTTAACTTCGCCAGCAGGTTCGGAGACTGGCCCGCGACGAGAATGTTCTGGTCCTTGAAGTCGCGATGGATGTAGCCCTGCGCGTGCGCGAATGCCAAGGCGTCGAGCGCCTGCGCGATAATTGAAATGCCGTCTTCAAAACTGAGCCGTCCGCCCTGACTCTCGGCGAGTTTGCATGCATCGCACCCGTCGACAAACTCCGTGACGAGATAGACCACGCCATTGTGCGTGCCCCGATCGATGAACTCGACGATGTTCTTGTGTTTGAGTGCGGCGGCGACGTCGATTTCGCGCATGAAACGGCGCATCGCTTTGTCGCTGACGGCAAACTCCGGCAACAACGTTTTGATCGCGACAGCGCGTCCAGTCCGTTGCTCTCGACCGAGCATCACCGTACCCATGCCACCGCGGCCTAACAGTTTGACGGTGTCGTAACCCGGAATCGCCTGCGGCGAACGTTTGAACTCGATGCGGCAGTCTTCACAGAGGAACGTCAGATGTTCGTCAGGAGTCGATGCCTGCGCCTGTTCGCGACGCCCGCAGTTGAGACATTCAACCATCACGAGCACGGGACGCGTGGGCAGGCCCGAGTCCTGCGTCGTTTCAGAAAGATCCGTGGTGGTGACTTCGACTACGAGAATTGTTTCGCCACACTGAATTCGATCGCCGTTGTTCAGGTACGCATCCTTGACTCGCTGGCCGTTGAGAAAAGTCCCATTCGTCGATCCGAGATCGCGCAGGAACGAATGCGGCGGATTCATCTCGAGCAGGCAATGATGGCGTGAGAAGTAACGATCGTCGGGCAGGCACAGGTGCGCCTCAGGGCTGCGGCCGATCAGAAAGGTGTCGTGTTGAGCAAAAGAAAAGATGCGGCCTTTGTATGGGCCGGCCGTGACTTTCAGGTTGACTTGCATCAGGGGGTTGAGCGCTGGATCTCGAGATTGTCAAACGCCACTTCGTAAACGTCACTGGTGTAGAAGCCCGCGACGCCACGCTTGAAGTTTCCGCTGTCGTTGACGCGCGTCAAGTACTGGCCGTTCGCGTAAAAAAACAGATCGCCGCCTTTGATTCGTATCTCCAACTGATTGCGCGCGCTGCCGGAGTGAATCGCGCTGGATTTTGTCCTTGAAACGAGCGCCGACTGGTTGCCGTCCTTATGCATGATGATTTCATACTCCGGTTCGGCGCTCGGGTAGATCAGCAATGCATAATCCTGGAGCTGCTTTGTCTTGGTGAGTTGACAGAGAACCATCAAGCCAAATCCTGAGCCCGGGACATTGCCATCGACGCTGCGGGCGTTGACTTTCACCGTCGAGTTTTCGGTGCTGTAATCGTCCGACGGAGCATACATCACCACGAAGAACTTCTCCTTCGAACTCATGTGATACTCGCCGTTGTCGTACCAGATCCGCCCGTACTGCGAAGTTCCCGTTCCCCATTTCTTTTCGCTGAAGTCGTCCGAAAGAGAGGCTGCCGGAGTCGTTGAATTCGCGTTAGAGCTGGCGTTGACGTTGGGGACGTTCGCGTTTACGGCAACGTTGCTGTTGCGGTTCTCGTTGCGAACGTTTGCATTCACGTTGCTGTTGTTCGTGTTCGTTCCCAGACTAGCCAGCGCGATGAGCATCACCACGAGTCCCACACCGATAACCAGCACGGCGGCGAGGCCGCCAAGTATCCACCATACAGCATTCGACTTTTTCGGTGGTGCGGTGGTCGGCGTTGGCGACCACTGTTGCGGGGATGGCGGAGGCGTCGGCGGTCGTGGACTGACGATCGCCGGCTCAGGCCGGTAGATCTCCGTCGGCGGTGGTTCGGAAGTATCTCTCGGAGGGGGATACCTGACCGTCGCGTTTGGATCAGGCGCCGGCGGTCCGCTGAGAAGCGGAGTGCCGTCCTCCAAACAAAAGTTGAGAGACAGATCGGTGTACGTGCGGTTACAAGTGGGGCAGCGCTTCATCGTAGCGGCACAGATTATAGAAAACTCTTCACACGCTCAAGCCTTAATCGGTTTTCCGCAGCGACCACAGAATTTTGTTCCGGCGGGATAACTGCTGCCACAGCCGCGACAGAACACCTCGACAGGTTTCGGCGCGCGCCAGTCAAGCGCCGCGGTGCCGATCGGAATGCCGCACCGTCCGCAGAATTTGGTATTCGCTGGATAAGTGTGCGCGCAGCGTGGACACGTCACTCCGCTCGGCGGAGGTGTGCCTGGGAAACTTGAAGGCACTACGTCCGACACTGGTTGGAAAGTCGTGTTGCCGCACTTACCGCAAAACTTCACCCCTTCGGCAAAACGCGAGTGGCACTTCGTGCACATCACGACTACCAACGTCGTCGAGTGTTCACCGTGCTTGCTGTCCAAACTGCCGCCGCGTGACGGACTCAACTGCTTACTCGATGGACCAATTTTTAGTTGCGCTTCGATGATCTGTTCCGCGATGTCACTGCGGATCTCGATCACGCGCTCCTCATCGGGCTCACCTGACTTTGAAACTCGCAGCACGTGTTGTCCCGGCGCGAGCGAGGTCAGAATTACTCGGCCAGAGCGACCGACGCTGCCGTATCTCTCGTCGTCAACATAAACTTCGGCTCCCGTAGGCGCCATGACGACGAGCCGTGAGTCACCTTTCTTGGAAGTGTCGGAGCTTTCGGACACAGCCGTCGCAAAACTCTCAAACCACTCGCTGGCAGTTGCCGGACGATCGGCAGTCTCCCTGGCCAACGCTCGCATGATCGATGCTTCAAGCTCGGCGCTCACGTCTGAGCGCAAGCTCGACAACGCCGGTGGCGCTTGCGTCAACTTCTGCGCGATCAGTTGTGTGATGTTCCCGGTGAAGGGTGGGCGGCCGCCGAGCATGTGATACGCAATCGTGCCGAGGGCGTAAATGTCGGCGCGCGCGTCGAGCGGTACGCCGGGCTGCATCTGCTCGGGCGCCATGTATTCGGGCGTGCCGATGATTCCTCTTGATGCTGGTCCACTGGCCGAGGTGACGTCCGATCGATCCGCGTTGACGATTTTGGCGAGCCCGAAGTCCCCGACCTTGACGAATCCATCTTCACCGCCGGTCTTCCGTTTCTGCTGCATCAGAAAGATGTTTGCGGGCTTCAGATCTCGATGCAGTATTCCTTCGTCGTGAGCAGCTTCGACGCCCGCGACAACCTGGCGCATGATCGTTGCGGCCCGCTGTGGATTCACAGTGCCCTCGCGGCGCAGCAGGTGATACAGCGTCTCGCCTTCAACGTACTCCATCACGAGGAAGAACACGCCTTCAGCGCTCTTGCCGAAGTCGTTGACGTCTACCACGTTCGGATGGCGAATTGATGCAGCAGCGCGTGCTTCACGTTCGAAGCGTGCGATGGCTTCACCTTCCTGTAGATCTTCGTCGCTGAGAATGTCCGGCCGAACAGTCTTTACAGCGACGCGGCGCGTTTGCAGGTTCTGATCGCGTGCGAGATAGACCTGGCCCATGGCGCCGCGTCCGAGACGTTTCTCGAGCAGGTATCGTGAGGCGAGTAAGCGTGGACCGGGCAGAGTGGCTTTCGTCGTTGCTTGATCTTGCGGACACGTCTCTACGTCGTCTTCATAGCAAACTTCACAACGGGGGCACTCGCGCATGGGTTTTGTGGTTTTGTTGCTTTTACGCAACCCCGAGATCAACACAACACGCTGCACAACGCGTCGCTTCGAGGGGAATCGCGGTGAAACAACGAGGACAATCCTTCGTGTTCGGCGGTGGCGGCGGCGCGGCGCGCAACCTGTTCACAGCTTTAATAATCAGGAAGATCACGAAAGCGATGATGAGAAAACTAATAACATCATTGATGAAGTTTCCGTACGCGATGACGGGCAGGCCTCGCAACTGCGCATCGGCGAGCGACGCCGGCCGCTGACCGGAAATATCGATGAAGAGGTTTGAGAAGTCGACCCCACCAAGGAGCAGGCCGATTGGCGGCATGATGATCCCTTCAACGAGTGACGTGATAATTCTTCCAAAGGCCGCGCCGATCACTACCGCAATTGCCAGGTCGACCACGTTTCCCCGAGCGATGAATTCTCTGAATTCTTTCAGCATGGTTGGGTCTCCTTAATGTTCATTTCGATTGCCAATTTAGCGCCGAAGGCGCGAAAGAAGGTAGCCAGGGGCAAGCGCTGAGCGGAACGAAGCGCCGAAGGCGCGAAAAGAAGGTAGCCAGGGGCAAGCGCTGAGCGGAACGAAGCGCCGAAGGCGCGAAAAGAAGGTAGCCAGGGGCAAGCGCTGAGCAG
>DASSEB010000269.1:0-4472 GCA_035696765.1 Pyrinomonadaceae bacterium | reverse complement strand
CTGATAAATCTCACCCGCGGTGCCATGGACCTCGTTGCCGCCGGACTTGAAAGTGGTGGAAATGATACCGCCGCCGGCGCGCCCCGATTCCGCCGATGGCACGCTCGATTCGATCTTGAACTCTGCAATCGCATCCGGTTGCGGATAGATCGCGATCTGGCCAAACTGAGACTCGTTGTTGTCGACGCCGTCGAGCGTGAAGTTGTTGTTAGTGGCGCGGGCGCCGTTGATAACCAGAACGGAACCACCCGATTCACGGAATCGCGTTGACTCGGTATTGTTCTGTCCACCGCCGCCTTCGACGAAGTTTCCACCACCACCGAGCAGTCCTAGGTTCGGACGCGTAACGCCGGGAGAAAGTCCTGCCAGCAAGGTGAAGTTTCTTTGCGGAATCGGGAGATCGGTCACTTGCCTGCCCGTGATCAAATCGCCGCGAACGCTCGTTTCGCTTTCAACGAGGGGAGCCGACTCGGCTGTCACTGTCACCGAGGCGGTGCCGCTCGCGATCGTGCTGAACTTGACGTCGAGCGGCTGACGCGCGTTGGTCTCGACCTGGACTCCTTCGACCGTTACTGCCTGAAACCCAGTGCCTTCGACTGTCACGTTATACGGTCCCGGCTCGAGGTTCGTGACGGTGAACGTGCCGTCGTCACTGGTATCCGTGGTCCGAACCTCGCCGGTCTTGACACTTGTAACTTTGACCTGGGCTTTGGAGACGAGGGCGTCATTCGGGTCTTTGACAGTGCCGACGATGGCGCCTTTATTGTTCTGGGCAAGGGCGGAAATCGCGAAGGTGGCGATGAGCAGTCCGAGCAGGGAACCCCGGACCAGGGCGGCTGACTTTCTCATTGTAGGATTCCTCGTTACGAAGGGGTAACTTAGTTTGTTGTCTCAGCGAACGAAGTTTTTAGTATAGAAAGCTGCACCTGTCAACTGTTTTTTCTCTGCGTTATCCCTGATTCAGCTTCTTTAGGCGGCGAAGGCGGCGGCGAATTTACTAGCAAGGACGAGGCTCAGGGCGCCGCGAAGGGTGGGTTTTTGCCCAAGGGTCGAAGGAAGAATGCGGGCGGAGGGAAGGCCGCGGCGAACGCTGTTAGCGATGGTTTCGGTTAAAGCACTCTCGATCAGGTCCCAGGCGCGCGCGATCTCGCCGCCCACGACCACTGCTTCGGGGCTGAAGCCGATGATCAAATTCGAGATTCCGACGCCGAGATGGCGTGCAGTCTCGACCAGGGCCGCTTTCGCGTGTGCTTCACCACCGATTGCGCGATCGACGACGTCGATGAAGGTCACTTTGTTTGAAGCACCCGACAACTTTACGTAACGCGCAATCGCGGCGCGCTCGGAAGAGAACGCTTCCCAACAATCGTCGCTGCCACACGAGCACGGAACAGGCGCGCCACGTCCAATCACCATGTGTCCAAACTCACCGGCCGCTCCGCGCTGGCCACGGTAAACCTGGCCGTCGAAGATGATGCCTGTGCCCACACCCTCGGCGACCAACACGAGGATAAAATCGCGAGCGTCGTTAACCTCGGGCCTGCCGAACCAGAGTTCAGCAAGCGCGACGGCGTTGGCGTCGTTGTCGATCACGACCGGCAAGCCGACCGCATCAGAGATCATTTCGGAGATTGGAAGATCGCGCCAGAGGAAGTAAGGAATGTAAAGCGCGGTGCCGGTCGAAGGATCGACCAGACCCGGAAGACTCACGCCGACGCCTTCGATCGATCCCTGGTACCGCTTCGTGAAATCGCGCAGCACGCTGATCACCTGATTCAGAGTCTTGTCAGCATCGGTGAGAAAGTCTTCCTGATCGATCACGCGCCCGGCGAGATCGCTAGTGGCAATCGTCGTGCACGTCGGAGTGATTGAAACGCCGAGAGCGATGGGGCCGGCCGCGCGCAGCTTGAGTAAGGTCGGCCGGCGTCCTCCGGTCGACTCCCCTTCCCCAACCTCTTCGACCAGGCCTTCACTCTTCAGATCCTCGACGATGGCTGAGATCGTGGAACGCTGCAAATCCGTTTCGCGCGCGATCTCAGCGCGCGAAATCGGCTCGCGCTCGCGAACGTAGTTCAACACGATCTGCCGGTTGATGTCGCGGATCGTGTTGAGCCGTGCGGCCTGGGCCTTTCTCAGATCGAGTCGTCGCAAACTAAGTTCCTTTGCCCTGAGTGATGGTCACTACGGTGTCTACCTTTGGGATGGTAAAAGTCTCAATGGTGCCATTAGACCACTTTATTTCGAGTTTATCGACCTTGGTCGCCGCGCCGAGACCGAAGTGCAGCGTCATGTCGTTTTGCGAACAGAAGACTGCGCCACTCACAACATCCCGTCGTTGCCGCACAGTGCCCGTCGTCAAATACGCAACACTACCAATCGCGTCGCGCGGACTCTTCTTCATCACATCGCCAACCAGACGAAGGCCCAGCCAATGACCAACAGTCGCAGCGACGTTGCGCAGCATCGCCGGCTTCGCATCGAGATTATTGATCACGAGATCAAGACGCCCGTCGCCATCAAGATCTCCGATCGCGAGCCCTCGTCCCGGCCACGCATTCGCGAGCGCGCTGCCGGGCGCCGCGCCAACGCGTTCGAACTTACCTTTGCTGTTGCGAAGGAGCAGTGGCTGCTGCGCGAAACTTGTCCCCCACTGGTGCGCGTCAACAGACGGATAAACGTGACCATTCACTACGAAAAGATCGAGCCAGCCGTCGTTGTCGAAATCAAGAAAGCTCGTGCCCCAACCGAGAAATGGAATTGAAACTTCACCGAGCCCCGCCTGAAACGTCACGTCAGTGAAATTGTTGTCGCCGTCGTTGTGATAAAGCACGTTTGAGTCGTCGGAGAAGTTGGTGATGTGAAAATCGACGCGGCCGTCGTTGTCGTAATCACCAACCGCGAGTCCCATGCCCGCCTGTTCGCGCCCGTTCTCGTTGAGCGCCACGCCCGACGGGTAACCAATCTCCTCGAACGTGCCGTCGCCCTTGTTTCGGTAAAGTTGATTGGGCGTTGAGTCGTTTACGACGATCAGATCGAGTAGCTTGTCGTCGTCGACGTTAACAAACGCGGAGCTGAAGCCGTAATACTTTTCCGGATCGTTGACACCTGCCTTGACGCTGACGTCTTCGAAAGTACCGTCAGGCTTTTGATGATAGAGCGTGTCGCCCTCGCCCGGCAGCCCGCGTGGACCACACATCACCGCCACGCCGCGAAACTGGCAGAAGTTTTGTCCGACACCCTTTCCGACTTCTGAGGGGTTCGGCGGAAGTTTCGACAAATCGATCTGCACGTAACCGGGAACGAAAAGATCGAGACGCCCATCGCCGTCGTAATCGCCCCAGCTTGCTCCCGTGCTCCAGCCGTTGCGCGCGACGCCGAGTTTCTCCGCGACGTCGGTGAACGTGCCGTCGCCGTTGTTGCGGTAAAGACGTGAGACGCCGAAGTTACCGACAAACATGTCTGGCCGGCCGTCATTGTTGTAATCGCCAACCGCGACGCTAAAGCCCCAACGCTCGTTTGCAACGCCTGCCTTCTCGGTTACATCTTCAAACTTCCAGTTGCCGAGATTATGGTAAAGCGCAGCGCGCGGCGCTTTTTCTTTACCGCGCATCGCAGCGCTGGTCGATCCGTTTACGAGATAGACGTCCGGACGTCCATCCGAGTCGTAGTCAAAAATCGCGACGCCACCTGACGGAGTCTCGAAGATGTAGTCTTTAGCCGGTTCGCCCGAGCGATGGCGAAAGTTCGCGAGTGGTGTTTTGTCGGTTACGTCTTCGAAAACGACGGGCGCGTTTGGATCGGTGATGCCGACGGTGCGACGCGAAGTGTAAGTCGCGGGCGTACCCGTCGAAGCACCACCGGTTTGGGCCACAATAGAAGGATTTGCCGCGAAAAGGCACAAAAAGCACAAAAAGAATCGAACTGAGATTGAGTCGTTTTGTGCTGTTGTGTGGCCTCTACTATTTGGCGGCGATAACAACATAATCCTTGCCGTTGTACAACCGCACGCCACCAGGATCTGCCGACATCATCAACGGACGAGGTCGTTTGAGATCCTTGTCGTTCGTGACCGCGACGGAGAGCAGATCCTTGCCAGCGAGGTCCATCACCGTCATCTTACCTTCAGTCGCAAAACCAAATCCGTACGCGCCCGGCGGCAATGATTCTCCGTTGAGTGTGATAGCGGAATCGGTGATCAGGAAACCGACATACTTCGCCCGCACATCAGCGGAATAACCGGACGTATCGACGAGGCCCGAGATCACGTGGCGGTCAGTTCCGAAGCGCGCCGCGGCTGCGTTGCGCATCTGTGTGGGCGCGCTCAGACCCTGGAAATAAAAACCTGTCGGAACAACGCGCGTTAATTCCGCGCCGGTCAATATCGTCGCGCGTTCCTGGGCTGCGACGGAGACTGCAACTGCGAGCAAAGCGAGAACAAGAGATAATTGTTTGAGCGAGTGTTTCATAGTTTT
>DASSEB010000268.1:0-3345 GCA_035696765.1 Pyrinomonadaceae bacterium | reverse complement strand
GGAGCGGGATTTCGTATCGCCGCCCTCGACCTGGAGCTGCGCGGCGCCGGCAACCTGCTGGGCGGCGAGCAGTCGGGCCACATGGAAGCACTCGGCTTCGATCTGTACACGCAGATGCTCGAGCGCACGGTGGCAGAGCTTCGCGGTGACGAAGTCGAAGATGAGACGAGCGTCGCGCTCAACCTGGGCATCGATGTCGCCATTCCCGAAGATTACATTTCGGACATGGGTCAGCGGCTGAGAACGTACAAACGAGTCTCTTCAGCGCGTGATGAGGCGACGCTGACCAGCATCCGGACTGAGACGGAAGACCGTTACGGGCGGATTCCAACGTCCGTCGAGAGGCTATTTGGTTACGCGCGTTTGCGGCGCCTCGCGGAAGAGTTGGGCATCGTTTCCATCGACAGGACGCCGGACGGAGTAGCTGTCAAGTTCAGTGAAAAGGCCCGCATTTCTCCTGAAAAACTGGGAGATTACGTGAAGAGTCATGAGGGAACCGTCTTCACGCCTAACGGTGTTTTACGACTCGTTCTGAATGAAGAGCAGCAGGACAACGTGCTTGACATGGCTCGCGACGTGTTGCTCCAGCTTCGCGCGAGCGATTAGAATTCCAAACCATCTGTGGATGACTAGCAGTGCATTATTAAGTTAGGAGTACGTTTGTGAGATTCAAATATTTTGCAGCTCTTGCAGCGGTCATAATTTTTGCGTTTAGCGGCAGCGTCTTCGCGCAGGAAGGCGAGATGCAGGTCGTCGACGAAGTGATCGCGCAGGTCAACGACGACGTCATCACGCTCTCGATGTTGAAGCGCGAGAACAAAGAGCGTATCGAAGCTCTGAAACAGAGCGGCTTGAGTGAGCAGCAAGCGACTGAACAAGTCGCCAAGAAGCAAGCCGAATTGATCGCGACACTGATCAATGAAAGGCTGTTGCTTCAAAAAGGCAAGGAGCTTGATCTGGCAACCGAGATCGAGGCCGAAGTGAACCGGCGCATGTTGGCGATTGCGCAGGAGCAGGGCATCAATTCGATTGAGAAGCTCCACCAGGCGATGCTTCAGAACGGGCTCAATCCGGAAGAAGTTCGCCGCACGATGCGAGCAGAGATGATGAAGCAGGCGGTCTTTCAACAGGAAGTCGATCGCCGGGTCTACCTTGGCTTCTCCACTGAGGAAGTGAAGAAATACTATGACACGCATCCGGACAAGTTTCGCAAGCCCGAGAGCGTGAAGCTTTCCGAGATCTATCTCTCCACGAACGGCAAGGACGAAGCGAGTGTGAAGGCGAGAGCGCTCGAGCTAATCGCTCAGATTCGCGCGGGCGCCGATTTTGGAGCGCTCGCCGCCGCGAACTCTGAACGCGAAAAGAACGGACAACGAACTGCGCCGCAGGACAAAGGATTTGTCGGCGAGTTTGACATCCCGCAACTGCGCGAAGATCTGCTGGCGTCGTTGAAGGACGTGAAGGCGGGTGACGTAACTGAACCGATTCGAACGCCCGAGGGTTATCAGATACTGCGCGTCGATGCTCGCTCACCAGCCGGCACGACACCCACGTTCAATGACAATCGTGTTCGGGAAGCGATGCTGATGGAGCAACAGCCGAAGGAGCGCGAAGCGTATTTACAGAACCTGCGGAACGAAGCGTTCATAAAAGTCACTGAAACTTATAAAGCCAGCGTCGAGCCGCTTTTAAAAATCACGCCTCCGGTGACTACTGCGAAAGGCGACGACAAGGACGACAAGAAGAAGAAAGATAAAAAACCGTAGTTTAGCCGCGGATGACACGGATGGACACAGATTGTTTTAATCCGTGTCATCCGTGTTCATTCGTGGCCCATTCATGATCAAGCCATTCAAGATTCGTGATATCGAAATAAACCCGCCGCTCGTCCTCTCGCCGATGGCTGGTGTTACCGATGTCTCTTTTCGACGCTTGCTGAAACGCCGTGGGGGTGTTGGTCTATCGGTTTCTGAGTTCATCTCGGTTGAAGGTCTGACGCGCAACAATCCGAAGTCGAAACGCCAGATGCGGTTCTACGAGGATGAGCGCCCTTTTGCGGTGCAGATTTTTGGCGGACAGCCTGAGCGGATGAGCATGGCTGCTGAGATGGCGCAGGAAGTCGGCGCCGATATTCTCGACGTGAATTGCGGGTGTCCAGCCCCGAAAGTCGTGAAGCACGGCGGCGGCTCAGGTCTGCTCAAAGATCACAGCCGCCTCGCGGAGATTCTCAAGTCGATCAAGAAAGTGATCACGATCCCGCTGACGGTTAAGATTCGTGCCGGCTTTTACGATCACACGATCAATGCTGTCGAGACTGCGAAACTCGCGGAAGACTGTGGCGCTGAGCACATTGCGCTGCACGGTCGCACGAAGGAGCAGGGTTATCGCGGCCTGGCAAACTGGGATCTCGTCCGGCAGATCAAGGAAACTGTGAGTGTGCCGGTATCAGGCAGTGGAGACGTCACTACCATCGAAGGGGCTTTCGAGAAGTTTCGTGAAACTGGTTGCGATGGTGTTTTGATCGGTCGCGGCGCGATGGCGAACCCGTGGATCTTTCGCCAGATCGAAGACGCGATGCACGGGCGTCCGATCTTTGAACCGACGCTCGCGGACAAGCGAGCGATTCTCCACGAGTACTTCGACATGCTGCGCGAAGATATGCCTGAGACGCCTGCGATTAATCGTATGAAGCAACTGGCGGGACAGTTCACGCGGGGTTTGCAGGGCGGCGCGCTGTTTCGTACTTCGATCTATCACTCGCACACGGTTGAAGAAGTGCTCGACCGCATTGAGGAATACTTCGAAGCGATCGAGTCCGGTCGTCCATATTATGGCGAAGCCGGCGCGCCAACTGAGCCACAGATCAGCACCGAGATCACGGATTGTAGTTTCTTCACTTCCAATCCGTGAAAAAATCCGCGTTTATCCGCGGTTGGTCTTTCCACTTCCGGTGTCGAAATTCACCGGCGCCGGATAACCCTTCTTTGCTAAATTCAAATTATTCAAATCGATCACGATCTCATTCTGGTTCTTTCCCGCGGGCTGTTTCTTTTTCGCGCTCTTCTTCTCAGGCGAAGGCGAAGCCGAAGCTTCCGGCGAGGGCGAAGCTGAAGCCGCCTTTTGCGGATTAGCCGACATCGCGTTCAGCGCATCGAGCACTTCGGTCCGTTGTTGCTGCGAGAGATCTTCCAGCTTCACTCCGTGCGCCTCCAACACTTTCCGCAGGTTCTCTTCGGTGTTGGTGTCCTGAACGTAAACATCCTTGTAGATGTGCAGCTTTCCATCTTCCAAAACGATCGTTTCGTAGCGCAATTCAACCGGCACTTCCCGGCCGAGCTTTACAGT
>DASSEB010000267.1:0-17561 GCA_035696765.1 Pyrinomonadaceae bacterium | reverse complement strand
GTCGTCAGGCGGGGTCTGTTGGCGCTGTGGTGCACAAGTCGAGAAGCGAGATCTGGAACAATGGTTCCTGCGAATTACCGATTACGCGGAGCAGCTCGTCGCCGACATCAAACAGATCGAAGCCGGCTGGCCGGAAAAAGTTTTGAAACGGCAGAGCGACTGGGTCGGTCGTAGCGAAGGCGCGTTTGTCGACTTCGCGGTTAAAGACAGCGACAAGAAGATTCGTGTGTTCACCACGCGCATCGACACTATCTTCGGCGCAACCGCCATAGTGCTGTCAGCCGAACATCCGTTGCTTGCCGAGTTGCTCGAAGGGTCTGCGCTGAAGCAGGACGTGGAAGCGTTCGCGGAAAAGATCAAGAACGAACGAGCGTCGGGCCGCGAAATAGGCGAGGAGGAAAAGGAAGGACTCAACACCGGTGTGCTCGCGATCAATCCGTTCAGCGGCGAGATCGTTCCGGTGTGGGTGGCGAACTACGTCCTGATCGAGTATGGCACGGGCGCAGTGATGAGCGTTCCCGGTCATGACGAGCGTGACTTCGAGTTCGCGCAGAAGTACTCGCTGCCGATCAGGCAGGTCATCGCTCCCGTGAGTCACGAACAACTCACCGCGGAACCGGTGCCTACGACCGCCGGCGACGCATCAGCCGAGATGAAACACTCATTCACCGATTACGGTGTTTTGATCAATAGCGGCGATTGGGGCGGCAAGCTGTCGGAAGTGGCAATCGCGGAAATGGCGGCGCACGCACAGAAAAACGGATTTGGCGAGGCTGCCGTGACGTATCGCATTCGCGATTGGGGTGTTTCGCGACAGCGCTTCTGGGGCGCGCCTGTGCCGGTAATCTACTGCGACAAGTGCGGCATGGTGCCGGTGCCTTTCGAACAACTGCCGGTCGTGTTACCGCAAACAGCAGCCTTCACGGGAACGGGCGAGTCGCCGCTGGCGGGCGTGCCGGAGTTTGTGAACACGACGTGTCCGCAGTGTCATGGTCCAGCGCGTCGCGAGACTGACACGATGGATACCTTTGTCGACTCGTCCTGGTATTTCTTTCGCTACCTTGATCCGCGCAATGACAAGGAACCGTTCGAGACTCGCTTCGCCGCGCAGTGGACGCCGGTGGACCAGTACATCGGTGGCGATTCACATGCAGTGATGCATTTGATCTACACGCGTTTCTGGACCAAGTTCATGCGCGACATCGGTCTGGTCAATTTCGACGAGCCGGTGAAGAGATTGTTGACTCAGGGCATGGTGACGAACCGCGTCGAAGGCACTGACGAATGGAAAGCAATGTCGAAGAGTCTCGGCAACGGAGTCGATCCGGACGAGATGATCGTGGCGTTTGGCGCTGACGCGACGAGGCTGTTCGTGTTGTTTGCAGCGCCCGTCGAAAACGAGTTGCGCTGGTCTGAGACTGGAATCGAAGGCGCGGTGCGTTTTCTGAGACGCGTCTACACGATGGTTTGGAGATGGCACGAGCGGTTGTCGAACTCACCCACTACCGCAGTCCCGACGGAATTCGGTGCGGAAGCGCGAGCGTTGCGACGAAAGACGCACCAGACCATCGCGAAGATCACGAGCGACTTCGAACACTTGCACTTGAACACGAGTGTGGCCGCTTTGATGGAACTGTTCAATCAGCTCTCCGAATTCAACGCCGATCCAGCGAGGGCGTCGGCGGAAGATGTCTTTGCGGTACGCGAAGCACTCGAGGCGCTCGTAGTTATGCTCACGCCTTTTTCGCCGCACATCGCGGAGGAGATGTGGGAAGGTTTGGGACACTCAGGCGGGTTGCTGCGGGGGGAAGGACCGCGCTGGCCGGTTGCGGATCCTGAACTCGCGCGGCGCGAGGAGTTGGAGATTCCGATTCAGGTTAACGGCAAACTCAGATCACGAGTGATTGCCGCGCCTGACGTTTCGGAAGAAGAACTCCGCGCGTCCGCGCTCGCCGACGAGAGGGTCCGTACATTGATCGAGGGCCATGAAGTAATGAAGGTCGTCGTCGTTCCGCGTCGTCTCGTGAACGTGGTCATACGGTGATAAATCCGTGTTAATCTGTGTTGCCAACAGATGAGAGAGTGTCCAGCTTGCAGGCGCTGCTTCCCCGACGAAATCAGTCACTGTCCCCAGGATGGTGATGAAACTGCGCCGTCCCTCGTAGGTGAACCAACACTTGACGCCCGCTACCTGCTCGAGCGGCGGCTCGGGCAAGGTGGCATGGGCGTCGTGTTCCAGGCGCGACACATCTTTCTCAAAACGCCTCACGCGATAAAGGTGATCCTCCCGGATCTCGTCGGTAACGATCCGATGCTCACCACACGCTTTCGCCAGGAAGCCCTCGCGGCCGCGGCCATTCGCCATCCGAACATCATCGCCGTCACTGACTTCGGCGTCGTGCGCGGGACGATGCCTTTCCTCGTGATGGAGTTTGTGAAAGGCCGATCGCTTCAGGACATACTCGCCACCGAAGGAGCAATGTCCCCGCAACGCGCGTGGGAGTTCATCAGCGCGATCGCGGCGGGGGTCGGCGCCGCGCACCGGCAGAACATCGTGCATCGCGATCTGAAGCCGTTGAACATCATGGTCCAGGATGATGTTCCGATCGCAGAAGGCGTGAAGATACTCGACTTCGGACTCGCGAAAATTAAGTCGGGCGAGTTGCTCGGTTCGTTCGTGCAAGCGCAGACCAGCGGATTGATGGGCTCGCCTTTTTACATGGCGCCGGAGCAATGGTCCGACGAAGAGCCGGACGCGCGCGCGGACATTTACAGTCTCGGCGTCATTCTCTATCAAATGCTCGCCGGTGAAGTGCCGTTCAAAGGTTCTTCGATCCCCTCGATCATGAAGAAGCACCTGACGGTCCCGCCGCCGAGTTTCCAGTCAAAGGGTGTTTCAGTGCCGCCTGCGATCGAGGCGGTTGTGCGTCACGCACTCGAGAAAGAAGTTTCGGCGCGCATCGATTCGATTCCAGCTTTCCTCAGAGAGCTTCATGCCGCACTGAACTCCGAGCCGGTGGTCGCGTCCGCACTGCGAGAAACAGTGTCGATGGATCCGAACCGGACCATGACGTCCACTACGACGCCGATCGTTGAAGTTCCTAATCTGTCGGCAACACAGCCGCCGATCTCACAGGAGACGAACTTTGGTTCAGCTTTCGATTCGATGGGCGGGACGGTTAGCGGTACGCAATTAGATAAAGACGCGCAGGAACGAGACCGGCTACACCAGGAACAGCAGGAAAAGTTCGACCGCATGGCCCAGCAGGCGAAGGATCTCGAAGACCGGCTCGAACGACTCTCCGGCAGCATGCCGCCTGCACTGGATCCTGAAACCACACGCGTGCAGAGTGCCCCGACTGTACCGATCGCCAGCAGCGTCGCCGCTGAGCCGGTTGGACCACGCAAGATGGTGGTGGATTTTCGCCCACAGCGTAAAGGGCCGCCGGTGTTGTTAATCGTCGGAGCCGCGGTCGCGGTGCTCGTGCTGGTAGGAATCGGACTCAGTAGTTACCTCGTCTATCGATCAAGCTCGGCTACCGCAAGTCCATCTCCGACGCCTCCCGTTCCCGAAAAAACGAACGCGGATCTCGTAGCGATCGACGGCGGCAGTTTTGTGATGGGACGCGACAGTGGGCCGCCTCAAGAGACGCCCGCCTATCCCGTTACCGTTCAGCCCTTCCTGATGGATCGTACGGAAGTCAGCAACACTAACTACGCCGAGTTCATAAAGGAAACGAAGCACGCGGCGCCGAGTCATTGGGCCGGCTCTCAGCCGCCGTTCGGTCAGGAGCTATGGCCCGTAGTTAACGTCTCCTTTGACGATGCGAATTCGTTTGCCGACTGGCGATCGAAACGCGAGGGCGTCAGGTATCGTCTGCCAAGCGAGCAGGAATGGGAGTATGCGGCTCGCAACGGCGACAGGAGTGACCTGTACCCGTGGGGACCGGATTGGAAGGACAATGTCGCGGTTCTCAAGCAGGTCAGTCCGACCGCAGTGGGTTCGCACCCGGAAGGAAAGAACAAATGGGGTGTGGTTGATCTGATTGGCAACGTTTGGGAGTGGACAGCCTCGAAAGTTTATCTGTATCCGGGAAATAAGGCGGAGATTCCCGACGCCATCAAGGACTGGGTAAGCATCAGGGGCGGTGGTTTCGTTAGCGATCCGGCCAGATCCGATAAGCCGGTATCGTCTTGCATGCGCGACTTTGTGCCCGCCACTACCAAGAGTTCGCAGTTGGGCTTCCGGCTCGTGCGGAACGCTCCATGAACAAAGAGCCACAGATGACGCTGATAAACGCAGATCCGCGTTCATCAGCGAAAATCTGCGGCCTTTGCCACGCTTTGAAGCTGATCTACAATCCAGCGAGGGTCTGTCTCGATAGTAGCAATCCAAACAGAGGAGCAGGAGAGTAATGATGGCACCTAACGTAATACTGCGCGCGGCGGGGTTGAGTTTAGCCGCCTTCTGTTTGAGTCTGGGTGCGGTTGCGAGCGTTTCCGCCCAGGACGTAGGCGCAGACGTTGGTGGCGGCGCAGGGATCTTCAGGGCCAAGAACCCTGAGACGAAAAAGAAGCCGGGCACGGCAACGAAGCCGGCCGGGCGAACCGCCGGCCCCGCACGCACGACGAGGCCGTCAAACATCGAAGAGCGTGTCGAAGACTTACTTGATAAAGGCAACGAAGCGCGCGACGCGCGCAAGTTTGCCGAAGCTGAAGATGCCTACAAGGAAGTCTTGAAACTCAAAGCACGCGACGCGCGCGCCGCATACGGTTTGGGTAACGTATACTCAGACCAGCAACGCTGGGAGGATGCCGAAGCTGCGTACCGCAATTCAGTGACATGGGCACCCACAAACGCTGACGCTCACGTGGCGCTGAGCGTGGCGTTGGTCCAACCGCGGGCCGGTGGCGACAACGCGAAGAGGTTTGCCGATGCGGAAGCGTTCGCGCGGCGTTCGGTCCAGATTGATCCGAAAAATGCGGTGGGCTGGGATCGTCTTGGAGTCGCACTGCAAGCACGTGGACTTGCTAACAGCGAAACCGAACATTCGTATCGCCGTGCGATCGAATTGGATCCGCAGTTTGCCGTTGCTTATGCACACCTCGCTCGCATGCTCAATCGAGTCGGTCGCCAGGCAGAGGCAGTGCCGTTGTATGAAAAAGCGATCGAGTTGGCAAAAGATCCCGCCACTCTTAATCTAATTGCCGATTCGCTTCAGGGCGAACAATTGTGGCCGCAGTCTGAACCGGTACTGAAAAAGGCGCTCGAGCTGGATGCGCGCAATCCAACTTCGCTGCTGTTGATGGGACGGTATTTGATTGTTTACAAAAAATTTCAGGAAGCAGAACCGTATTTGAAGTCTGCGACCGAAGTAAGCTCGCGCGCGTTTCAACCTTTCAATCTGTTGGGCCGGGTGTATCTGGGAATGGCCCGGTTTAGCGACGCCGAAGCAAGTTACGAGCAGGCATCCACCTTCGCAGCAGCGGGCGAGAAGAAACAACTTGCCGGGATGTTTGGCTTTGAAGGTGTGGGCGACGGCTATCTTAAGTCCAACCAGAAGGACAAAGCAGTTCGCGCTTATCAACGCGCGGTTGAACTCGATCCCGGCAATTCGGGCGCTGCCCAGAAGCTCGCCAAAGCTCGCGCAAATTAAGTGCGTAAATCGAAATCTGACTCCCGCTGAAGAGGTCCGTGTAAATGAAGAGTTGCCCTAAGTGTAATCGTACGTATCCTGACGAAGGCCAGAAGTTTTGCACGTTTGACGGTGGCCTGCTGATAGCGCCACAGCCACAAACCTTCGATCCGAATGCGACGATACGCGCGACGTCTATCGACTTGAATGCTCCGTCGGAACTGCCGACGAGCCGCGACCTTCCGGATCCTAACGCAACGATCATGGACAGCTACCCGGCGACGGTTGCATTGCCGCGCAACACTGGTCCAACGACGTCTCCAGGGGCTGCGCCAAGCACGTCAGATATCGCGCGGCCGCCAGTAACACCCACTCCGCCACCGCCATCTCCTCCGCCCGTTGAAGCGGTAACTACAGGCGAGATAAGAGCGCCACAAGCGACAGTCGCAGCGCCTTCGGCCCCATTGCCGCAACAACCTGTCGCACAGAAGAAGTCGAAGCTGCCGTGGATCATCGCCGGCATTCTTATCTTTCTGTTGCTCGGCGGCGGCGCACTCGCGGGCGTGTTCTTCTTCGTCGTGAAACCACGACTCGACGAGATGTCAGCGCAACGGCGGCCTGATCGCCCCGTTGAAAACACGAATCTGAGTACGCCGGCTCCAACGAGCTCTGTCGCCGTACCGTCACCGACAGCCGAAGAGACGGCATTTGTTCCACCGCCGGGCACGGTGCAGTTTACAAACTCGAATGACAAGCTCGACGGAAAGTTAGCCGAGCACTATTTCGACTTCTCCTTTTATTATCCCGAGTCATGGGACCGCGATCCGAAAGCCGGAGTGCCGGGCGCAACCAACTTCGTGAAAGTTGATCGGACCTTGCCGCCGGATTTCACGCAGGAGAATTTTGCTGTAGGTTGGTACACGAGCACCGGAACTTTCACCGGCGATCTGCCAAGCTACCCGCAGCGCGTGCAGGAATTCAGCAATTCGCTTGCTAAGATCATTCCCGAGTACCGGAAGGTTTCGGAAGGTCCGACGAAGATCAACTCGATGCAGGGTTATGAGTTCAGGTGGGAAGGTCTTTCGAAGGGAACTGAACGCGGCGACTTGAAGTTGTGGGGCCGAGTTGTATTCCTGCCGACCGGAAAAGAAGGCGACACGACCGGCGCGACCCTGAGCTTGCTTTGTACTTCTCTGGCCGGCGAGTTATCGTCTGTGGAGGATGTCGGTGAACGGGGCGAGTCTCCGGTGATACTCGAGTCGTTCAGGTTTGGTAAAAAGAAGTAGTAACGAATGTCAGAAAGAAAAAAAGTACTGAAGGAAGTGAAGTTTTGGACACCGCTGCGGCTGGTGGCGACGGTGGTCGTGCTTGGACTCGTGGCTGCGTTCGGCGCTTCGAGTTGTAATTCAATCGATCCCGCATCGAAGACCCCGGCAAGTTCTACAAGCGTCCGTCCCGGAACCGCGGCAAACAAGCCCGGCTTGATCAGTTTGCCGCGACTCGTGCTCGACACTGAAAACAGGGCAGCCACCGGCGCGCCGATAAAGATTGCAAACTATTCCGGAAAGGTCCTGTTGATTAATCTATGGGCCACCTGGTGTGGTCCATGCAGAATGGAAACGCCCGAGCTCGTAAAACTGCACAAGGAGTATCAGGGGCGTGGCGTGGAGATGATTGGACTCTCGACCGAAGACCCGGAAGCGTCAGAGGAGAGCGTCAGCGATTTTGTGCGCCAGTACCAAGTTGATTATCAGATTGGTTGGGCGACGCGCGACGTGGCGCTGACGTTGATGCAGGGACGCACGGCGATCCCGCAGAGTTTCATAATCGGGCGCGACGGCCGGATCTTGAAACGATTCATCGGTTTCAATCCCGAGAAGACGCCCACACAACTCAAGGAAGCGCTCGAAGAGGCGCTGGTCGAGGGGAGTTAGTCCTCGTCGGTTTGTTGTAATCCTTCGGCTACCTCACGTTTAGTCTCGTCTTCAAGTCTTTTCATTTCGGCTTCGGCGCGTTCGCCCGCCTGATCCATCGGCGCCGGTTCATTCAGCTCGTCCTGGGTTGTTATCTTGTTTTTGTCGATACTCATGAGCAAAGGCTAACAAGACAGCCGTCACAGAAGTGCGCCACAAAGAGCACAAAAAATTTGAGCCACAAAAAGGCACAGAAAGCACAAAACGGAAAATGCTCTTCTTTGTGCCGTTTGTGCCTCTTTGTGGCGCCGTTTTCTCGACAAAAACCCTTACGCGGGGGTAGACTGCTGGCAGGATGAGTTCGGTGTTCTCGAACAAGTTAGTGCGTTTGTTTCTCGCGGTCAGCGTCTCGATCTGGATGGCCGGCGGGTGCCTGTTTGGTTGTGGCAGCACGGCGATGGCGTATGAAGCCGATGGCTCAGCGCAGACGGTTGTCGCCGGCGAGAGTTGTCACACAGAGCATTCACACGACTGCTGCGCTACCCAAAAGCCAAAGAAACAGATTGTGCGTAATTTGCACCGTCCAGCAGCGCCGTCCGTTCCGTCTTTTCTTCCGATGCCACGCGGCATGATGAAAGACTGTCCGCTCGTCGTTAACGCGACCGCCGCGACCTCTAAAAACAGTAGCCACCTGCCGGATCCCGCACGCGGACCGGTGACTGTTTTGCCGGCTGTCGAGACCACGCCCGAACAATCCGACAGTTTTCTCGTTGTTCCTTTCCTTCCGAATCGCGGTCCCACCTATCTTCGTTGTTGTGCTTTCCTGATCTAGAGATCTGCCTGCTCGCAACTGAACATTCTTTACAGGTGCTGGTGTCCCCGGCATCCGTCGTTCACAGATCTTTTGAAACAGGAGAACAGAAATGAAACCCCATAAGAACACCATTCTCACGCTGCTGCTTGGGTTGATGCTCATCGCATCTGCCGCAGGCATGGCCCAAACCCCCGCTCAAGGCGACCAGCAGAACAAGACCGAAGCTTGTTGCTCGATGGAATCGTGCTGTTGTTGTAACGGCGACTCGTGCCCGATGAAAGCAGGGGGCACAGCCGCTGATGCAAAGCACAGTTGTTGTGGTGATTCATGCAAGATGAAAAAGTCCGACGCTAAGAATCACGCAGAGGACCACGAGTGCTGCAGTTGTTGTGGTGACTCGTGCGACATGATGAAGCACGACGGCATGATGAAGCACGACGGCATGATGAAGCACGACGCGACCATGAAGCACGACGCCAAAATGAAGCATGGCAAGGGCGACTGCTGCAACGCGAAGAACAAGAAGACGACGGCTAAAAAGGCCTCGTAAAATAAAACTGTAGGGGCGGCCCTCCGTGGCCGCCCCGGGACTCAGGACCGCGATCCGATAACGATACAAATGAAGTACGCATTACTGTGCGCGGCATTAATTCTTGCCGCGCACACGCAAACTTTTGCACAGCACGAAGGCCACACGATGCCGCAGCCGAAACCTGCGGCCAAGCCTGCTGCGACACCCGCTGCTACTCCCGCTGCCAGTCCGGAAATGACCGGGAACGTCGACGAGCCAATGCACATGGACCACGGCGTCTTCGTCATGCACGGCGATGAAATGTTCATTCGCGTCGGGCAAAACGAGTCGAACCTGATGCCGATGGGCCGTATGGGCTCGGGGACGTCTTGGCAACCCGCATCGACTCCGATGCCGATGTTGCACAAGCAGGCAGGTGAGTGGCTGCTGATGTTTCACTACAACTTCGTCGCAGGCGTCAATCGACAAGGTGGACCACGCGGCGTAACGAAATTCGAGTCTGCAAACTGGTTCATGCCTGCGGCCGTGCGGCGCGCGGGGCCGGGAACACTCGAACTACGAGGCATGTTCAGCGCCGAGCCATTTACTTTTCCACCCGGCGGCTCGCCGCTTCTTTTCCAAACCGGTGAAAGTTACAAAGGCCAGCCGCTGATCGATCGGCAGCATCCGCACGACCTCTTCATGGAGTTGAGTGCGACTTACACAGTCCCAGTCGGCGAACGCGCGAGCTGGTTCGTTTACGGCGGCTATCCCGGCGAACCCGCGCTTGGTCCCAATGCGTTTATGCACCGCGCGTCGGCGTCGGAAAACACTTCCGCGCCCCTCTCGCATCATTTGCAGGATTCAACGCACATCAGTTTCGGCGTCGTCACGAGCGGCTTTACGTATCGCTGGTTCAAACTCGAAGGCTCTTTATTCAACGGACGTGAACCTGGTGAGAACCGCTACAACTTCGAGGCGAACCCGTGGAACTCGCGCTCGGCCAGGCTGTGGTTTGCGCCAAACAGCAACTGGTCCATGCAGGTGAGTCATGGCTTTTTGAAGAACCCCGAAGCGCTCGAGCCCGGCGACGTGCGACGCACCACTGCTTCGATCAGTTACAACCGCAGCCTGGCACGCGGCAACTGGGCTTCGAGTTTAATCTGGGGCCGAAATCACGAGGCGCACGGCGGCGAGATTTTCAACTTGAACGGATATGTGGCCGAGTCAACGTTGAAGTTTCTCGACCGCAACTACGTTTACACGCGGCTGGAATTGGCAGACAAGAACCAGCTACTGCGGGCGGCTGAGCGTGAGAGCCTTGGCATCACCGACGATCATCCATCGTTTCGCATCGGCGCCTACACGGCGGGCGGAGCGCGCGAGATCTGGAACACGGCGACGACTTCGCTGGCGATCGGAAGTGATGTTACCTTCTACTCCAAACCGTCGATCCTCGATTCTGTTTACGGTTCGAATCCGGTTTCGTGGAAGGTTTTTGTTAGACTACGACCCGGTCCGATGAGCATGGGGCATTAAGATTTGGGAGTTGAATTCAGATGAAGAAGAACTGGTTATTAATAGGCGGGGTCGCGTTGCTGCTGGTTGCGGCAGTGCTGATGGTGAATTCCGCGCGCACAAATCAACCGGAATCGCACAACGCGAATCATGCGCCAACTCCGGCGGCGCACAACCATGCAACCGAAGCGCCGGGAACGCAAGCCAAAGACATCCCCGCTTATTTTGAAGTCGCGCCCAGCCGCGCGAGTCTTCGCCCGACGCTGCAGCCGGAGCAATTCTCTGGTCCAGCGCGTGAGGCGTATCGCGCCGTGCGACAGATACCGGTGACGATCGCGCAGTTACCGTGTTACTGCCACTGCGATCGAGGCTTCGGCCACAAGAGCCTGTACAGTTGTTTTGAAGACGATCACGCGTCGCATTGCGCTGTTTGCGTCAATGAGGCTTTGCTTGCGCTTCGTCTCGAGAAGGAAGAGAAGCTGACGCCGGCGCAAATACGCGACCGCATCGTTGCTCAATACGGCCAGTAAAACTTAGCTCACAAAAACGCACAAAAATGCACATAAACAAATTTGTGCCTCACTTCTTCTTTATATCAATAACCTTCATCACACCCGCATTACTCTCGAGGGTGAAGTCGATCCGATCGTTGACCGCGAGCCCGCTTAACAGCGCCGCATCCGTAACCGGAAATTCCATCTGCATCCCCGGCATCAGGCCTTCAATATCTTCGTGATCGATTTCGATCGCCGGGAGTTTTGGATCGAGTCTTTTCACGACGCCTACGGCCTTGTAAGAGTGCGACTGCACCGCCGCCGCCGGCCCAGACGGCGTCGGGGTAGATGGTTGCTGGTTAACCGGCTGGTTACCGCACGCAGCCATGAGCATCAGTACTACGCATGCAACGTTTAGTTTCATTTAGTGACTCGCTCTGACCAGCCAAATACTGCGCTGCTCCTTCTCCTTAGCAATGTAAGCCACATACAAGTGGTCGTTTGCAATTACGCCTGCGGGCAGTTCCGCATTCGCCGCCACGCTGCTGGCTGCAGAACCTTCTTTACCGAGGTCGCGCATTTTGGTTTCGCCCGCGCCGGCACTCTGCCAGACGGCGATCGCATTATGCGTGCCGGCAGCGAGTGCAGGCGTGCCATGCACCACTTCCTCGGATATCAACTGGCGTGGTGAGAAGCTGCGCGCGTTGTCTTTCGACTCCGACAAGTAAAGTCCCGTCGCGCCAGCGTCGCCCGCCGCATACCACAGCACTCTCAGACTCCCGGAAGAGGGATCAAGAGCTAGTGATGGACCCGAAACCGGGCACCCCTGAAGCATCCAACGATCGTCACTCACGATCACTGGCGACGAAAAGTTCGTTCCGCCATCTTTCGAACTCGCAACTGCGATGTGCCGAAAACTTCCCGGTAATACCTGACGCCAACCGGCGTACAACGTTCCATCCGGAGCGACAAGCAGCGAGGTCTTACAACAGGGACACACTTCGCTCGCGAGCTTTTGATTCGCGGAGAAAGTGCGGCCGCCATCCGTCGAGTAAGCAAGAAAGAGATCGCGATTGCTCTCCATGTGGTGCCCCTCGGCTTTGTCGGAGGGCTTGGGGTGTTGGACGTTGCGCTCGTCCAGCCAGCCGACATAGATTCGGCCGTCCTTTGCGACCGCGAGCGAGTGCATGCCATGGTCGCCCGGCGCCTTGTCGTCGTTGACTTTTACTTCGCTCGCGAAGCTTTGGCCACGATCGTTCGACGCTGACAGGTAAATATCTGTGCCGTGTGCACCAGCGGCTTCAAAGCGCGCAGTCCAGCCGACGTAAACCGAGCCGTCAGTCGCAACGGCGAGGCTTGGCTGATCGCCGCGCCAGGCAGTTGCCGCACCTGCTTGCCGGTTCACACGAACGGGCGCGCCCTGCCTCTCGCCCTTGTCATTGAAATGGGCGAGCATTACGTCCGCCTGTTTCGCATCATGACTCACCCACGCGACGTAAAACGATCCGTCGGGAGCTGCTGCTGTCACGGGCTCGGCAGCATCGACGCCCGGCGCGGAGATCTGAGCTGCCGGCGGCGGTTCCTGTAAGCTTACGCGTGCACAACCTGCAAGCAGAACGATAGCGACCGAAAGACACACAAAGCACATCACGATGCGCAAATCCTTCTGTGCCTTTTGTGCTTTTCCGTGGACCATTAAAAACTCACTTTCATCCCAAACTGAAACTGCCGCGGATCGAACGCCGACGTCGGTTGTCCAAACGTCGCCAACGGTGTCGCGCCCGGACCGAACGTATTGTTCGGCACTCCATAATTCGCGCGGTTCAGCATATTGAAGCCCTCCGCCAGAAGCTGCAAGTCAACTCGTTCCGCGACTCTGAACGTCCGGCTCAAACGCAGATCGAGCGAAGCGAAATCAAACCCGCGTCCCGTATTTCGTCCCACACCGAGCGGCCGATCGTTATTGTTCGTGTCGAAGTTGCGATCGTTTCCGAGCAGCACGTTGAAAGGCAAACGCGATCCGTAAGTGAATATGTAACCCAGTTGGAACCCGCGCAACACGCGGTTGCCTTCCTGCGGCGCCTCGAGCGAGCCGCTCACTACCAGCCGATGGCGCTGGTCGTTGTCGGATCGGCCGCGATCGTCACGAATATTGAAGTTGTCCTGCACGGTGGAGAAGAAGAAGTTTCCGGCGTCGTCGATTGTTTTTGAAAGCGTGTACGAGACGCGCATGTTGGCCCAGCGCGCAGCGCGTTTGTTGAATGAGATCACCATGCCGTCGTAATACGAATTACCGGAGCTCTCAAAGCGCGAGATGTTGCCCCAGTTCGGATCGGGCCGGCCGAGGTTAGGAATGCCGGCGGACGCAGGCACCGTAGGCACGTTCACGTTTCGCGAAAGGATAACGTGTTGCGCGCGCAGGTGCAGGTAACCGGCAGAAATCACGGCGTTGCCCGGCAGCTCGCGCTCGATCTGGAGATTTGCCTGTTGGCTATAACTCGCCTCGATATCCGGATCGATACGCGTAATGTTTGGCCTCGTCGGGAGAGTTGCAGGTTGGACTGCCAGGACGTTGGGGAACACCGGAGCGCCAGGTTGCGACGGCGACAACTGCACCACCACATATTTCGAGCCATCGCGTTGCAGCGCGTTTGAAGTGGCGCGTAGCGGAATGCGATCGTAGAAGAGCCCGAAGCTTGCGCGGACGACCGTCTTGCGATTGCCCGGAGCGTACACAATCCCCATTCGCGGCGAGATGTTGTCGGTGTCAGTCTTGATAGGGTCGGGCAGAAATTGCAGGTCGTACCGGAGGCCGGCGTTGAGCGTCAGATCCGGCCGAACTCGCCACTCGTCCTGAACAAACACACCGGCATTAGGGTTCGACTGAAACTGGCGCGGCGCGCCAAACGCCTGCTGGTAATTGAGGTAGTATCCATTGAGAAAGTTGTTGAGTGAACTGAAAGCATAAACACCCTGCACAGCCCCGGGGAAGACGATGTTCACACGGTTGTAGAGAAAATTGCCGCCGAACTTCAACGAGTGCGATCCCTGCAACGTCGAGATATTGTCGACGGCTTCGAATAGATTGATATCGCGCGCCAGTGGCGAGACTGTCGCCGTGCCGAAATTCGCCACGCCGGCGATGTTGACCGCCGGACCGACAGCGTCGTTGACCGGCGCGTCCAGCCTGCTGTTGGTGAATTGAAACCGCGCCTCGTTCAGTGTGCGCGTGCTGAACGTCGTCACGTTGCTGACCTGTACGGTTTGATCCGTATCGTTCAAACCCGTACCGCGACTGACCGCATTGAGCCCGCCTACGCTGCGCGAGTTGACGGCGTCGATGTGATACAGGCTGTAGCGCGCGCTGAGCTGATTGTGTTGATTGAAGCTGTGGTCGATGCGCGTGAAGAAATTAGTCGTGTCAAAACTCGCCGGGACGATAC
Organism: Pyrinomonadaceae bacterium; assembly: GCA_035696765.1. Lineage (GTDB taxonomy): Bacteria > Acidobacteriota > Blastocatellia > Pyrinomonadales > Pyrinomonadaceae > PSRF01. Next base: position 3,232 of record DASSEB010000267.1, on the reverse strand, counting down.
CGGTGCTGACCAGCGGCCCGGGGTAATTCACCGCGCTCAGGCGATCATTGATAGCGCTCACCGCCGCGGGCGAGATCGTCAAGACGGTCGAATAGTTTCTGCGGGTCTGCTCGAAGTTACTGAAGATGAAGGTGCGGTCGCGTCGCAGCGGCCCGCCGAGAGTCACGCCGTACTGCGCCTGCGTCAACCGATCCTTTTCAGGCGCGAGTGGATTGCGGGCATCGAAACGCTGGTTGCGGGAGAATCCGTACAGGCTCCCACGCCAATCGTTGGTACCCGACTTAGTCAGAATATTGACGACGCCTCCCGAAGCCCTGCCGAATTCCGCGATGCCGCCCGAAGTCACTACCTGAAACTGATCGATAACTTCTTCGCTGTAATACGTCCCGGTCAGATCCGCCGCATCGTCATTCGCTGAGACGCCGTCGATGACGAAGCTGTTGTAGAGATTCCGCTGGCCGGCGATCGAAATGCCTTGTCCGGGCACGGCCGACGTCTCGGCGAATCTCTGATTGCTGCCGGTGTTTGTTGGCGACACTCCCGGAATCAGCAACGCGAGATCGAGATAGTTTCGACCGTTCAGCGGCAGTTCGTTGATCTCGTTTGGACGAATGGTCTCGGTGATCTGCGTGCGCACTGTTTCAATAATCGGCACGTCTGACCCGATGTTCACTTGTGCTGACACATTCGCGACGTCGAGTTTTACCGGCATATCGAGTGACTGGCCAATCGATACGGTTAGTTGTTTGGTTACCGTGGAAAAACCTGCCGCGTCGATCGTGAGCTCGTAGCCGCCCGTACGCAGGTAAGGGAAGCGAAACCAACCTTCGTAGTCGCTGGTGGTGGTGAGTTGCTGATTTGTTTCGAGATGGGTGGCGGTCACACTTGCGCCGCTCACTACCGCGCCGCGTGCGTCCTCAATGCGGCCGCTGAGCGCAGCGGAGGTCACGTTCTGTTGGGCTGCGGAGAGTCCTGAACAGACGAACACAAATAAAAAAACTAGACAAAGACGGATACTCATCGAATTCCTCCGCAAAAAAGCGGGAACGCCCAGAACTGGTTAGTTCCGGAGCTGCGTTAGATCAAATTGAGGCGATCGTTAGCGGAGCTCAGATGGTGGGCCGCGCGGACTGGTTTGTTTCCAGTTTTCGTTCGATGAAAAAAGAAGCGAGCGACTGTCGTATTTCGAGTGAGTGAACGTTGACGAGTGTGGCTCGGTGACGGGCTGAAGAACACTGCGTTCACGGTTTTGCTGCCGGCTCGAGCTGCCTGTACACGCGCCGCACTCCATGCGACACGGCTGGTGCAATGAAGCCGATTCCGCCGCAGGCGCTGATGAAGAAGACGCTGTCGCTTTGTGAGACTCGGTGTGAGTTGGTTCGGCGACGATGGTGTTGCCGTCAGCCTCCGCAGACTCGTTGTGCAAACCGCACATCGGCTCCTTCGGTTGTGGAGGCTTTTTCGCGGCGATGCCGGAATCGCAATGTCCCGCCTTGCCGACGCAGCAGGGCATCGTGTTACCGGCGGACGCGCCGGCAATCGGCACGAGCGGCGCGACAAACGATAAAGCCACAAAAAGACACAAAAGGCAGAAGATGCCATTGATAAATCGTTTGTGCTTCTTTGCCGTCATCACCATTTAAACTATTGGCACGGTTTTTAAGCCAAAGGCTTCTTCACGAGTTTCATCTTGCACTTCGGACACTTGCCGGGTTTTTTCGAGGTCACGTCCGGGTGCATCGGGCAAACATAATGGAACTTGCGAGGCTTCCTGGAGTGCGCCGATCGTTCCTTTTGTGCTGCAAGGACGTCTATAGAATACACGCCGGCAGCACTCAGAAGCAATGCAGCGGCGACAAGCGACACGATCAAATGTCGTACGAATTTCATTTCTGCCCCCTGGATTTAAAACTCAGACATCTTCCTGCTCACGTCGTACCTGGCGCGAGCAGGAAGGTGCTTTTGAGTAGGTGGGTATTACTCTTTCTTTATATCGCAGTAGTGCTGGTAGTAGTGACCTTGACTGCGCTGAAGTTTGTTCTGTCGCCGTCAGTTGCCAAGGTGATCTTAAACCACGTTGCATTGCCTTTGCCGTTTCCTCCCGGGAAGTTCGGAAACGCCGTCCCTGCTGCGATGTGCTCAATGTACTCAACCTTATTGTCGGTACATTTGTAAAGGTTCGTATCAGTGCAGATTGTGCCCGTAGTAAAGCCGCTGCTGCCGCCGGTTTTGAATTCTTGTTGACTCATACCTGTTCTCCTTCAAGGATGGAAGTTCATGACTTGCTTTCCATTGTTTTGGAAGCGCTAGTAAATTTTGTTGCCGGCCCGCGCTGTGGGTTGGATGCTACTAGAGCAACTCCCAACGCAGCGTTACGGCTTCCTCCGGACGATACGCAATCACCATCAGCTTCACGAGCTGCTGGAAACTTTTGTCTTTCTTATCCGCGATGCGCACGAGGTAAATATGGCCCAGCTTGATCGGCGCGCTGGCGGATGGTGCAAGGTCGGTGAAAAGTTTTGGGCCTTCCTGCAGCGGTTGGAATTCCTGCTTGTGAATGTCTTCCTTCAGTACCACGATCTTGTCGCCCTCAAGATGCAGGGAAGCGAATCCGGTTCCGCCTCCTTGCGCGTCCTCGAAGCGATAGCGATCGCGAAGCTCGTCTGCTGTGCCGAGATCGACGATCGCCGCCAGCCGGTCAGCCTCAATGCCGCCAACCAAACTGCCGCCACCCGCAATGCTGAAACTAAGATCGCTGCAACGGTTACCCCAGTCAGTATTCGCAAACGTCATTCCTTCTTTCCCGTCACTGAAACAGAGCGTGCGTGACAAGGGATCGATGGCGTACATGGTGAAGATTCCACCTCGTTTTCGGGGCTGGGCCGCCCGTTTCTCATCAGGCGCCGACGGAGTTTGTGCGCGCAGCACCTGATGAGCACCGAACCCGATGAACACCACCACCATCGTGATTAAGAGAAAGCGTTTCATAGCTGGTTGTCTCTGACTTTCAAACCTCAAGTTCGTATCCCTCCCGTTTTGTGATCGAGCGGGGGAGACCTGCTTTATTGGAAACTATCGACTAGCCACGTTCCGCAGATGCACCAGTTCCTCAAACTTCTTGTCGTCGATATGTCGTGCTTCGTTCATGCGCCGGAGTTCCTGGAAGTAGTAGAACGGAACAAAGGCGGAACTAACCTTGTTGGTGATCCAGTCGTCCGCAACAACGTAATTG
>DASSEB010000266.1:0-6926 GCA_035696765.1 Pyrinomonadaceae bacterium | reverse complement strand
ATCCTGAAGACGCGGTCGGGTTGTTTTGGCCACTGGTCGGGTTCTCTTGAAATCCGGTAAAGGTCTCCGCGAGGGTTAGAAAATTGGACTGGTTGAACGTCGGTTTCGCGAGTATCTCTTCGGTGTTTAGCGAACCCTTTATCTCCGCGTTCGTGGTATTGATCGGAGCCGCGTCAGCCGTGATTACGACCGCTTCAGTAACTCCGCTCGGGTTGAGCGTGAGATTGATTACCCGCGTCTGATTCAGAGTGATCTCCACATTTTCCTGCGTGACGGCAGTGAAGCCCGTGTTCGAGGCAGTGACTTTGTATCGACCCAACGGCAAGAACGGAGCGACGTAATACCCATCGCCGTTTGTCTTGAGGTTGCGAACCTGGCCAGTCTCCGCATTGAGCACGACCACTTCTGCGCCTGGAATTACTGCGCCTTTAGCGTCGGTCACCGTGCCCTCCAGGGTTCCAGTGACTGTCTGAGCAAAAGCGCCTGGCGCCGAAAGAAGTACCGCACAAACTAAAGCCAGGAATAAGAAGCGGCGATTCGTTTTAAGGTCGAACATGGGGAGCTCTCCTTCTTATGATGGTGTGGCCATGTATCCCGGGCCGCGCAGAGTGACGCCCGGTCGAGCGGCCGACATTTGATTGTTCTCGAGAACTGGCGCGCCGTTTACGATTACATAACTGATACCCAACGGAAATTGGTGCGGCTGGTCGAAAGTCGCCTGATCGATGATGGTGTTTTCGTCGAAGATCACGATGTCCGCCGCAAAGCCCTCGCGAATCAGTCCGCGATCGCGAAAGCCAAACGTCTGGGCCGGCAGTGAAGTCATCTTCCTGATCGCGTCTTCGAGTGTGATCAGTTTCAACTCACGAACATACCGGCCCAGCACGCGCGCGTTGTTGCCGTAACCACGTGGGTGAGGCACGCTCTCGTCAAGCTGACGCACGCCGCTATCCGAAGCGATCATCGTGAACGGTTCCTGCATGATCCGCCTCACGTCGTCTTCGCCCATGCCGTGATAGATCATGCCGGCGCCTCCAGCCTCGTACATCTCGAGCATCTGCTCTATCTGGCTGGTGACGTCGCTCTTCTTCTTAACTAGTTTTGTGATTTCAGCGATCGATTTGCCGTTGAACGATTTGTCAAGATCATACGAAGCGACTACCGCGTACGAATAGTCTTTGAAGCCACTGCGCTTCAACGCATCTTTCGTATCGTTGATGGCGCGCTCGCGCATCGCTTTGTCGGCCAGTCTCTTTTTGGCTTCATCCAGACCGCCCGCGCGCAGCCACGCCGGTAAGCGAGACTCAAGCGAAGTGGAACTTGCCGTGTACGCATACTGATCGACCGTCACAACTAGCCCGCGCGCACGAGCGTCACGCACGAGGCCGAGCGTCATCGGACTCTGTCCCCACAATTTCTTGTTGCTGATCTTGAAGTGAGAAATCTCGACGGGCAGTCCCGCTTGTTCACCGATCTGAATGCTCTCGCGAATGGCGTCGGCTACTTTATCGCCTTCGTTCCGCATGTGCGTCGCGTATAGACCACCGTATCTCGCCGCGACGCGCGCGAGCGCCACGATCTCGTCTGTCTTTGCGTAAGTTCCGGGAACGTAGATCAATCCGGTGGAGAGTCCGACCGCGCCGTCTTTCATGCCCTGCTCGACGACGCTTTCCATTTGCTGGAGCTCTTCAGGCGTGGGCGCGCGATCTCCGAGACCCATCACCTTACGACGTACGGACCCATGAGCAATGAGAGTAGCGAGATTTACAGCGAGTGGCTTTTCCTTGTTGCGACCGAGAAACTCTGCGACGTTGGTGGTCGACGTTCCGCAGTTGCCGGTAACCAGCGTCGTCACGCCCATCCGGACAAAATTCTCAGCAGCGGGCTGGTTGTAGATCGATTCGACGTGTGTGTGAACGTCGATAAATCCGGGAGCAACGATCTGTCCACGCGCATCGATGGTCCTCGCCGCCGACGTGTCTGGTCCAATGCGGCCGACACGTGCAATACGTCCGTCTTTGACGGCAACGTCGCCACGAAACCATGGATTGCCACTGCCGTCCACGATGCGGGCATTCGTGATTAATAGATCATAAGCGGGCGCGGGAGCTTGTGCGTCGACGTGCAGGACTGCAAACAGAAAGCCGCCTATCACCAGCGCAATTAACACCAGTGCGGCAGACTTAAGGAGGAGACTCATTCTCACCGATGCCTGTTTACGATTCGCTGCGTTCTGAGTAGAAGAGCCGCAATTATAGCCGCACAAGCTGGAATAATAATAGCTAAATGTTTTTATCACTTTGATAAAAACGGCTGATGAATAGAAATTCGTCATACGAGCGACCGAACGACAAAAATCTTTTCCGCTCGTTTGTGTCGTTGCACGTAATTAAAAAACCTTGACGCGAATCGGCGCAGGGATAATACTGCCGCCATCGCAAGCTGATCCTTGTCTACAGGCGCCGCAGTCCAAGCGGTTCGCATTCGCGTTCGTTGCCCGAGTCCGTTACAAAACAAGAGGAGGTCGCTCCATGTCAGGTTCCAAGTTGTTACTCGTCGTCGTAGTCGCACTGTTTGCCGTGAGCGCGGCAGCGCAGACCAGCACGTCTCGAATCACTGGCCGCGTGTTGGATGCGAAACAGGCATCGATTCCAGGGGCCAGCGTCACCATCACAAACGAAGCCACCAAAGTTTCGCAGACACAGACCACGACGGAAGCAGGCGTCTATGCGTTTGAGGCGCTTCCCGTCGGCGACTATACAGTTACTGTCGAACAGCCTGGCTTTAAGAAGTTTCTGCAAACCGGAAACCACCTTGAAGTAAACAATCCCTTGACTGTAGATGTGGTGCTCGAGATCGGACAGGTCTCCGAGGTCGTCACCGTGCAGGGTGGCCCAGAGCAGTTGCAAACGGCAAACGCAACGATGGGCAATGTGGTCGAGCAAAAGGCGATCGAAACGTTGCCACTCAACGGCCGCAATCCTTTGACGCTGCTGCTGCTCGAGCCCGGAGTCGTACAGCGATCGTTCGGCGGCGCCGGTTCCGGCGTTCACGTAAACGGTGCTCGCGATCGCGCGTACAACGTAACGATTGACGGTATCGAGGCAAACGAATCGAGTGTGCCGAATCCGGTGTCAAACCTCTATCGCATCAATCCTGACAACGTACAGGAATTCAAAGTCACGACAAATAACGCGACTGCGGAAGAGGGACGGAATAGCGGCGCTTCGATCTCCATTGCGACGCGCAGTGGAACCAGTGAATATCATGGAACGGTCTTCGGGTTCTTCCGGAACGACGCTTTGAATTCCAACGAGTGGTTCGCCAATGCGCAGAAGACGCCCAAGCCGGTGATTAGAATGGGCCAGTACGGCTTTGAACTCGGCGGGCCGATCAAGAAAAACAAAAGTTTCTTTTTTGGCAGTTGGCAGTACAACCGCGTGGACTTCACGCAACCGATCGATCAGACGTTCGGCATTCCCATCGTCTACACAGCCCTCGCACGCCAGGGAATTTTCCGGTACTTCGTCCCGGATCCCGATCACCCTCTGAAGATTGGCACGACGACCATACTTCGTAATTCGCCGTTACTGGTGGATCCCACGACAGGCGCTCTGCTTGTTCCGCTTTGTCCGAGTCCTACAACTGGTGTGGGCTGCGTTCGCGTCTACGACACGCGCACGCCAGGCGCGACCGGCAATAACACAGGCAGCAAGCCACTCGACCCAGCCGTTGCGAATCTCCTAAACTCGTTTCCACTGCCTAACAACTTCAGCTCCGGCGACGGATTGAACACAGCCACGTTCCTTTGGAACCCACCGACTGCGATACGTGGTCCATCAATCAACGTTCGCCTCGATCACAATTTCAACGAGAACAACAGCGTCTTTGGTCGCTACCTTTGGTCTGACTACAACACGCTGGAAGGCGATCCGTTGAATGGCCGGCCGCAAGTCTATCCGGACAATCCGCCGCAGGGTGAAGTGTTTCGTCGCACGTCGAACCTGGCGCTTGGTTGGCGTCGCGTGATTTCACCGCGCGTCGTCAATGAGCTGACTGCCGGCTATGGACGCTTTGGTTTCCTGTTCACTCAAGGCGAGGCAAATCCGGCATGGCCCGATGTGCCGCCTTACGATTTCACCAGTCTCAGCGAGCCTTGGCTCAATACTCCACGCACCGCGCGCTGGGTAACGACACCACAGGTTCTCGACAATCTGAGCGTGGTCCGCGGTGCGCATGTATTTCGCGGTGGTATCAACTTCCGGTTCTACCGGCACGTCGATCAGCGCGGTCAGCCCGGCGGTATCAACGTCACTCCATCAGTGACCTTCTCCCAGGCGAATCGAAATCCATTTAACTCGGATGGGTTCAAAGGAGCCCCGGACATTAATACGACGAACGATGCAGGCACTTTGGGAAACCTGATCAATACGATCTATGGCTTGCCTGCCAGGATTTCTCAAACGTTCATCGCTAATTTAAAGGACGACGTTTTTCTGCCATTCAAGACTGGCGATAGCGTTACGTTGTATGCCGAGAAGCACAACCTCGATCAATACAACCTCTATTTCCAGGATGAGTGGAAGGTCCGGCCGAACCTGACGTTGAACTACGGTGCGCGTTGGGAAATCAATCCACCGGCAAACACATCGCCGAACGAAAACGTATTTGTCGCGACGAGCCCGATCGCTGCCAGCAGCGCTGTCACATTCGCCCGCGCCGACCACTGGTATGAAGGCGATTTCAAGTGGGCGATCGGTCCGCGATTCGGCCTGGCTTATAGTCCGGACTTCAAATCGGGTTTCCTGAAAACGCTATTTGGCGGAAACAGTTCGAGCGTCATTCGCCTCGGCTATGGCATTGCGTTCGACACGATTTCGTCATTCCAGGTAACAGCAGCAGCCGGTAGAACACCCGGACTGGTCCAGTCTTGCACGACCACGTTTCCATTCACGACCATTACGAACGGATGCGTTAACTCGCCGGACGTAAACAAGACCGTCGCAGGCGGCTTCCCCCAATTGCTGCCGGCGCCGACAGTTAAGCCTTCTACATTTTTCACTCCGCCGGTACAAACCCGGACCAATGCTCCGCCGATTACAGTCTTCGCGCCCGAGATGCAACTGCCCACGGTCCATGAATGGAACCTCGGCATTCAACGAGAACTGCCGGGCGGTTTCGTCATGCAAGCCGCCTACATCGGACGCCGGGGCGAACATCTGTTTATGGCATACGACATCAACCAGATCAGGGTGGAACCGATTCTGGATTCGTTCCTTAAGCTGCAGGCGAATAATAAATTGGCTAATTGCTTACCGAGCGGAGCCACTCGTCCATCTGCACCCGGCCCCTGTGTTCCAGCGTTCACGGCAGCGCAGATTCCATTGCTCGCGGCTGGTGTCTCGGGTATCAATGCAACGTTCGTTAACTCCACCACCACGCAGGGAGAACTGAACGTCAATAACATCGGTAACCTCGCCAGAAGAATTGAAGACGCCACCCTGGCTTTCAAACTCCGGCCGAACCAGCAGTTCAGTGTGATCACTTACCTGGACAACAGCGGCGACTCGAACTATCACGCAGCGCAATTCACGTTGCGGCGGCGGTTCAGCAGCGGGTTGGGAATGAGTCTGGCCTACACGTTTGGCAAGTCAATCGACAATCAATCTGTCGATCCGGTCGGCGCCTCTTCAGGAGGAGGCTTGTCGACCACTAATTCGCGTACGCCGACTGACATTCGCGACTTCCGTCAAGAACGGGCGCGTTCTGACTTTGATCGCACTCATGTGTTCACGGGCGCGACGGTCTGGGAAGTCCCTGTGGGTCGTGGGCGAAGATTCTTCGGTTCCTCGCACGGGGTCGTGAATCAAATCGTTGGCGGTTGGACCATCAACACTATTTTCAATGTGATGAGCGGTGAACCATTTGCCGTTCGCAGCGGATCATTCACTGCAAACGGAAGCCACGAATCACGCGCAGGGGTTCAGGCACCGGTCAAACCGGAACTACAGGAACTACCGGGACAATCCTTCGCCGGGCCAGTTCTGTTCAAGCCCGTCACGCTGACCACGTGCGGCGCCGACCTAAGTCAACCTTTCTGTCTGCCGGCGCCGGGCCAGGAAGGCGCGGGTAGGAATATCTTTACTGCTCCAAGTTATTGGAACGTAGATCTCGGGTTCATTAAAACCTTTGCCTTTACCGAACGGGTGAAACTTCAGTTTAGGACCGAGATGTTCAATGCTTTCAATCACGCGAACTTCGATAATCCGCGGGATGCATCCGTTGGTTCGCCGAGCATTCAGTCGAATGTGTTTGCGCAAACCTGCTGCGCGGCTGTTGCACCACCCTCGACACAAACGATCGTACAAACGGGTGAAGCCGCACGCGTGATTCAGTTTGCGTTGAAGCTGCAGTTCTAGCCACGAAAGCGCGAGGAGCACGAAAACAGGGGCAGGAGGTTCTCTTTCCTGCCCCCGTTTTTCGCCACAAAGAAGTACAAAAGACACAAAATCAAGAAGATGCTTTTGTGCTTTTTTGTGGCTGAAATGACTCACACAAGAACGGCACATCGAATAGAGGATGTGCTGCGCGTTTTAGAGTTCGCTGAGAGCGCAGCACACGCGGGATCGTATGTCGCCGTGATGCTCAGTTACGAAGCGGCGCCCGCTTTTGATCTCGCACTCGTGACACATCCGCCGTCTGATTTTCCACTCGCATGGGCCAGAGTCTTTTCCGATCCGTTGGACGTCGCGACTGAAGAGCGTCCGCCTACTTCTCCAAAATCGTGGACGCCCGGTGTGAGTCGTGTTGAATACGATCGCGCGGTAGCTCGAATCAGAGAGCTGATCGCGGCCGGCGACACCTACCAGGTCAACTACTCGTTCCCATTGACGGCGACATTCAACGAAGATCCTTACGCGTGGTAT
>DASSEB010000265.1:0-2771 GCA_035696765.1 Pyrinomonadaceae bacterium | reverse complement strand
CGGCCGATCATGGGCTTCACGCCCGAAGCGCTCGACGCCTTGCGCCAGCATCTTTGGCCGGGGAACGTGCGTGAGTTGGACCACGTGATTGAGCGGGCGGTGCTCATGAGTCCGGGAAGTATTGTGACGCCTTTCGATCTCGCGCTCGAATCGACTCCGGACGCGCGCTTGTCGGCGCGGCTCGAAGAGATGAGTCTCGAGGACGCCGAGCGGTTGTTGATTAAGAAGGCGCTGGCACGTTTTGAAGGAAACGCCAACCGCGCCGCCGAAGCGCTCGGGCTGAGCCGCAGTGCGTTGTACCGGCGGTTGCAGAAATACGGCCTTGGTTCTTAACCACGGATTACACGGATCTCAACCACAGATTTACACGGATCAGACTTTCTGATCCGTATCAAATCTGTGTAATCTGTGGTACGTGAGTACGCCCGTTAAGTCGCAAAAACAGCCGCCGGCACTGTCCTCGCTCGACCCCGAACTACGCCGCGGCAACCGTCTGAAATTCGAAAGGAGTATCACTCTCCTCGCGCTCGCTGCCGGATTTTTTCCGGTAGGCTTGTCCGCCTTCCTGCTGTGGTACGACGGCTATTCCGCCCAAGTGCAATGGACCATCGATCTGTTGCTGGTCCTGGTTTGGCTGGGCATCTCTTTCAATCTCAAGACGCGGATCGTCAGGCCGCTGCAAACCCTCTCAAACATTCTCGCCGCGATTCGCGAAGGTGACTACTCCATTCGCGGGCGCCGCGCGCTCACCGGCGACGCGCTCGGCGAAGTGATGTTGGAAGTGAACGACCTGGGCCAAACGTTGCGCGAACAACGACTCGGCGCGATGGAGGCGACGGCGTTGTTGCGCACGGTGATGAGCGAGATTGACGTCGCCGTATTTGCCTTCGACGGCGAGCAGCGTTTGCAGCTCGTTAACCGCGCTGGTGAAAAGCTGTTGGCCCAACCGGCGGCGCGTCTCCTCGGCCGCACGAGCGACGAGCTGGGGTTATCCGCTTGTCTGAACCGGCCGGAAGACGGCGGACCGCAGACGATGCAGATGGTATTTCCGGGCGGTGTTGGGCGTTGGGACATCAGGCGCAGCACTTTTCGTGAAGGCGGCCAGCAGCACCAGCTCCTGGTGTTGACTGACTTGAGCCAAACACTTCGCGAAGAGGAACGGACTGCGTGGCAACGTTTGTTACGCGTGCTGGGCCATGAGCTCAACAACTCGCTCGCGCCGATTAAATCCGTCGCCGGAAGTTTGGCAGACTTGATGGGCAGGGAACCCGAACCGGCGGATTGGCGCGACGACATGCATCGCGGGCTTGCGGTGATCTCTTCGCGGGCCGATTCCCTCGCGCGCTTCGTCGAATCGTATTCAAAGCTGGCGCGGCTGCCTCCGCCGCGACTCGAACCGTTGAAGATTGGCGCGCTCGTGTCGCGCGTGGCGAGCCTGGAGACGCGACTGCCGGTGAAGGTCGTTTCCGGTCCGGATGTGGTGGTCCAGGGCGACGACGTTCAACTGGAGCAGTTGCTCATCAACCTCGTGCGTAACGCAGTCGATGCATCCATGGAGACGCATGGGAGTGTCGATGTCGGCTGGCAGCAGAAGAACGGGCACGTGGAAGTCTGGGTGCGTGACGAAGGGCCGGGTTTGGCGAGCACGGCAAATTTGTTCGTCCCATTTTTTACGACTAAAGCCGCGGGGTCGGGCATCGGTTTGGTGTTGTCACGGCAGATCGCGGAGGCGCACGGCGGCACGTTGACGCTCGAGAACCGGCAACAGTTTCGGGGATGTGAGGCGCGACTAAGATTGCCTCTTTAATTTGGTTGCGTTCCGAATCTGTATATGGTTGTCGATGTGTACGTCACGCCGCGGCGCAGGGTTGTTGTTGGGAATGACGGCTGGTTAGGTGAATCAGGGTAGTGTTGAGTCTCGAAACAAAAACCCGATCGCCGTGGATAGGCTTTGCCGGACTTGCCCGTTAACGTCCCATCGAGAAAATTTCCGGTATAAAACTGCATTCCCGGTTCGGTGGTCCACACTTCCATCGTGCGACCTGTAGACGGTTCATAGGCCGTCGCCGCCATTCGAAGCGTGCCGGGCCGGCCGTTGATCACAAACGTGTGATCGTAGCCGTTCCCATTTTTGAGTTGCTCGTGGGCGTCGTCGATACGCGCTCCGATGGCGGTGGGTTTGAGAAAGTCGAACGGCGTGCCCGCGACTTTGCTGAGTTCGCCCGTGGGGATTGAGCCGGCGTCAATTGGCACGAATCGGTCGGCGTTGATTTTGACGAGGTGCTGGAGAATGTCGCCATTGCCCTCGCCGGCAAGATTGAAATAAGAGTGATGCGTGAGATTGATTACGGTGTCTTTGTCGGTCGTAGCTGAATAGTCGATCTTCAGCTCGTTCTTACTGGTCAGCGTGTACACAACTCTGACGCGGAGATTGCCGGGATAACCTTCTTCGCCGTCTTTGCTCAAATAGGTCAGAACCACCGCTGGTCCAGCCTTCGTCTTCATTTCCCGTCCTGTCCACACTACTTTGTCAAAGCCTTTGATCCCGCCGTGCAGGTGGTTCTCGCCGTTGTTGGTCGCGAGTTTGTACTCGACGCCGTTCAGCTTGAAGCGACCCTTCGCGATCCGGTTGCCGTAACGGCCGATGAGTGCGCCGAAATACGGTCCGGGTTTCGTATACGGCTCGAGATCTCGGAAGCCGAGCACGACGTCGTCAAGTTTGCCATTGCGGTCGGGGCTCTTGAGCGAGACGACGATGCCACCGTAATTCG
>DASSEB010000264.1:0-3153 GCA_035696765.1 Pyrinomonadaceae bacterium | reverse complement strand
GCCGCGATAACCGTACGAAGAAAGCTTCTTCATCTCTTCGTGGCCCGGCTCCGCGTGATCCCGATCGAAAAGACCCCAAGCGCGGCCGCCCGTTATGAATTGCAGGCCCGAATTGATGAGGCCGGGCCAGCGACCGTGTTTGAAGGCAGAGTGAAAGTTTCTGACCTTGCGCAGCTCCGGAATGATCCAGCTCTCGTTCACGACCTGCTCGTAGCGCTGCAACTGTTTCGCGGAATAGTCCTTCGCGAGCAAAGCCTCAAGTATCACTTCCGCCGCCAGCATTCCGCTCTTGATCGCGGAATGAATTCCCTTCAGCCGCTGCGGATTGAGCAACCCGGCGCAATCGCCTGCTAAGAGCACTCCGTCAGCGTACATGCGTGGTATCGCGAAGTAACCGCCGGCGGTGACAGTCTTCGCGCCGTAGCGAATCATCTTCCCGCCTTCGAGCAAACGCGCGATGTAAGGGTGGGTCTTGTAGCGTTGAAACTCCGCGTGCGGATCAATCAGCGGGTCCTTGTAATCGAGTCCTGTGACGTAACCGATATTCAGCACGCGGTTCTGCATACCGTAGATCCAGCCGCCGCCGTACGTGGAAGAGTCGGAAGGAAAGCCTAACGTGTGTGTGACGCGGCCGGCGGGATAGCGATCGTCCGGCAATTCCCACAACTCCTTCACACCGACGCTATAGACTTGCGGCTCGCGTCCTTCGGCAAGCCCGAGGCGTTCGATCAGTTGTTTTGTCAGTGAGCCGCGGGGACCTTCGCCCAACACAGTGACCTTCGCGTGCAGATCGACACCCGGCTCGTAGTTAGCTTTGCGTTTACCTTCCTTGTCGATACCCTTGTCACCCGTGCGTACTCCGAGTACACGATCTTCAGCGTCGTAAAGCAGATCGGCGCCCGGAAACTCCGGGAAGATATTCACGCCCGCCTCTTCACACTTCTCACCCAACCATGCAGTCAAACGATTCAGTGAAACGATGTAGTAGCCGTGGTTCTTGAGCGGCGGGGGTGTTATCGGAGAACGGATCGCGAGTTTCGGAGTCAGGTAAAGAAAATAATCTTCTTTGACAGGCGACTCGAGCGGCGCGCCTTGTTCTTCAAAGTCCGGAATCAATTCGCGGAGCGCCTTCGGATCCATCACGGCGCCGGAAAGAATATGCGCTCCGACGGCGGCGCCTTTCTCGATAACGGCGATCTCGATGTCGCCCAGTTCGCTGTGTTGTTTGGCGAGCCGCGCGAGGTGAAGCGCCCCACTCAAATTCGCCGGGCCCGCACCAACAAACACAACGTCAAACTCTAAAGTTTCGCGTTCCATAGCCACAGATTACACAGATTCCAGCGATTGTTCCAACACGAGTAATCTGTTGCAGGGCTTTGGCTCAAAGAAGCACAAAAGCCCAAAATAAGGAAACTCCTTTTGTGCTTTTTGTGCTTTTTTGTGGCTGAAATACTTTTGCGGCAAAGCCCGGGTGTAATGTGGCCATCATGCCAAATCATCTTATTCATGAAACCAGCCCTTATCTTTTGCAGCACGCGCACAATCCGGTCGACTGGTACCCGTGGGGCGAGGAGGCCTTTGAAAAAGCGCGCCGCGAGAACAAGCCCGTCCTGCTCAGCATCGGTTATTCGGCGTGTCACTGGTGTCACGTGATGGCGCATGAGTCGTTTGAAGACGAGCAGATCGCGAAACTCATGAATGATCTATTCGTGAACATCAAAGTCGATCGTGAAGAGCGGCCGGATCTCGATCAGATCTACATGAACGCCGTGCAGATGATGACTCATCACGGCGGTTGGCCCATGACCGTGTTCCTCACGCCTGATGCAGTTCCTTTTTACGGCGGCACATATTTTCCGCCTCAAGACCGCTACAACATACCCGGCTTTCCGAGAATCTTGATCAGCGTTGCGGAAGCATATCGAGATCGACAGGACGACATTCGCGAGACAGGTACGTCGCTCGTCAGAGAACTTCAACGCCTCAGCGCAACCAGCGGTTCAGACCTTCCGATCGAGGTTGAATTACTCGACGCCGCTTACACCGGCACCGTCAGAAACTACGATTCGGTAAACGGCGGCTTTGGCGGCGCGCCGAAATTTCCGCCCGCGATGGCCCTCGAGTTCCTGCTTCGCACGTACGCTCGGACGGGCAATCGCGAAGCGCTCCAAATCGTGAAGCAGACGTGTCAGAAGATGGCGAACGGCGGCATCTACGATCAACTGGGCGGCGGATTTCATCGTTACTCAACTGATGCGAAATGGCTCGTGCCTCACTTCGAAAAGATGCTCTACGACAATGCCCTGCTCTCGCGCCTCTATCTGCACTACTTCCAGGTAAGCCAGGACGAATTTGCGCGGAGAACGGTCGAAGGCATTCTCGATTACGTGCTGCGTGAGATGACCGATCCCTCGGGCGGTTTTTATTCAACGCAGGACGCAGACTCCGAAGGCCATGAAGGAAAGTTTTTCGTTTGGGACCTCGATGAGATCAATACCGCGCTCGGCCAGACCGCTGCCGCCCTTTTCAGCGATTACTACAACATCACCGCCTCGGGAAACTTCGAAGGCAAGAACATCCCGAATATAACGCGCTCGCTTGAAGACGTCGCGGTGGCGCACAACATCTCCGTTGCCGAGTTGCAAGCGTCGCTGAATGAAAGCAAGCGCATACTGTTTGAGCTTCGTGAGGCCCGCGTGAAGCCAGATCGCGATGAAAAGATACTGACTGCGTGGAACGGGCTGATGCTGGCGAGTTTTGCCGAAGCGGGTGTGATCCTGGACCGTTCCGATTACACGGATGCTGCCCGGCGAAACGCGGAGTTTGTGCTTTCGAACCTGCGGCAAGACGGCGTGCTGCTGCGCACGTGGAAAAACGGCGTGGCCAAGTTCAACGGCTATCTCGAAGACTATGCGTTTTTGATCGAGGGGCTCGTCACGTTGTTTGAAACTACGGGCGAGTTTCTCTGGCTCGAAGAAGCGCGTGGGTTGACTGAACGGATGATCGAACAGTTTTGGGACAAAGATGGCGGCGGCTTTTTCTTTACCGGCAAGAGCCATGAGGACCTGATCGTGCGTTCGAAAGATTACTTCGACAACGCAACGCCATCCGGAAATTCTGTTGCTGCCGGAGCGCTCTTGCGTCTCGCGATTC
>DASSEB010000263.1:0-5488 GCA_035696765.1 Pyrinomonadaceae bacterium | reverse complement strand
GAACCCGACGATAATGCCGATGCCGAAGTGAACGCCAAAGACCTCGACTCCAGAACCACCGAATTGCTTAACGTAGAACGGCAGAAGCGGAATGATCATCAACAGTCCGACCATGTCGATGAACGCGGTGGCCATGAGCGTGAGGAGCTTCGCCGGAATCTTTCTGACTTCTCGCCACAGTATGTAAAGCAGTCCGATTGCGATCACAAAGAGCACGACGCGGACTATCGGCGATTGGAAAGAGTGTGCGAAGTTCTGTTGCAGGAGCATTATTTACAAAGGCGAGTGTATGCTAGTCTCGGTTCAGATTGCGAATCATACTACATGCGTTAAATTTTGGAGGAGAGTTCGGCGATGAAAGTAACTGAGTTTTTCCGGGAAGAATTGGACCGCGAAGTGGAACGTTCACGCAAAGCGCTCGAGCAGGTTCCGGACGGAAAGTACGACTGGAAACCGCATGAGAAGTCGATGATCTTCGGTTATCTCGCGGAGATGGTCGCGACGATTCCGATGTGGCTCACGATGGAAATCAACCAGGACGAATTGGACGTCGCGCCAGCGGAAGGCAAAGGGATGAAACGTGAGCCGAAAAAGACGAGCGCAGAGTTGGTGCAGGCCCTCGAGGACACGGCGCGAGATGCGCGCAGCGCGCTCGAGAACACGACTGACGAACATCTGAACACGAAATGGAAGCTGCTCGCTCGTGGACAAGTCGTGTGGGAAGGAACGCGGCGAGAGATCATCCAGGACACGATCAGTCACTGGTCACATCATCGGGGGCAGATGACTGTCTACTTGCGGTTGATGGGCGCAAAGGTTCCGGCCATCTTTGGACCATCTGCGGACGATCAGAGTTTTTAGCCACAAGAAGGCACAAAAAGCACAAAACAGGTGCGGGGATCACAGTAAAGACTTGATCCAGCCACCGTCGACCTGTATCGAAGTGCCGGTGATGTAACTCGCGCGGTCGGAAACGAGGAACGCCGCGAGCGCCGCAAACTCACGCGGCTCACCAAGCCGGCCCATCGGAATCTCTGCTTCCCACTTGGCATTGAATTCGGTGGTGCTAATTCCCTGCTTGTCCGCCATCATCTTCGCGAGGTCTTGCAAACGTTCGGTACGCGTGTAACCCGGCAGGATGTTGTTGACGGTAATACCCTGCGCTGCGACTTCATTCGCGAGGGTGCGCGCAAATCCTGTCAGTCCAGCCCGCAAGCTGTTCGACAACATTAAATTCTCAACCGGCTGCTTCACCGCGATCGATGTGATATTCAGAATTCTTCCCCAACGTCTTTCTTTCATTCCCGGCAGCACGTGGCGCGCCAACTCGATCGCGCTGAACAACGTCAACCGCGTCGCTTCTTCCCACTGCTCACGAGTCAATTGATCGAACGTGCCCGCCGGTGGTCCACCTGCATTCGTAACCAGGATATCGATGCGGCCGAATCGTTCATTGCCTGCTTCAACGAGGCGCGTGATATCGCTGACTGACGTTACGTCGGCAGGTACAGCGAGCACATGCGTACCGCTAGCGTCTGCGATAGCGGCCGCGGTTTCAGCCAGCGTCTGCGGCTCACGCGCGCAAAGCACAAGTGAAGCCCCTTCTGCTGCCAGTTCTTCGGCGACTGCGCGGCCCAGTCCACGACTCCCGGCCGCAACGAGGGCGACTTTGTCCCTGAGTCCGAGATCCATGATTACTTCTGCCTGAGATAATCGTCAGTCTTGTCGAGCCAGTCCTGTCGTGGCGGACTGAAGATGTCGACGTCGAGCGTATCTTCAAGCGCTTCGGCCTTGTGTTGGACGAGCGATGGAATGTGCAACACCTCGCCGGCGAGCACGTCGATCACCTGCGCTTCGTCGTCGCCGATCCAGAATCGCAGGCCGCCCTCGATGATGTAGGTGATCTGTTCGTTTTCGTGTGAGTGGCGAGGCACGATTGCGCCCTTCTTGAGATAGACATGGGCGAGCATCATGCGATCGGCAGTTATCAAACGGCGGTCGAGCATGTCCGAAACTTGTTCCTTCGGCATCTCATCCCAGCGGTAAAACTTTACGGGTTGTTTGCTCATGAACCACAGATTACACGAAATCCGTGTAATCTGTGGGCTGAATTAGTTCTGGTTGGATTCTTTGCGCGCGCGCAGGATCTTGCGGAGCTTCATCCGCGCTTTGTGTAGTTGCGACTTTGACGTGCCGACCGCGACACCAAGCATCTTCGCGATTTCTTCGTGTTCGTGACCTTCAACGTCGTGCAACAGAAACACCGTGCGATATCCCGGCGGTAACTGTGTTAACGCATTGTCCAGTGCAATGCGATCCATGATAGGCATCGAGTTCGGATTCTCGGTACCGCTCACGATCTGTACCGGCGTCTCTCCCTCTTCCGTAGTCTTCTCGAGCTTCACGCTCCGCTTCCGGAAATGCATCAAGCACTGGTTAACCGTGAGCCGATGCAGCCAGGTCGTGAAAGCTGAGTCGCCTCGAAAGCTGCCAATCTTGCGGAACAACTGGATGAACGCTTCCTGCGCGAGATCCTCGGCTTCGGCGGCGTTCTGCGTCATACGCAGACACAGGGAGTACACCCGTCGATTGTGACGCTCGTAGAGCTTCTCAAACGCGCCCATGTCTCCTTTGCCGGCCGCGACCGCCAACGCAAGATCCGAATTTGGCGCCGGTTCAGGTTTGGTTGTGGCCACCAGGCCACCGTGCAGAATCGGGAAGACTTCGCTATTAGTCATGCGAGCATATTGAGCAAATGCGGGGCCACGAACTACCAGCCAAAAAGCCCGACATTCACAAAACTAGCTCAGAATTTTCGTGATCTTTTAGACGAAAGCGGGTCTGCGACACTTAAACCGTGTACGTGCGATGACAGCCACAAAAAAGCACAAAAAGCACAAACTTTTGGTTCAAAGCGTTTGCGCTTCTTGTGCCTATCTGTGGCGATTCTAAACGCTCGTGTTCGAGTTACGGTCGGGCAGCCGAATTCGGCTGGTTCAGACCGCGGTTAATGATCATTTTCACGTCCACGCGTCTGTTCTGCGAACGTCCTTCCCGGGTCGCGTTATCGGCCACTGATTCCGTCTTGCCATAACCCATCGGGGTCACAAACCGGCGCAGCGGAATCTTGTGCTGCACTGCGAGATACTGTACCACCGCTTCAGCACGTTGCTGGCTCAGCCGGAAATTCTTCGCGTCGCTGCCGGTGGAATCCGTATGTCCGGCAACTTCGATCATGTACGCCCTTGCGGTTGTCGCCTTTGCCGCCAGCGCGTCAAGTGCCTGCTTGGCTTCGGGCGAGAGCACAGCGCTATTTGTGCGGAAATTGACTGAAACAGTCTCCTGCACGTCGTAGTCGTCAAGAGATGAAACGCGCTCGTTCACAGCCTTCACTTCAGCACGCGCTTCGGCTGCGACTGCATACAGCTCATCCATCTGACCAGCCACTCGTTCCATGTTGGCTTCCACTGGGCCCACACGCACATCGGTCGTTTGTGCGGCTCGCATGTCCGATTCTCTGAAGCGAATCTTGTCAGCGACGAGCTGGCCCTGCGCGTCACCACGCCCTTCGACTTCAACGATCAGGCCTCGCAGAATGTCTGTAACCGGATATTTCTTGCCGGAGCGGAGGAAGCCGCCGTTGGTCTTGATACTGGTATTGTCAGTGATGAGGACTTGATAATCCGTGCGAGTGCGGTCGCGGATCGTGAAAACGTCAGCATCACGGTTGATCACCACACCCCTGAACTTCATCTTTGAGCCACTCGGAACCGAACGCGCGTTCAGGCTTCGGTCGCGAGTAGCTTGTGTCGAGGAAGTAGTTGTCTGTGTAGTTGTCACCTGGCCCAAAACAGCGGGCGCTACCGACACCAAGACGGCCAAAACACAGCCCACTGTGAATGGGAAAAATCTCTTAAAGCTCATAGTTTTTTGCTCCTTCAGTTTGCCAGTTGCCTCTTCGAGGAATGCGTTCCGACGCACTCCAGGGCGCGTCTTCATGTCGGGGGCATTAAATCGGGGGCATCAATTCGGTGGGGGTTGGAAAAACAGTACCAAAAGCAATTAGAAAATAAAAGCGTATCTTTAAATTAGAACAATGAACCCTGCCTCGGATTCGCTTGCTTTTGATTCGAACTACGCCTGCGCTTGTTGTCCATCACAGTACGTCCATTGAGTGACGGCGAGATTGCATTTTCGTGACGAATCAGCGCGTCGAGGTCGACTCGCGGCTCCAGTTGAGTTTCGACTGTGCGAACGAACCGTTCGAGACGCCGAAAGCCGTCGAGCTTCTCGGTATGGCCGACCCTGGCCGCGTCGAGTGAGGAACGAAGGAAGTTCAAGGATTCATCGTAGGTCTTCAAAGGCACCGGATGCGGGTGGCCGTCCTTCCCGCCATGCGCAAAAGCGAAGCGCGCCGGATCGTTGAAACGACTTGGCGCTCCGTGGACCACTTCAGCGACGAGAGCGAGGGACTGCAACGTGCGTGGTCCAAGTTTTTCCAGCAGCAGTAATTCGGTGAAGTCCTTGAGACCTCGTTCGTACGCAACCGCGAGTACGGCTCCGAGTCGCTTTAGATCGACGTCCTTCTCGCGAACTTCATGATGCGCGGGCAGGCGTAGATGGCGTGCTTCGCTCAGAGTCTTTTCCGGATGCTCGTTGGCAATGTCGAGCAACGCCGACTGTGCGCGGCCAGCCTTTGCGTCAACGAGGTTCATGATCGTGCCCTGGTTCTCGCCGAAGATCGCCGTGTGCGGCTCGGCAACGAAATCGCGCACCGAAGCCGAGTGCCAGTGGTACCTGCGCGCCAGTCCGTTCTGGTCATTCAGTCCTTGCTGCACGACTGCCCATTCGCCTTGCGACGTTAGTACAAAGCTGTGCAGGTAAATTTGAAAACCGTCCGCGATGGCGTTGTTATCAACTCGCGCGGTGAGCCTACTGGTGCGCACCAAAGCATCGCCGTCGAAGCCGCGTCGTTCAGCGATGGAACGCAGTTCGTTTGGCGTATTTCGCGAGAACCTCCCGCGGCCGCCGCAGATGTAAATCCCGAGCTCATTTGCTTTCGGCGTAAGCCCGCGCTTCAACGCGCCCATCACGGAAGTCGTAATTCCTGACGAGTGCCAATCCATACCCATCACAGCGCCGAACGCCTGAAACCAAAAAGGATCGCTGAGGCGTGAGAGGAAAGCCGAGGCGCCATAATCATGAACGATGTTCTCAGTGATCGCGGAACCGAGCTTGGTCATACGCTCGGCCAGCCACGGCGGAACACGACCGCCGTGAAGAGGAAGATCCGCGATACCTGATCGTTTCATCACCTATCTTATCCGGTTCTTATCCGTGGTTTTTATCCGTGTAATCCGTGGCTCTATTCTCTCCTGCTTACACGACCAATGTAAAAGCCGGCCCCAAAAATCATCGTGAGCAGGAAAAACACCGGGATAAGCATAACAAAACTACCCAACAGTTCCTGTAACATCTGCTACCTCCT
>DASSEB010000262.1:0-8826 GCA_035696765.1 Pyrinomonadaceae bacterium | reverse complement strand
GTCGATGTAACGCATATCGAGTATGTTGTCGACAAACCCGACGCGCTGCATGCCGTACTTGCTCGCGAGGGTGGTGATTTCGTCATAAGCACGATCGGGACTCTTGCTGCGAAACGCCATCGTGTCGCCGTTGAGACCGCAGAAAGTGCAGTGGTGTTTTGCGCCCCACCAGCAACCGCGTGAGGTCTCGACTACGACGTGATAAGCCTGATCGCGCCCGACCGGGGAGCGTTCGAGTTCCGCGAAGTAATCGTCGTAATCCGGGTAGGGAAGCGAATCGAGATCCTGAATCGCGTCTGACTTCGCCACCGTGTTCGACTTGCCCTGCTCCAGCACGCCCGGGATCTCCATCGAGCCGCCGCGAAACACGCCGTCGAGAAGTTTCGGAAACGAGATGTCCGACTCGCCGCAGCAGACGTAGTCGATCCAAGGGAACGACTGTAACAACTGCAACCCCATCTCGCCTTCGCAGTTCGCGCCGCCGAAGACAATCAACGGCGGATTTGGCAGAGCTTTCAATCGCCTGGCGACGGCGAGTGAGGCACAGGTCTGATGGAAAGTGGTGGTGAAGCCGACCATGCGCGGCGAGTGCGCCGCGATTCTTTGCGCGCACTCGTCCAGGTATTTCGAAACGTTAGCGCGGCCTTGAAGGACCTGGACCGCCAAATCCTCGGTCGCGTTTCGTGCCAGAGGTCCGTTGACGTATTGATCGGGCTCGGGAATGTCGCCCGCAAACAGATCGTGCGCGAAGAACCACTCGCCCAGAACAAGATCGGGCGGCAACGACGACGAGATTTGCTGATACAGTTCCGCCCCAAGTTCGGCAGCGAGTTGAATATTGCAGTATTCGATCAGAGCGGAGTAACCCGCCCGCATCGCCGCCGACTTCAGCAGACTGACACCAATGGCGGGCCTTCCCAGATCGGCGAAGGGCATCACCACGAAAACAATGTCCAAGACACTCTCCCTGGAGGAAAGACACAACTGCATGCAAGCGAGCTCAAAAGCTGCTAATCACTTGTGTGCAGTTTGTGCCTTTTTGTGGCTACCCTCCAAAACCTCCGAAACCGCCGCCACCGATCAATCCGCCACCACCCGGATCGCAGTTGCCGCCGCATTCAAACGTACATGCACGAATGGTGCAGGCGCGGATGGTGCAGGCGCGGATGGTGCATGCGCGGATGATCGTGCAAGCGCGAATGGCGCATTCGTTGATGCAGCCGCCGACGCAGTCGAGAATACATCCCGCTTGCGGCGAAACGCCTCCCGCGCTCAGGCCGGCGGCGCCAGCACCGCCACCCCCACCGCCACCGCCCATCATGGCGGAGACCTTGTGAAAGGCACGCATCTCCTCTTCAGTGACGTGCATCTGCGCGAGTTTGTCTTCAAGCTCTGCGACTCGCATTTCGAGAGTTTTTTCTTTGGATTGTTCCGGCATACTTCCACGCTCCCGTGTGTGAAGGGTTAAGTAGCAGCTTGTTTGGGGGATAGAAAAATACTCCCGGTTTGAGGTGCTGTCAATAACTTTCATTTCGATTTCAGATTTAATTGAACGGTCCATATTTCTTAATGGGCCTTCTGTTGGTTACAATCCGACAACTTCATGCCCAGTTCCACAAAAAGACGCGTTAAAGTAATCGATTCACATACGGGTGGTGAACCCACACGTGTGGTTATCAGTGGTGGACCAGACGTTGGTAACGATGCGCTGGCGAACCGCCTCGAGCGCTTCAGAGATGAATATGACGACTTTCGCTGCGCGGTAGTGAACGAGCCGCGCGGTTCTGATGCGATTGTTGGTGCTTTGCTGTGTGAACCGGTTGATGAGTCGTGTGTAACCGGCGTGATCTTTTTCAACAGCGTCGCGTATTTGGGGATGTGCGGGCATGGAACCATCGGAGTCGTCGCGACGCTGGCGCACCTGAATCGCATCGGACCGGGCACGCATCGCATCGAGACGCCGGTCGGAGTTGTGGTCGCGCGTCTCGAACAAAACGGGGATGTTGAAGTGGCGAACGTGCCGAGTTACCGGCTTGCAGCAAACGTCACCGTTGAAGTGTCGGGCTATGGACCAGTGACGGGCGACATCGCGTGGGGTGGCAACTGGTTTTTCCTCGTGAACGATCACGCCGAGGAGCTGGAGTTTGAGAACCTTGAAAGGTTAATGGAGTTTACTTCGGGCGTGCGGGAATCGTTGGCGCGGGCAGGAATTACGGGAGCGGACGGACGCGAGATCGATCACGTCGAACTCTTTACGGCGTCTCGGCTGCCGGGAGTTGATAGTAAAAACTTCGTGCTGGTTCCGGGCAAGACTTACGACCGATCGCCGTGCGGTACCGGCACAAGTGCGAAGCTGGCGTGTCTCGTCGCAGACGGCAAACTCAAAGAGGGACAGACCTGGCGGCAGGAAAGTATCATTGGCAGTGTTTTTGAAAGTAGGGTTTCGGTGATCGACGGCGTCGTTCATCCGAAGATTAAAGGTTCAGCGTTCATCACCGCCGAGTCTGACTTTATCCTCGACCCGCGCGATCCGTTTGCGATGGGTATTCGCCGATGAAGGCACAAAAAGCACAAAAGGTGTCGGCAAGTTTTAGATGAGTTCTCACGCGTATGACGTGGTTGTCATCGGTGCGGGTATCGTTGGGGCCGCTTGTGCGCTGGAGTGCGCGCGCGAGGGACTGAGCGTTGCGATCGTCGAAGCGCGCATGATCGGCGGCGGTGCGACTGCGGCGGGCATGGGCCACGTCGTCGTGATGGACGATTCGGAAGCGCAGTTTGCCCTCACGCGGTACTCGCAGCAGCTTTGGGACGAAATGAGCCTGCCTCGCGAGGTCGAATACGACGAGTGCGGAACGATCTGGATCGCGGCGGACGACGAGGAGATGGCTGAGGTGATGCGGAAGGCGAAATTCTATTCCGATCGCGGCGTCAGGGTTGAAGTTCTGGACGCCCAGTCGCTTGCTGAAGCCGAACCGAACCTGCGGCCGGGATTGGTTGGCGGGCTGCGTGTGCCGGGCGATACGGTGATCTATCCGCCGTGTGCGGCGCAGTTCTTTGTAGAGTCGAGCGGCGCGAAGGTGTTTCTTGGGGTGGCGGTTGAGACTGTGACGGCAGATGGCGTTCGCTTGCGCGACGCAACAACGCTTTCCGCCGGAGTAATCGTGAACGCGACCGGCAGTTGGTCACCTTCGTTGACGCCTGCCCTCGAGGTCAAGAAACGCAAAGGGCACCTTGTCATCACCGATCGCTATCCCGGGTTTCTGCGGCATCAACTGGTGGAACTCGGCTACTTGAAGAGCGCACATTCCGTGACCGGCGACTCAGTGGCTTTCAACATCCAGCCGCGAAAGACAGGACAACTGCTGATCGGTTCGTCTCGGCAGTACGACGTCGATGAGCCTCACGTCGATCCGGCGATTCTGACGCGTATGCTCGATCGCGCTGTTGAATACTTGCCCGGACTGCGCAAGCTCTCTTCGCTGCGCACGTGGACGGGATTTCGCGCCGCGACGCCCGACAAGCTGCCTTTGATTGGACCAGACAAAGATCACAAGCGGCTCTATCTGGCTACCGGTCATGAAGGTCTCGGTATCACGACTTCACTCGCGACTGCGAAACTCCTCGTCGACCAAGTTATCAATAGAAAGCCCGCCATCCCGATTGCGCCTTACCTGCCTTCGCGAGTGACACAGCATGCTTGAAACCGTGACGGTTGTCGTCAATGGTGTTTCAGTCTCGATGCCCGCGGGCAGCATGGTGTCGGCGGCGATTCTGAAAAGCGGTGTGCACGGATTTCGTCGCTCGGTAACAGGGGAGTTGCGTGGGCCACTGTGTGGCATGGGGATCTGTTTTGAGTGTCGCGTGACGATTGACGGCGAAGCGCACTGCCGGAGTTGCCAGACAGTTTGTCAGAACGGGATGGACGTGCGAACTGATGGGTGAGACTCGTCACGTGTGCGATGTGCTCGTCGTTGGCGCAGGACCCGCCGGACTTGCGGCAGCTTATCGCGCGGCGGAGAGTGGGCTGCGTGTCACGGTTGTTGATGATAATCCTTCTGCGGGCGGTCAGATCTGGCGCGGCCAGAAGGCGACGGTTCCTGAAGCTCGCGAGTGGTTTGAAAAGATTCTCAGCGTCGATGTTCAGTTCATCAATGGCGCTCGGGTATTTGCACAGCCTCAAGCCGGGACGCTGTTGGCTGAAAGATCAGATGGCGTTTGCGAGTTGAAGTATACGAGTCTGATCCTTGCGACTGGCGCACGTGAACGATTTCTTCCGTTTCCGGGTTGGACGTTGCCGAACGTGATGGGCGCTGGAGGATTGCAGGCGCTCGCGAAAACGGGAGTGCCGATCGAAGGCAAGAGGGTTGTCGTCGCCGGCAGTGGGCCATTGCTGCTGGCGGTCGCTGCTTACTTGCGCAAGTGCGGTGCTGAGCTGTTGTTGATCGCGGAGCAGGCGTCGTCGCGGCGATTGGCGAGGTTTGGGTTGGGGTTGATTGGACAGAAGGGAAAAGCGTCCCAGGCGTGGAGACTGAGAAGAGAGTTATCGCGCAAAGATGCAAAGGCGCAAAGCCTTCGGTATCTCAGCGGATGCTGGGTAGAGGCGGCGCATGGGCAGGACAGGCTCGAGAGTGTGACGTTGGTGCAAGGTGGAAAGCGTTGGCAGGTTTCGTGTGATTACCTTGCGTGTGGCTTTCATCTCGTGCCAAATGTCGAATTGGCGGAGTTGTTGGGATGTGCGATTGAAAACGGCTGTGTGAGAGTCGATGAGTTTCAGCAGACCTCGGTAGCGCAGGTTTACAGTGCGGGGGAGACGACGGGCATTGGTGGGCTGGAACTGTCGCTTGTCGAAGGTGAGATCGCGGGACTCGCGACAGCAGGCAAACGGGATGAAGCACGCAAGCTGTGTCCGCATCGACAGAGGCAGAGAAAGTTTGCAGACCTGTTGAACCGCACCTTTACGTTGCGTGATGAATTGAAGCAGCTTCCCGCGCCGGAAACCATCGTGTGTCGTTGTGAAGACGTCACGCTCGATCGTCTGCGCGCACACGATTCGTGGCGCTCGGCAAAGTTACAAACGCGCTGCGGAATGGGACCATGCCAGGGTAGAGTTTGCGGCAGCGCGGTTGAGTTTCTGTTTGGCTGGCGCGCGGAGTCTGTTCGACCTCCTGTACTGCCGGTGCGTCTTGAGAGTTTGATTCGTTCGGAGTGATGAGATGGAAATGAAATGGGCGGGCGTGATGCCCGCAACGACGACAGCTTTCGACGAGCAACTCAACATCGATCACGAGTTCGTGGCTCGCCATGCTAATTGGCTGATCGATCATGGCTGCACCGGCATCGTGACGCCCGGCTCGTTAGGCGAGAGCGCCACGCTGAGTTTCGATGAGAAGCTCGCGATCTGGAAAACCCTGATTGCGGCAGTCGGAGATCGAGTCCCTGTGGTGGCCGCGATTGCTTCGTTGAGCACAAACGAGGCGGTGCGGCTCGCGCGGAACGCGGCGGACGTCGGATGCAGTGGTTTGATGGTGTTGCCGCCCTATGTTTACCGCAGCGACTGGCGCGAGATGAAGGCGCACATTGAAGCAGTGTTTCGCGCGACCAAACTTTCCTGCATGCTCTACAACAACCCGGTGGCATACGGCACCGACTTCCTGCCCGAACAGATCAAGGAACTGACCGGCGAGCACGAGAATCTCGAGGCTGTCAAAGAGTCGAGCACTGACGTGCGCCGCGTGACGTGGATTCGTGAGCTGGTTGGCGACAGGTTGGCGATCTTTGTCGGTGTTGACGATGCGATTGTCGAAGGCATCGCAGTGGGCGCCGTTGGTTGGATTGCGGGTCTGGTGAATGCGCTGCCGCAAGAGTCAGTGGATCTTTTTAATTACGCGATGAACGGCGAACGCGAGCGGGCGTTGGCGCTTTACAACTGGTTTCTGCCGTTGCTGCGAATGGATACCGTGCCGAAGTTTGTGCAACTCATCAAGCTGGTGCAACAGGAGGTTGGGATGGGAAACGCGCGCGTCCGCGCACCGCGATTAGAGTTGCAAGGCGCTGAACTCGACGAAGCATTACGAGTGATCAGGCACGCGCTTAACCACAGATAACACGGATCTAAAATCCGGATTTAAATCCGATCTCTTCATCCGTCTCATCCGCGGCCCGCAAGCCGTTGTCAAACGCCTCCTCAAATAAAGCGACGCCGCTCAGTTCTGAGTGCGCGAAGTGAATCCCTCGGAAGGGCTTTGCTGCTTCACGCCGCGCCGGCCCCCACACGAACCCAGTGCGCGGTCGGATCATCGCGTGCCCCCAGCGCATCACGTCCAATCGCTCCACTAAGCTGCGAATGTCCGTGTGGGCCGTGGCGAGGTCGCTCAAGGTCACTTCCGCCCAGCCACGCCAATCAGTTTCC
Source organism: Pyrinomonadaceae bacterium (assembly GCA_035696765.1). Taxonomy (GTDB): domain Bacteria; phylum Acidobacteriota; class Blastocatellia; order Pyrinomonadales; family Pyrinomonadaceae; genus PSRF01. The sequence continues at coordinate 2,417 of DASSEB010000262.1, read as the reverse complement.
AAAAGACGCGTGCGCCCTGCGCGGGCGTTTTCATCAACCAGCGGGTAGTAATAAGTGAGCACTGTTGGACCACGATCGATCCCGCGTTGATGTGTTGCGACTACATAACCGAGGGACGGACTCTCGTAAAAGACATTGTCCCACGCGAGTGGAAAATCACGAGGTCCGGGCTTCGGGCGATCTTTCAACGTCAGGTTCGCAACCATCCACGAGCCAAACTGAAACTCGGCAATGTGTGGCGGCGGATTGTCGCGATACGGGCGCACGACATAACGCGCCATGAACTGCGGCGCTGCGAAGATCACGCGCCTCGCGCGAAAGCCGCGGGGCTCGCGTCCTTCCTTATCGAGCGTGATCACTTCGACACCGTCGTCGCCCGGGATCAATTCAACCACGGCCCGATCAAGTTGAATATTTGCTTTGGCTTTCTCGAATAAGTGACGCACCAAACGTCCGTTGCCTTCGGGCCACGTAATCAACGACTGCGATTCGACCTTCGGCGCTGCGACTCGCGAACAGAAGTAAAACAATCCTGCCCAGGCACTGGTTTGCTCCAGCTTCATGCCGTAGTCGTCGCGGCAAGCGTAATCAACCCACCAACGCAGGCGCGGACTCGTTAAGCCGCGCTGGTCCATCCAGTCGGCAATTGAGAGACGATCGAGCGCCGTAACCTCTGCATCGTCCGAACACGCAGAAACAGGAAGTGTGAACGCGCGGCGGCCGCGCCCATCACGCCATGCAATCCACTGGTCCACTTCGGAATTGAATTTCTGAAGCTGTTGTTTGTCTTCTTCAGATTCACCGGCGTGCAGATAGAGCCCTTCGTACCAGCGGCCTTTATAAAAGACACGCTCTTCCGGATCGCGGCAGAGAAACTGCTCGGCGATAATCGGCTCACCGTCTTTATCATGACCCTCGACAACGCCCATTTCATCGAGCAGCGAAACGAGCTCGGCGTTCTCTTTCATCGGCGCCGGAATGTAGTGCGCGCCCCACGGGAAGGAAATAGTGCGGTTTGAGCCGGAGCGAGACGTGCCTCCCGGCGCGTTTTCGAGTTCGAATAAAAAGAAATTCGTGAAGCCGGATTTTTGTAAACGCCACGCTGCGGCGAGGCCGGCGACTCCGCCACCGACGATCACGATCGGCACATTCGTCCATGCATTGTGAGGCACTTCGACGCGCAGACCGTCACGGAGACGATGACCAAAGACATCCGACGCGCCCACGATCTCACCCGCAGGCAGCGGCTGGGTTTCACTCCGCCGGCACGCAGCGAGCGCAAACGGCACACCCAAAAACGCCGCAAGAACGTCACGCCTATTCATTATTTCTTGCCCCAAAAATGCACAACCAGCCCGACAGATAAAAAGAATTCTTTTTGTGTTTTATGTGATTTTTTGTGGCCTCTATTCGAAACGTTTCCATTCACCTTCGTAGTACCTGACGAGCGCCTGATTATCGAGGCGATTGATCTCGACCGGCACGGGCTCGATGTCTTTTGAAAGCGTAAACATCGCGGAGAGCGTCTGGTCGTCGAGAAACTTCAAACCCGGCGGCGGGTTCCTCGGCACTTCAAACGCAGACGATCGCGCGAGGGCGTAACCCCACAGACCAAAGCTCGGCACGGCCGTGTAGTAAGGCCTCACAAAAAATCCCGCCGCTTCGAGCGTGCGAATGATGCACCAGTAGGAATTTCGCGCGAACATCGGCGACGTCGACTGCACCGCCACCGGCGCATTCTCGCTCAGCCGCGATCGCAGCAGACGATAGAAGCGCGTCGTGTAGAGTTTCCCGAGGGCAAACGTATTCGGATCGGGAAAGTCCACGATCGCCGCGTCGTAAACCGGCTCGTTAGTGTCTTCCACCCAGATGAAAGCGTCCGCATTTATGACTTGCACACGCGGATCGTTAAAAGCCTGTTGGTTCAACTTTGCGAGCAGCGGAAAGCGATTCGAGAGTTTTGTCATCTCCGGATCGAGATCGACAAGCGTGACGCGTTCAACTGATGGATACTTCAAGATTTCGCGCAGCGCCAAACCATCACCACCCCCCAGCACGAGTACACGCCGCGGATTCCCCGCCAGCAGCATCGCGGGGTGAACGAGCGCTTCGTGATAGCGATACTCGTCAGTCGAGCTGAACTGCAAGTTGCCGTTCAGAAACAACTGAAACCCAGCGCGCCCGCGCGTGATGACGATGCGCTGGTAGGGCGTGTCTTTCGTATAGACGATCTCGTCCGCAAACATTTCATCTTCGGCCATTGAAGTGATCTTGTTTGCTTTAACAAACGCGATGAGCAGGAGTGCGATCACGATCACTGCTTTCACGCGCAATGCGACGACCCGTCCTTTGATCAACGGTCGCAGCAACCATGTGCCCCACAACGCCACACCGGCATTCAACATTCCAAAAATAAG
>DASSEB010000261.1:0-2044 GCA_035696765.1 Pyrinomonadaceae bacterium | reverse complement strand
TCGCCTGCCGTGCCGCGTCGATCTCCTGCGCTTCAACTCCGGCCTTCTGTGCAGCGAGTGTGTCGTTCCCCGAGTCTGCGAGGGCGAGCACGATCGCGTCTTCCGTTCCGGGTCTGACGTGGAGAAAAACCTTTGCCTGTTCACGGAGGCGAATGGGAACGGAGTTGACGAGCACGAGGGTTGCGCCGCCGTTCCGCGCGGCCTGGCGAACAGCCTTGCCAGTCAATGGCTGCAACTCTCCCGGATCGCCGCCGATCTGAACGATCGTCTTTGCATAACGAATGTCGCGGTGCGTGGCTAAAGGCGCGCTGAGATTGTCGAAGAACGGTTTCAGACTGAAACGATCCGTCGTCGTGTAGTTCTCGGTGCCGACGAGCTCGGTCGCAAACTTATGCAACACGTGCAGCGCTTCGTTAGTCAAACGCGGGCTGCCGACGACGCCGATCGAATTTCGCCCATGCTCGTCCGCGACAGCGTCGAGACGTTCGGCGACGTGACGAATCGCTTCATCCCACGTCGCCGGGATCAGCTTGCCGCCTTTCTTGTAACGGATCATCGGCGTGCGAATGCGATCGTCGTGATTGATGAACGGATGGCCAAAGCGACCTTTGACGCAAAGAAACTCTCCGTTAATCCCGTTGACGTAACGGTCGCGCGCGACAGAGCGCAGCACTTCACCGCCGCGTGAGCCGAGCGACATCTGGCAGCCGTCCGAACAGAAGTTGCAGGTGGTTATGTTCTGCGCGAGTTCCCAGGGCCGCGTCTGGTGGCGGTACGTGGCGTCAAGCAGAGTTCCGGTGGGGCAGACCTCGATGCAGTTGCCACACTGCGAACAGTCGAGCCAGCCGAGATACGTTCCGATAACCGTGTGTGCGCCACGCCCGCCCGCTTCGATCGCGTCCTCGCCCATCCACTCATCGCAAACGCGCGTGCAGCGTTTGCAGAGAATGCAACGCTGCGGATCGTTCGCGACCATCGGCGAGAGATATCTCTCGGCGTGATAGTTTTTGCGCTCGGTGAAGCGTTCTTCGAGACCGCCCCAGTCAAACGTCATCTCCTGCAGTTCGCATTCGCCGCCGCGGTCGCAGACCGGGCAATCGAGCGGGTGGTTCGCGAGCAGAAACTCGGTCATGCCGCGCTGCGCCTTCTCGATCTCCTCGCTTTGCGTCGTGACGATCATGCCGTCAGTGCAAGTGATGGTGCAGGAGGTTTGCAGCTTCGGCATCTTCTCGATGCGAACGAGACACATGCGACACGAAGCCTGCAGCGCGAGGTCGGCGTAATAGCAGAACGATGGAATATCGAAACCCTTTTCGCGGCACACGTCGATCAGCCGAGCGCCCTTCGCCACCTGAAAGTCTTTTCCGTTGATTGTTACTTTTACTAAATCCGTGGACATCCTAATAAGATCCGTCTGATCCGTGGTTAATTAACCTTCGTTTGAAATCTTCCGGGAAACGTTTGATCGCCGATTGAATCGGCCATGCCGCTGCATCGCCGAGCGGACAGAACGATTTGCCCTCGATGTTGTCGCAGAGATCGAGCATGAGTTGCGCATCTTCCGGACGCCCCTCACCGCTGTCGATCCGTTTGAAAACCTTCACCAGCCAATCAGTGCCTTCACGACACGGCGTGCACCAGCCGCACGATTCGTGTTTGTAAAACTCAGTCAAATTCTTGGTCGACTCAAAAATGTCGACAGTCTCGTCCATCACGATGAAACCGCCGGACCCGACGCTCGAACCCGCCGCGACGAGCCCTTCGTAATCCATGCGCACGTCTTTTCCCATAATCTGATCGGCGCGCATGATGTACACCGACGAGCCACCCGGAATCACGGCCTTGAGCTTCTTGCCGTCGAGCATTCCGCCGCAGTCTTCCATGATGAACTTCTCCATGTCGTCGTAGCCCATCGGCAGTTCGTAAACGCCCGGACTGTTGACGTGACCGGAGACAGACCAGACCTTTGTGCCGCCACTCTTCTCGGTTCCGAGTTTCTGATAAGCCTCTCCGCCCATCTTGATGATGTCGGGCACGGCAGTGA
>DASSEB010000260.1:0-3970 GCA_035696765.1 Pyrinomonadaceae bacterium | reverse complement strand
TCACAAATGCGATCTGTTTCCCACCTTGCACCCAGGTGGGATCGGTCACAAAAGGACTCGAAAGACCGGTAATCGAGAGCTCGCGCACCGCTCCAGAATCCATATCGAGCAACTCGATGGCCACATGTCCACGAGTGTTGGTCGAGTCGGGCGGCAGTGAACGAGTGAATGCGATTGTGTGTCCATCCGGAGACCACGCAGCATTCCCCTCGTAGCCGTCCGGATTCGACAGTTGAGTCAGTTGGCGTGGACCACCCGCGTTGAGGTTTAGCAACCACAAGCCAGTACGACCATTTCGTTCGCCACGAAAGATCAAGCGGCGTCCGTCCGGCGAAAACGACGGATCGAGATCTTCAGCCACGTCACGCACGGCGTCAGTAATCGGACGGGCTTTTCCGCCTGCCGCCGGCAGCAGCCAAAGCTGGCCCAGGAGGTCGAATACGATCCAACGTCCATCCGGCGAGATATCGAAGCTGAGCGTGGTGCCTTCACTCACCCGGATCGCGATAGTTTCGAGCCGGCCTCGAGCAAGCGTGTGGGCCGAAGTAAACATCGAGCCCAGGACGCAAAACGCAACACCCAGCCTAAAACGGAGTGACAGTATCCGCATCATGATTACCGCAACATAGCAGGTTTGCCGCGGTTCAGCGTTATTTTGTTGACGTAGATAATTTAAGCACCTTAGTATTTTGACCAGCGGCTCTCGTGAAAGCCCGCCGCTGCCTCTCTCGTCCAATCCCGTGCAAACCACGATTCGGCACGCGCGAACCACATTCTGAGAGAGTTCATGAAGGCCTGTTTGGCCCACCTGGCCCACATTCTCACCCGAAGAGGAACTACTATGAGTGCACAATCCGAAGTTTGGCGTGTGAGTACGGTTGAAGGAATTTTCGAAACCGACCTCGAGACGTTGAAACAATGGATCGTCGAAGGTTGCGTTCTACCCACCGACAAAGTCAGCAAGGGCAATCTAAGCTGGATTGAAGCGGGTCGCGTGCCCAAGCTCAAAGGCGCGTTCGACGGCGAGACGGCGCCCGTTCCGGAGCCGATGACGTTTGAAAGTTTTGTCGAATCCAACCCAGCTTTCAGCGGGCCAACAACCCAAACTGCAACGGTTCTCACTCGAGCAAATACGAACGTCTGCCAGAATCATCCCGAGGCGGCGCCGGAGTATGTGTGTCGCATGTGCTGTGCGCTCTTTTGCAAGACGTGTCCGAAGTTTGTGGGAAAGGTGCCGGTTTGCCCGGCGTGTGGCGACCTGTGCCGTGAGTACCGAGCAGTAACAGAAAAGGCAGCGCGCGCTGAGTTTCAGAGTTCCGGCTTCGGCATGGGAGATTTTGTTCGGGCAATTCGTTACCCTCTGCAACACAAAATTGCACTGTTCAGTGGCGCACTAATCTATGCCTTCCTTTTGTTCGCAGGATTTCGTGGCGCCATCGTGGCGTGGGTCGTTCTGTTCGGGTGCATCTCACACGTCATCAGCCAGGTGGCGTGGGGCAGACTCAATCGTAGCTTCATGCCTGATTTCAGCGAATTCTCAATCGTCGACGATCTTGTTGTTCCCGTGTTTCTCGGCGTCGGAATCATGATCGTCTCGTGGGGGCCGGTCATCGTTCTTGTGTTCGCATTGATCTTCGGTGTGGTGAGCGGTAGCCACGCGCAATCTTCGCCGGTCGCAGGCGGGGATGACGCGGCGGAGCAGATGACGCATGAAGATCTTGCGGTGCTCACGGATCCCAATGCGGATCCGGCAAAACTGGAAGCAGCGAACAAGAAGCTCCATGGATTGAGCGCCGGAGCGCAGATAGCGCGCGAAGCCGAAAAGTCCAAAGCGGAAGCAAACGATCCGATCGCTCCCATCAAGCACTTGTTGCCCTATCTCGCCGGAGGAATGGCCGTTGGTCTGTTGTTGCTGCTGTTTATTGTATGGGGACTCTTTTATAACCCGATGGCCCTCGCTGTTGCGGGGTATACGCAGAGCTTCGCTTCGGTAGTCAATCCCCTCGTCGGCCTAGACACCATTCGCCGCATGGGAATTACTTACTTCAAAGCGCTCGCAATGGTAGTAGTGGTCCAGGTCGTCGCATTTGTAATTGGAGTGATCATCTCTGTCATAACCTCACCTCTCACACTGCCGTTCATTGGCAACCTGGTCGGTAACTTCATCAATGCGACGTTCACCTTTTACTTCAATCTCGTGGTCGCTTGCATTCTCGGCTTGTCACTCTTCAAGTGCGCCGATCGTTTGGGAATCAACGTGGATTAATGATTCGCCACAAAGAAGCACAAAAGGCACAAAGATCAAGAAAATCCTTTTGAACTCACCGGAACTATTCGCTGCCCGGGGGTCGATCCTTGTATGTGCTTCTTTGGGGCGCTCCTTCTATTGTGGCTGCCGCGAAGGAGTGATATAAAGCGGGCACACAAGGAGGACAGAAAAATGCTGAATTTCATCGCGTGGTTAATCGTCGGATTGATTGCGGGCGCACTCGCTCGCCTAATCATGCCGGGACGAGATCCCATGGGCATCATCGCAACGATCGTTCTGGGAATCGTCGGATCGATCATCGGTGGTGTAATCAGTATGGCAATTTGGCGAGATAACACAAATGGCTTCCATCCGGGTGGGCTCCTGCTGTCGATACTCGGCGCGATTCTTGTGCTCTGGATTTGGCGGATGATCAAGAGCCGCAGTACCGTCTAGCAGAATTAGTGCCTGAACTGCCGGACATCGTCGTTTATATCGAGGCTCTCGAGCAACGAATCAAAGGCAGTGTTCTCGAACGTGTGCGCATTGCAAATCCTTTTCTGCTGCGCACGGCTGTGCCGCCTCTGGCCAGCGTTGAAGGCAAAAAAGTCCTCGAGCTTCGCAGGCTTGGGAAAAGGATCTGCTTCGGGCTCGAAGCAGATTTGTGGCTTGTGCTGCACCTGATGATTGCGGGCAGGCTGCACTGGTACGACGAGCGAGGCAAGGCCGCAAAAGGTCGCGGTCTGGCTGTGTTCGACTTCAGCAGCGGCAGCCTGGTCCTGACCGAGGCAGGTTCACAAAAGCGCGCGTCGCTTCATGTGGTCCAGGGCGAGGCCGGACTTGAAGATCTCAACCCCGGTGGCTTGGAGATTTTCGAAGCGACGACGGAAGAGTTTGCTCGAGCGCTTCGAGCAAAGAACCACACACTAAAGCGCGCCCTCACCGATCCGCGCATACTCAGTGGCATCGGCAACGCTTACTCGGATGAGATTCTCTTCGAAGCTCGTCTGTCTCCGTTCACACTCACGCAAAAATTAACTGATGACGAGATAGCGCATCTCTTCGACGCAATCAAAAGAACGCTGGCCGATTGGGTTGAGCGTTTGCGTTCGGAGTCGCGTGAGCGTTTCCCGGAGAAGGTGACGGCGTTCCGGCCAGACATGGCGACGCACGGAAAATACGGCGAACCGTGTCCGCGTTGTGGAAGTAAGATTCAACGCATTCGATACGGCTCAAACGAAACCAACTACTGCCCCACCTGCCAAACCGGCGGCAAACTCCTCGCCGATCGAGCCCTCTCGCGTCTCTTAAAAGACGACTGGCCACGCACCCCCGAAGAACTCGAAAGCCTGACGAAGCCCTGACATCCCTCGATGAGAGTGGAGTACGCAGCTTCAACCCGCTATAGTTCGCCGAATGCGTTTCGAATGGGATGAGAAGAAAGCTGCAAGAAATTTGGTTAAGCACGGCGTTTCGTTTGAAGAAGCTGTCACCGTGTTTAGCGATCCGCTCTCAAATACTTTTCCCGATCCTGATCATTCGCATTATGAGCACCGCTTTATTATCATAGGTGCGGCAGAATCAGGTAAGATTCTCGTGGTCGCGCATACAGATGACGAAAGCAGCGTACGTATAATCAGCGCTCGTGAAGCTACATCTGGAGAGAGAAAATGTTATGAAGAAAACTGATGACGAAGAAGACGAGCTGCGCCCCGAATATGA
>DASSEB010000259.1:0-24044 GCA_035696765.1 Pyrinomonadaceae bacterium | reverse complement strand
TTGCGCTGAACGCTGACGAAGCGAAAACTCTGCTGGCGGTTCGCGAGCGCACCGGCGTGCGAATACAGGAAGCGTTCATGGTGCGCACGCATCCACAATGGCTCGAAACACGGCGGTTGATTCAAACGGGCCGTATCGGGACCTTGAGGTCCATCACGGGTTTTTTCAGTTACTTCAATGCCGATCCGGCAAACATTCGCAATCACCTCGAATTCGGCGGCGGCGCCCTACTGGACATCGGCTGCTATCCGATCACGATCTCGCGGTTCATGTTTGCAGCGGAGCCGCGCCGCGTACTCGGTTTGATCGAACGCGATCCGGTCTCCGGCACGGATACATTGGCTACCGGCGTGCTCGACTTTGCGCAGGGCCATTCAACGTTCACGTGCAGCACTCGTCTCGCTCCTTATCAACGCATGATCTTTTTCGGCACCGAGGGACGAATCGAAGTGCTGATTCCGTTTAATGCGCCCAACGATCGGCCTACCGAGATTCTGCTCAACTCTGAAACGATCGAATTTCCGGTGTGCGACCAGTACGAAATTCAGGGCTCGCTATTTTCGCAAGCGCTGCGAGAGAACCGGGAACAGCCGATTCCGCTCGAAGACGCAATAAGCAACATGGCCGTGATCGATGCAGTATTTCGCTCGGCAAGCACCGGCCAATGGGAGGAGATTCAATGAAGCTCGCAACAACCTTCACTACCGCAATACTGTTGCTTGTAGTTGTCGCCGCTGGTCCATCCGCGGCCCAGGGTGACAAGTTTGTTTATGCCGATTTCGAAAAGGCGGAGAACGGCCGCGCTCTGAGTAACGGAGGCGGGCTGATCCAGATCTACACCGCGCAGGAGTCAACGCCAGTGAAATTCAAGGGCATTGCAAACGCCACTCCCGGTGCGCCCGAACTGGTCGTACCGAAGAACGACGCGAAAAATCATCTCGCGTCTTTTGAGTACGCGCTGACTGGGCCCAACCAATGGGCGCAGGTGACGCTCGAGATTCAAGGGCGGCCCACGAAGGACGGAAAGCCGGTGGCCGATGACGTGAGCGGTTACAAACACTTGGCTTTGCAACTCTACGCAACCGGAACAGATTCTATTCGCGTCGAATTCATCAGTCATGGGCAAGGAATCAATATCGATTCCGGTTTTCCGCAGTTGCCCATTCGCATCAAGCCTGGCCTCAACACATACGAGATACCGCTGAAAGGGTTGTCGCAGCCGTCGTGGGTGCAGGAACGAGTTGACGCGAAGGAAGTGATGAAGAAACTTACCGCGATTAGCATCAGCGTTTACTGCAATCAGTGCACGCCGCAACAGGGAATGGTGGCGATCGATAATCTCGTATTTGAGAAATAACCGGTGATGAAAAATTTCTGGCTGGCCGTTCGGGTTTGTCTCTGCCTGCACTTGTTCGCGCTGTTTGCGTTTGCGCAGCAGCAACAGTTTGCAAACATCGGCGACCTGAAGCTTCACAACGGCGGCGTGATTCGCAATTGCCGCATCGGTTACCGCACCTTCGGACAACTCGCCGCGGATAAATCGAATGTCGTCGTGTTTCCCACGTGGGCCGGAGGGACAACCGAACAACTTCAATCGAACATTGGACCAGGAAAGCTGGTTGACAGCAATCTTTACTTCGTGGTCGCGATCGATGCGCTCAGCAATGGAGTTTCTTCGTCGCCGTCAAACAGCCGGCTACAGCCGCGCATGCGTTTTCCGCAATTCAGCTTGCGCGACACCGTTGAATCGCAGCACGAATTGCTGACCCGCGTGTTGAAAATCGACCACGTCAACGCGGTGGTCGGCATCTCGATGGGCGGGATGCAGACGTTTGAGTGGCTCGTATCGTATCCGGATTTCATGGACCGGGCGGTGCCGATTGTCGGCTCGCCGCGTGCCGCGCCTTACGATCTGCTGCTGTGGCAGGCACAGATCGAAGCGCTAATGCGTGACCGCGATTGGAAAGGTGGTAACTACTCCGTGAATCCGGCGCGTGCACTCGACTTCGCGTTTGGGGAACTGCTGCTCACCACGCCAACCGATTACAACCGCCGCAAGACACGCCAGCAGGTTCTTAGCGATCTGGAGCAGGCGCGGAATGATAAGCACCGCGTGGACGCAAACAACAAGATTCGTCAAGCGCAGGCGATGATGGAATTGGACGTGTCGCGCGACTTTGGCGGTTCGCTGGAGCGCGCCGCGCAGGCAGTCAAAGCAAAGGTGTTCGTCGTCGTCGCCAAACAGGATCATGTAGTCACGCCTGGACCAGCGTCGGAGTTTGCAAAACTGCTTGGCGCAAAGGTGCTCATGCTGGAGGGTGACTGCGGCCATCTCGCGACCGCCTGCGAGTCGCAACTGATGAATCAAGCAGTTGGTGATTTCCTGAGGAACTGATCGAGCCGCGTGCCGGCACCACGCTTCAGTCGCAGCGCAACGACTTTATCGCCGTAGCGAACCTTACACGGATTGCCGGCGAAACTTCGCACGTTGGCCGTCTCCAGCTTCGAATCTTTCCAAACCAGATCAATCTCGAATCCGCCGCGCGCGCGTAGACCGGTCACGGAGCCGTTGCGCCACGCTTGCGGCAACGCCGGGAGTAATTCGATCTCGCCCGTGTGACTCTGCAAAAGCATCTCGATGATGCCCGACGCGGCGCCAAAGTTTCCGTCGATCTGGAACGGCGGATGAGCGTCAAACAGGTTGCGATAAACGCCGCCACCACCAGCAAACTCTTTCCCGTAAACGGGAGTCAACGCTTTCTGCAATAACGCGAACGCTCTCTCGCCATCATGTAACCGCGCCCACAGATTGATCTTCCACGCCAAACTCCAACCCGTGCCGGCGTCGCCTCTCAATTCCAGACTCTTTCTTGCCGCCGCGAAAAGATCCGGCGTGCCGCGCTGAGTGATCTGATTACTCGGAAACAGTCCGTAGAGATGCGAGACATGACGATGCTGGCGCTCAGGCGACTGGAGGTCCCAATCCTCGAGCCATTCCTGTAGCTGACCAGCCTTGCCGATGTGCATGGGAGCCAAACGCTTTTGCACGTCACTGAGGGAGGCCGCGAAATCTTTATCAAGCCCCAGAATCTTCGCGGCCTTCATACACTGCTCGAATAGATCGTGGATGATCTGCGTGTCCATGGTTGGTCCAGCGCAGATCGCGACGTCAGCCGGATGCTTGTTCTCGGGAGATATCGACGGACAGGTGACGAGCCAGTTGTGTTTCGGCTCAGGCACCAGTGTATCAAGAAAGAATTCCGCGGCGCCTTTCATCACCGGATACGCTTTCGCGAGAAAAGCGTTGTCGTTCGTAAATTCATAGTGACGCCACAGGTGAGTGCAAAGCCATGCGCCGCCCGTGGGCCAGAAACCCCAGAGCGGCCCATCGATGGGCGCCGTTTGCCGCCAGAGATCCGTGTTGTGGTGACAAACCCAACCGCGCGCGCCGTACTGCACCTGAGCTGTGCGCACGCCATTCTCGACCAACTCTGAAATCATTCGCAGCAACGGCTCGTGACACTCGGAAAGGTTCGCGGTCTCGGCCGGCCAGTAGTTCATCTCGGTGTTGATGTTGACGGTGTACTTGCTTTCCCACGGCGGCGTCATTGAGTTGTTCCAGATTCCCTGTAAGTTCGCCGGCTGCGTGCCCGCGCGTGAACAGGAGATCAGCAGATAACGGCCGTACTGGAAATAGAGTGTCGCGAGTTGCGGGTCGAGACCTCGAAGAAATTGTGCTGGTCGCTGGTCGGTCGGCAGATCTGCCGCTTCGGTTCGGTCCAGCTTTAGTTTGACACGATGAAACAGCCGCTGATGTTCCCGCACGTGTGCGGCACGCAAATCGGCCCACGATTTTCGACGCGCGCGGCGCAACTGTTCGGCGGTGATTGCGGCCGGATCGCCGGTGGTGTCTTTGTAGCTGCGATAGCTCGTCGCGGCTGCAATCAATAATACGGCGGAATCGGCGTTACTAACGACGACTCGATCCTTCTGCGCTTTAGTTCGCCCACCGCGCGCGAGTAGCAAAACGCGCGCTTCAAACTTCAACCCTCCTTTGATTCCGAACGCATCTCCATTCACGCCGCGCAAGACAACCGTGTCTGTACCTTCAGTTGTGACCGTGGCTTTCTGCGGCGTTTCAAAAGATGCGGCAAAGTTCAATTGGCTCGGCTGGTCAGCAGTGAGACTGACAACCAACACCTGGTCCACCGGACTCGCAAAGACCTCACGCGTGAACGTAGTGGCGGCAACGCGGTAAGAGACAGTCGCGATTGCGGTATTCAGATCGAGCTGCCGCCGGTAGTTAGCGGCAATTTCGTGATTCGCAAAATCCAGTCGCAGATCTCCAACCGGCTCGTAAGGCATCTGCTTCATCGGGTGGGCCATCATTTTTGCGCCAACCAGATCGTGTGCTTCCTTGTACTTGCCCGCAAAGATCAACCGCCGCGCTTCGGGCAGCGCTTTCAATGCCTCGGGATTGTTCGGGTCGTAAGGAGAACCGGCGTAAAGCGTGTCTTCGTTAAGCTGAATCTGTTCGCTGCTAACATCGCCAAAGATCATCGCACCTAATCGGCCGTTCCCGATGGGTAACGCATCCGTCCAATCGGTCGCTGGTTTGTCATACCACAGTGCGAGTTCGTCGTTCTTTGCAGCAGTCGGGCCAGCGGCGAGTGAAGTAAACGGAAAAGTCGCAGCCGCGAAACCCGCATTCAACAGAAACCTACGACGCGTGATCTTCATTTCGCGAGTTGGCGGATGCGGACCTCCCACTTCACTTTCCCGGCGTGCGGATCTTCTTGCAATACAAAACTGCCCGCTCGCGGCGTGAGCGAGAGCGTCTGAACGCCGCTGCCGGGCCGCGTGAAGATTCCCGTCACCCGCGCCGCATCCGTGCTGAAAACGCGCAGTTCGACGTTATCCCAATCCAACTCGCTCGTGCTTTGCGCGACCCTTAGGTGCGGTAAGACGGTGTGGTTCTTGACCAGCAGCACGACTGGAATTTCGCCCGCCGCAATCTCATGCCAACGCGCACCGTCATAAACGCGACCGCTCTGGTAATCGATCCAGGTCCCCGGCGGCAAATAGACCTTGCGTTGCGCGCCACTCTCGAACATCGGCGCGACGAGCAGATCCGATCCAAACATGTACTCGTCGTCAATGTTCCACGAGCCGGGATCATTCGGATACTCGAAGAACAGCGGTCTTACCATCGGAAAACCACGCGCTGATGAGTCTTTCGCTTGCGCGTAGATGTAAGGCATCAACGAATAACGCAAGCCCAATGCACGTTGGAAGTCCTCGTTCAGCGCGGCGTCGTATTCCCACGGCTCACGCGGCGGCGCACCATGCGCGCGGGTGTGCGAAGTCAATACTCCCCAAGCCATCCAGCGCCGGTAAAGATCGCGCGGCGCGCGCTGCACGAAACCGCCAACGTCATGGCTCCAGTAAGTGAACCCTGACAAACCAAACGACAGGCCACCGCGCAGTTCGCCCGCCATTGCCGAATCGGTGTTCTCGGCATCACCGCCCCAATGCAACGGGTAACGCTGACTGCCGGCCCAGGCACTGCGCGCCCAAATCACGTTCTCGCCCGTTACCTCCTTCGTTACTTCCGCGACTGCCTTGTTGTAACGGAGCGGATACAAGTTGTGCTCGTACCAGCCCGTCATACCCGAGTGATACTGCCCGGTCAGCGGCGCTCCTTCACCAAAATCAACCTTGATCGCGCCCACGCCGAGCTTCAGCAGGTCTCGCAACTTGCCCTGATACCACTGCGCCGCCTCCGGATTACTCATGTCAAGCGTTGCGTCTTCAAACGGCAGTTGTCCACCCTCGTTCTTGACCTCGTAGCCTTTCGACACCATCTCTTTCCACAGATTGTTCTTGCTGGTGAAGTACGTGTACTGCCACAGGCTGATGTGAAACCCTTGCTGCTTTAGATCGGCAATCATCTTTGCCGGATCGCGGAAACGCGAAGTCGAAAAGCGATAATCGCTTCGCCAGTCCGTCTCAAACCAGCCGGTATCCAGATGGATTACATCAGCCGGAATCTTGTGTGCGCGGAGTTGCTGGGCCACCAGCCGCACCTGGTCTTCCGAGTTGTAAGTGATGCGGCTCATCCAGAAGCCAAACGACCACAGCGGCGGCACCGGACTCCGACCCGTTAACGCTGTGTACTCGGAGAGAATGTCTTTCGGTTCGCCGAGAAAGATGAAGAGATCGAGGTTCTCGTCGCCGGAATAGATCACGTTGTGCGCGTCGTAGTACTTGCCGAAGTCGAAAGTCAACGGCGCACTTGTATGCACAAACATTCCGTAACCATTACTACTGAGAAAGAACGGTATGGGTTTGTACATATACTCGTTTTGCGTGCCCATACCGTCGCGGGTTGAGACCAGCACGCGCTGTCCGCGTTTGTTGAAACGCGTGAACGACTCACCACAGCCGAAGATCTTCTCGTCGTGCTGCAACTCGAAAGTGGCGGCGATGCGGCGTGAAAGATCGCTCGCGCGACGCACAAACGAAAATGGAATCGGAGTTATGTATGTCGCCGGATCGCCGATGTTCTGCGTGCGCGTGAGCAGATGGCCTCGTTCGTCATAAATCTCGATGTGCCATGGCTGCTTGATGATTCGCACGCGCCCGTGCGCGCCGGTGTAGACGATCTCGCGCTCGCTCTGCTCGACGCGCCACGACGTATCTTTCGGCACAGGTCCCGCCAGCATCAGCGATTGCCCATCGTTCAGCGGCACGTCTCTCGTTGAGAAGCGCAAACGGATAGTGCGCGGAGTCACGAAACTGATCGCAAACGGCAGCAACGGATCCTGATCGTACTCGGTTCCGGGAAACTCAGTCGCGCGGCCACGCGTGAAGCCGACGTCGATCTTGTTGAACGAGAGCGTCGTATTCCGCAGGTAGCGATCCCACTGCAAGGCGCCTTGACCAGTTGACGGATCGAATGAAGAGACGCGGCTACCGATGAAGTACACGTTCTCCATCTTCTGAAAATCCTGACTAACGTCCACTGGATCGCCGAGCACCTGGGCGTGCGTAATGGCGGGCAACAGCAACAGCATCGACAACAGAAAAATCCGAATGACGGATTCTGATCGCATGGCGTGCCTCTTTAGTCGAAACTTTTAGAAAACAGCTACTTAAGTTCGGGAAGTTCCGTAAGACTTCCGGTGACGAGAAAGGGACTAAGACTCGGACGAGTGGCGTCGCCAAAAGGATCGCGTCCACGATTGCCGACGGTCCATAGACCAAAAGTAAACTTGTGTTCCGGTTTCGGTTGGAAACCGTTCTTTGCCATCCTGCCTTCTATGTTCCGTTCCGAGTCAATGTTTCATCTCGCTGACGATCGCAGCCAGCGCGGGTTTGGCGCTACCGTAGCGATCGAATAAAAGCGGGTAATTCGTCCGGCCTTTCATGGGCCAGTCGTTCAGCCACGAATCGCCGTCCGCAACGCCCCAAAAAGTCACGCGGTCGATTACGTCGCGATGCTTCCGGTAAACTCGAAACAATTCGGCATAACGCTTTGCCAGCGCCAGTTGCATCGCATCGGGCAAGCGATCGACGTAAGGATTCAACTGCGGCGTCACGGGAACGTCGACTGCGTAATCAGCGCCGGGTTTTGTGGTGCGCGGCAGCACGTCAACGTCGAGTTCGGTGATGTTTACCTTCAGGCCGAGCTCGGCGAACGCTTCGATCGTCGCGTCTTCATCGGCGGCGGAAGGCCAGTCCATCAGGTTGTGATTTTGTAAACCAACCGCCGTGATCGGAACGCCGCTGTCCTTCAGTCTCTTCAGCAGCGCAACGGCTCCCGCGCGCTTAGCGGGCAGTTCGAGATCATAATCGTTGTAGTAGAGTTCAGCGTTGGGGTCTGCTTCGTGCGCAAACTGAAAAGCCTTCGCGAGGTAGTCTTCACCGATGATCTTGAACCACGGCGACTGGCGCATGGTGCCGTCCTGATTGAGCGCTTCGTTGACGACGTCCCAACCCTTGATTCTGCCCTTGTAGCGCCCAACAACCGTGAAGATATGATCGCGCAAGCGTTGCAACAAACTTTCTCGATCGAGCGCGTTTCCTTTTACATCCTGAAACACCCACGCTGGCGTCTGGTTGTGCCAGACAAGCGTGTGCCCGACGATGAACATGCCGCGCTTTTCGCCAAACTCGACAAATCGATCCGCAGCTTTGAACTCGTAACGCGCGGGTTCCGGATGGACGGGCGCCCACTTCAAAACGTTTTCCGGCGTGATGGTGTTGAAGTGTGCGCTCACGATTTCGACACCACGGCGATCTTCTTCGAAGAACTGCCGTCGATTGAGTGCCGCGCCGATCATGAAGTCTTTTTTGAAGACATCCTTCAGCGCAATCTGTTTCTGTGCCGCCGCCGGAAATAAGCCCAGGCCGCAACAGCTCAGCACGCAAAGCGCGGCGAGACTACTTAGCAACCACTTCGAATTTGACCGTTTCATATTTCACTGAGCTCGTGCCGACCATGATGTCAAACCAACCCGGTTCGACGATGCTCTTCATGTTTAGATCCAGAAATGCCAACTTGTCAGGCGTAATCACAAACTCCACGGTTTTGCTTTCGCCAGGTGCCAGCGAGACGCGCTTAAAATCTTTCAACTCCATGATCGGCCGCGTCACTGAACTTACCAGATCCCGAATGTAGAGCTGCACGACCTCGTCGCCCGCCCGCTTGCCTGTATTCGTGACCGTAACGCTGACCCTGGCTTCACCCGCTACGCCAATCCGTGCTGGATTCACTTTCAGATTCGAGTAGGCAAATGTCGTATAGCTCAGGCCAAAGCCAAACGGAAATAGCGGTTCCTTATTCGTGAAGAGGTAACCACGGCGGGCCGTGGGTTTGCGGTTGTAGTACAGCGGCAACTGGCCCACTGAACGCGGAAAACTGATGGTGAGTTTGCCGGACGGGTTGTAGTCGCCAAACAGAACATCAGCGACGCCGACGCCTGTTTCCTGGCCCAGATAAAAGCCTTCAAGGATGGCCGGCACGTTTTCCGCGATATAGTTGATCGACAACGGCCCACTATTGATGAGCAGGACGATCGTTGGTTTGCCGATTTCGAGAATCGCCTTTACGAGATCGTTTTGCCGGCCGATCAGATCGAGGCTGTCGCGATCGCCGAGATGCGTGTCGGCCCAGCCTTCCTTGTTCGTGTCTTCATTGCCACCGAGCACGAGCAACGCAACATCGCTCGTCTTTGCCGTCTGCACGGCTTCCGCGATCAGCTTTCGATCTTCTGCCGGATCGCTGAGGTGGGCCGTATCCGCGAACCAATCGCCGCCTTCCTTGGTTATCTTGCAGCCTTCGGCATACGCGATCTTGATCCTGCTGCCAACCTTGTCTTTGATTCCCTGAAGCACACTGACACCGCGTCCGGGATTATCGCTGTAGCCACCAAGATGGACGCGCGCCGCATTTGGACCAATAACAGCAAGGGACTTCAAGGCATTCATGTTCAAAGGCAACACATTATTTTCGTTCTTCAGCAGAGTAATCGAACGTCGCGCGGCCTCTGCCGCCAACGCTTGATGTTCACTCGAATTCGTGACGCGCACGGCACGTTCGACAGCAACGTAAGGATTCTCAAACAACCCAAGCAGAAACTTGGCGCGCAGATTTCGCGCTACTGCCCGGTCGAGCGCCGCTTCCGCCACTTGTCCCTCCTTGACTAACTGCACCAGCAAAGGAAACGCGTCCGGATCCGGAAGCTCCGTATCGACGCCGGCTTCGATCGCCATCCTGGCCGCCGCCGCTTTATCCGCGGCGATGTTATGCAGATCGACCAGCTGCGGAACTGCGTAGTAGTCAGAAACAACGAGCCCGTCAAAGCCCCATTCCTCACGCAATATCTTTTGCAGTAACCAGCGGTTCGCGTGCGAAGGCACCCCGTCGATTTCGTTGTAGGAAGGCATAACGCTCATGATGCCTGCTTCGGTGACAGCGGCCTTGAAACTCGGCAGAAAATACTCGCGCAGTGCTCGTTCTGAAAAGTTGACTGGACCAATGTTGGTGCCGCTTTCAGGCTGGCCGTGCGCGGCGAAGTGTTTGGCAGTCGCGATGACGTGATTCTCGTCAACTCCTGGTCCTGGTCCCTGCAATGCTCTGACAATCGCCACGCCCATGCGCGAAGTCAGGTAAGGATCTTCACCATACGTTTCTTCGGTGCGGCCCCAGCGCGGATCGTGGGCCAGATCCAGGTTTGGTCCAAGCACCTGCTCACTGCCGCGAGCGCGAGTTTCCAATGCGCCGGCGGTGAAGATCTTCGCGACGAAGTCAGGATCCCACGTGGTGGCGAGAGCAATCGGTTGCGGAAAACTCGTGCTGCCCTGCGCCATGTTGCCGTGCAAGATCTCATCGTGAAGAATTGCGGGAATGCCAAGACGCGTATTTTCCAGCAACCACTTCTGCACGGCATTGGCAAATATCGCGCCTTCACGCGGACCTTTTCGTTCTCTCTGGCGTGCGATCTGGCCGATGCCATGCTTCATGACCTCAGCGGCTTTAGCCGGAGAAAAATCACCGCGATCGGTAGAAAAATCTGTTTGCGGCCCAACCTGCGGCCGATTTGCCCAAAGACAAATCAACTGCGCCACCTTCTCTTCGATCGTCATGCGGGAAAGTAGATCAGCAACGCGCCGATCGACAGGCAGGTTCGCGTTCTTGTAGTCGGGGCGATTCTCCTGGGAGTCCATGTACGCAACCGGCAAACAAAAAGCTGAGCAAACAGTTAGGCAAATACCAAGTGCAAAGACTATGCTTATTTTCAAACGATTCATTTTCGCGCGCAATCCAATCATGAAAGTTTCCAGAGAACATGCGGTTAACGTCCCGGGAGATCTCGTCAGCAGTAAACCGCGCGTCCACTTTTCAGCAGTTGCTTGTACGACATGTGAAGCGCATCCGCAATCTGCAATCTCGCGTGCTTCCACCTGGAGATCAGTTGCAAGGCATCAAGTTGCCGAACTTTCGCGCACTAACACTTCACCACTCCAAAGATTTCTGCTTGTATTCCGAAAGAGTTCTTGCTGGTCTTTCGACTCCGACTGGCAACGGCCGTTTGGCAAACGTTTGAAAGTAAAGCAAACAGGCGTCGCGCCACCAGACCGCATCGCGTTCCTGTATCGCCAACTTCTTAGTCACCGCCGCGTGCCGCTCCGGATCGATCGCGCCATCAAGGGCAGCCCAAGTCTTCCGCGTGGCTCTCACCCATTCCACGCCACTCTGGTAATGCATTGCGAGTTCATGCCAGAGCGTTCGTCCGGACTTCGTCTTATAGCTCCACGGCAAGTGGTGAAACCAGAGCAAGAATGTCTCCGGACAAGTCTTTAGATTCGAAAACTGCCGGCGCACCGGGAAATGATACTGGCTCACCGTGTTGCTTCCGGTCGTCGTGCGATCGAATCCCAACCCAAACGCATCAGCTTTGTGATAGTAGACCGGGTTCCAATCTTCGCGCGGTTCAGTGTCCCACCATGGCGCTGGACCATAATGATGGCCACCCCACATCAAGTGATGCAAACCGAGTGGCGTCATGTAGTTCACCACTGCCTCGTGCGAACCAAGCATCAGTTGCATGATGACTGCGACGGCATTCCGGTCGTGAGTCAACGTCATCCTGGTCCACTCGCGAGCAATTTGTGGCGAGGAAATATTGGGATCCCAGGCCAAACGGCCAAACGCATACCAGTTCGCTTGCAACAGATCATGGCCCGTCCAGTTGCGATCAGAGCCGGTGTTTGCCACGCCGGCTATGCCCGTCAGGCGCTGGCGATACAAACTTCCATCAATGACCCTCGTCACCGTAGATCCGCGCCCGGCGGCAAACGTATCTGAGTCCAGAAATTCGTGCCACATCGGCGCAAGAAACACGAAGTGGTTGGAGAACCCCAGGTATTCCTGTGTGATCTGTAACTCCGGCATGATCTGCGTGTGTGGCATTGACCCGAACAACGGATGAAAAGGTTCGCGTGGCTGGAAGTCGATTGGCCCATTCTTCACTTGCAGCAGCACGTTTGGCGCAAACTTGCCGTCGAACTGCTGAAGATTCTCGTAAGCCGCTCCCGCGCGGTCGTAACCCGGCTTGGTATCGTAAACAAACGCGCGCCAAATAACGACGCCATGATGCGGCGCAAGGGCCGCAGCCAGCATGTTTGCACCGTCCGCGTGCGTGCGATTGTAAGTTCTCGGTCCGGGCTGTCCCTCGCTATTTGCTTTGACGAGGAAACCGCCGAAATCGGGAATGACCTGGTAGATCTCGTCCGTCTTTACTTTCCACCACGCGATCACTGCCGGATCGAGCGGGTCAGCAGTCGCTAACTTTGCCAGCTCGATCGGCGCCGAAAAACGCGCCGATAGAAACACTCGAATGCCAAACGGGCGAAACACATTGGCGATTGCCGCAACTTTATGAAGGTACTCGGCCGTGAGGCTCTGCGCATCGGCGTTCACGTTATTGAGCACCGCGCCATTGATGCCGATTGAGGCGTTCGCCCGTGCGTAATCCGTAAGCCGTGGATCGATACGCTTAGGCAACTCGTTCCAGTTCCACAGCGACTTTCCCGCGTAACCGCGTTCGATCGAGCCATCAAGATTATCCCAATGGTTCAGCAGCCGCAGTTTCAACCGCGGACTCTGATCGAGTTGCAGATCATCGATCGGAAGTTCGGTTTGCAGTAAACGCAGAAAGTGAAAAGCGCCGTAGAGTGTGCCGATGTCCGTTGTTGACGCGATCACGATAACTGGGCGATGCGCGTGCTGGACGGTGCGAATGCGGAATCCTTCCGGCCCGAGTTTCTTCAGTTCAAGTTCCCAGCCGAGCGAATGAACCAACTGTGAGGTCTCCGGCGTCCCTACGACAACCGAAGCGTCATCGCGCTCTCCATCAATCTCTACCGGCGCTCCGAGCAATCCCATGCAACCCGTACGCAGTTCATTGCGAATAGCAGCGACGGTTACAGAGTTCCCTCGCACAGCGATTGACTTGATGCGCTGGCGATAAATGGTCACCGATGTTGCGGGAAGTTGTGCGTAGCGCAACCAGAGACGGTATCCATCGTCGGCCTTTACCACCGCACAGCCACTAAGAAACACCAGCAGCACAAATACGTTGTCTAAACGCCGTGTACGTGCTGTACCTCTTTGTGGCCCGCGCTGATTACATTCCCTGCTTACGAAGGAATTCTCGGATCGCCGCATAACTCTCGATCAGTTCCTGACGGCTGAAGCCGCCGTGCTTGCCCGCTCGAATCGTTATTAACTTGTTTGGCACGCCCAGCCTTGTCCAGCAACGAATGCCGCCGGACGGCATGACGGTAAAGTGGTATACAGGTCACGGCTTCAGTTCAGTTGGTGGGCCGGTTACCGTAAAGCTACCTTCAATGAAACTTGTCGTTGTAGCGTCAGCAGTACCAGTAAAGCCTGGTTGCTTGCCACCGACAGTCACCTTGAACTCGCCCGGCTCAACAACCCTACGACCATCGTCCGTGATCACTGACAATTGCCGCGGCTCCAATGTGAAACTTACAACGCGTCGTTCTCCAGGTTTCAAATGCACACGTTCGACCCCGGCAAGTGAACGAATAGGTACGCGTACCGACGCCTCAACATCGGTGACATAGAGCTGCACCACTTCATCACCTTCGCGGATGCCCGCATTTTCCACGGCCGCGGTTATTGTGAGTTTGTCAGTGGGCTTCACACTCTGCGACGAAATGTTGATGCTCGAGTACTTGAACCGTGTGTAGCTAAGACCGTGGCCGAACGGATATAGCGGTTGCCCTTTAAAGAATCGATACGTACGACCGTCCATCGCGTAAGTTTCGAATGGTGGCAACTGGTCTACGGATTTGTAGAAAGTGACGGGAAGTCGACCAGCAGGGTTGTAATCGCCGAACAGTACGTCAGCGATCGCTGCGCCCCCTTCCTCGCCAGGGTACCACGCTTGAACAATCGCCCCTACATGAGCGGCAGCCCAAGGCACCGCAAGCGCGCTGCCTGACATCAAGACCAGCACGATCGGTTTCCCAGTCGCAGCAACTGCTTCCAGCAATTGCTGTTGACGCGCAGGAAGCTGGATGTCGGTTCGATCGCCGCCGAGAAAACCTGGCTCACGTACAGTCATCTCTTCTCCCTCGAGTTGCGTCGACAGACCCAGAACAAGGATGACGGCATCCGCATCTTTCGCAACTTTTATGGCCTCGGCAAACGGAGATCCCACTCTGGTGACAGGAGGTTGCCAGACTAGTTTTGCAACAGCGCCGATCTTGCTCTCGTAGTATTCCATCTTAACGTCGTAACTCTTGCCGGCTTGCAATTCGACTTCACCAGTGACGGCTGTCGGAGCGTGTTGCGTCCAATCTTCAGCAATTAACTTTCCGTCGAGGTAGATGCGCACTCCATCGTCGGCGATTGCACCGAAGCGATACTTGCCTGACATCGTAGGAATAACTTTGCCGGTCCAGCGCGCGGAAAAATCGTCGGCGGGAAGACCAGGCGCAGGATTCGACATTCCCCAGTCGAAGTTCACTACTTCGTCCACTCGCTTCAACGCCGGTGCGCCTTCGAGATTCTTGTTGGCAAAGTACTCAGCCTGGAGGCCTCGCTCGCCTTCCGGCCCGCGTAACGAGGAAGCCGGAACCGGCGCCACGGAGATTTCCGTGAGTGTTGTGCCAATTGAATAAGTCACCTTTGTCTGCGGCGATACCCCTTGGCGAATGCCTGCAAGCGGCGTAGTCGCGCGCGAGGGTTGGCCATTGTAGTTTCCCAGGAGCACCTGTACCTCATCAGCATTTGGACCAATCACTGCGATTGATTTTAGATCTTTCCGCAGAGGCAACATGTGGTTCTCATTCTTAAGCAACACGATCGATTCGCGTGCAGCCTCGAGCGCGAGTTGACGGTGTTCCTCGGAATCGTTCGCCGAAAATGGAATGTTGGCGTAAGGCACGATGCCTGGAGGGTCGAACATTCCCAGGCGAAAGCGCGCTTCGAAAAGTCGTTTTAGTGCGCGATCGATCTCTGCTTCTGAAATCAACCCTTGCTTTACAGCGTTGACGAGCGATTTGTAACTGTCGCCACATTCAAGATCGGTCCCACGCTTGACGGCCAAGGCTGATGCTTCTTCGGCCGTCTTCACAAAATGATGACGCTGATAGATATCGTCAATCGCGCCGCAATCGGAGACGACGTAACCATCGAAGCCCCACTCGCCACGCAAGATATCTGAGAGAAGCTTTGTGTTTGCGCAGCACGGCTCACCGTTGGTCCGATTGTATGCGCACATCACTGAACTGGCATGACCTTCCATTACGGTGGCGCGAAATGCAGGAAGGTACGTTTCGCGCAGCTCGCGTTCTGCCGCCGCGGCGTTGAAGCGGTGTCGCTCGGGCTCTGGTCCAGAGTGAACTGCGTAATGCTTCGGCGTAGACACGGTCTTCAGGTATTTCGGATCGTTCCCCTGGAGCCCCTTCACGAATTCGACGCCCAGGCGAGCAGTGAGGTACGGATCTTCGCCATAGGTTTCCTGCCCGCGACCCCAACGCGGGTCACGAAAGATGTTTATGTTAGGTGACCAGAACGTGAGTCCGTAGAAGCGGGCCCGATTTCCACGCCGCTGAGCCTCGTGATACTTGGCCCGTGCTTCAGTTGAAATTACAGTTGCAACGCGACTCATCAATCGCGGATCGAATGTCGCTCCGAGACCGATTGCCTGTGGAAAGACTGTCGCGACACCGGAGATTGCGACGCCGTGCAGCGCTTCGTTCCACCAGTCGTACTCTGGAATCCCAAGTCGGGGGATAGCTGGGGCGGCATTCATCATTTGCGAGACTTTCTCTTCGAGTGTCATACGCGAGATGAGATCGTCCACGCGTTGGTCCAGTGGGAGAGATGGATTCAGATACCTGGGAGTGGTGGATTGAGTCGCAGTTGAGCCGCTTACTACAAGCCAGAGTACGAGTGCCAACGCGGAAACTTCCCGGAGTCGATTCGAGGACATGTCTTCACGGGCTCCTTCTTTTTTGGTCTTGGCGTTATAGCACAGGAGTGATGGGAGATTGCGGATTTTTTGTAGTGCATCAGTTCGAGTTTGACCAAAATCACGCCGAAGGGTTTGTTAATTTAGCCCGGAATTACGTGAGGGCGTTCACGAATGATGTATTAAGCTGGCGATAAAAAGGGATTTGGTCACTCCGCACGGCGCATCACATACATTGCTCGGTGAGCAAAAGCCACGACTAATGGACCATGAGCGCTCAGCCGCGAGTTATAATAGTCCAACTGGACGGATCGAAAGCGGCTTGCATGCATTCTCCCTGACCGGATGGCCCCCCGCGTCAGCGAACGTAGAACTGGCCAAACACGAGTGAACACCGCAAACAAAATGCCGCAGCCCTCCTACACACATCTTGGCGGATTGCGTGACGTCGAGAGCTTTCGACGCTACCTGATCGAACATCGAATTGATATTCCGTACGATGACAAGCTGATCTCCGGCGAAGCATCACCGTTAGCACAACCGCTTCACGTGGGTACTATCAAAGTCGGAAATCGCATCGCCGCCCAACCAATGGAAGGATGGGACGGCACCAACGATGGACGTCCGACGGAATTGACATTTCGCCGGTGGGAACGGTTTGGCGCAAGCGGTGCAAAACTCATCTGGGGCGGTGAAGCTGTTGCCGTACGACATGACGGCCGCGCTAATCCCAATCAGCTTGTTATCAATCAACACTCGCGCGCTGATTTAACCCGGCTCCGAGAAACGCTCGTCGCCGCACACAAGAAGGCAGTAGGTTCCGATGCCGGACTCCTGGTTGGTCTTCAACTCACTCACTCGGGTCGATACAGTCGCCCCAACGCGCACGATCGTCCGGAGCCAAAGATCCTGTATCACCATCCAATCCTCGACGGTCGGTTGAATATTCCAAGTGACTATCCAGTGCTCACGGACCATGAATTAAAGGAAATCATCGAAGATTTTTACAAGGCTGCGCTGGTCGCGGCGCAAGCGGGTTTTGACTTTGTCGACATAAAACATTGTCACGGCTATCTGGGCCATGAACTCCTCAGCGCACACACGCGCGCCGGCGAGTTTGGAGGTTCTTTTGAGAATCGAACTCGATTTTTACGTGAAGTTGCGACTGCGATTCGCGCCGCAAATCCCAGCTTGTCGATCGCCGTACGGCTATCTGCGTTTGACACGATTCCATTCCGCAAAGACTCGTCAACAGAAGGAGTGCCGGAATCGACGCCTGGTCTACTTCCTTATCGGTGGGGGTTTGGCGTGAACGTCGAAAATCCGCTCGAGCCCGATCTTTCCGAACCAATGAAATTCCTTTCATTACTTCGTGAACTCGGCGTGCGATTGGTCAACATTTCTGCGGGCAGTCCTTATTACAATCCACACATTCAACGACCGGCCTCTTACCCTCCATCGGATGGCTATTCGTCACCGGAGGATCCGCTCGCGGGAGTGGCTCGACAAATGCGAATCACGCGCGAGTTGAAACAGCAGTTTCCGGAGTTGGTGGTGATCGGATCAGCTTACAGTTACCTTCAGGAGTTTTTGCCGTACGTGGCCCAGGCGGCGATACGGGAGGGCTGGGCCGACTGCGTCGGCCTGGGCCGTATGCTGCTTGCCTACCCAACTTTGTTGCTTGACGTTATTGAAGGTCGACCGCTGCAACGTAAGAGCGTGTGCCGGACTTTCAGCGACTGTACCACTGCACCGCGCGCGGGATTGCCGTCCGGCTGTTATCCTTTAGACTCTTATTACAAACAGTCAGAAGCCGCGAACAAACTCAAGGCGATGAAAAAACGATGAACATTGAACAGATGTTCGGCCAGATACAACCGCGGCGAAAGATTACGGGTATCGCGGCTGCGTTGTTACCTTACGAAGAAAATGGATCCATCGCTGTTGAAGCATTTCAGAATCATCTGCTGCGAACGAATTCCGCCGGCCTCATCAACGCAGTCAACATGGACACCGGTTACGTCAATTACCTCTCTCAAAAAGAACAACAACAGGTGTTGCAATGGACGCGTGAGACACTGCCTCGGAATACAAAGTTTGTCGCGGGTGCGTATATCGAAGGTCTCGAAGGCGCTGTCGTTTCAGTTTACCGCCGCAAGATCGATCAGATTATCGAGTACGGCGGCACGCCAATAATTTTTCAGACCGCGCGGCTACACGATCAACCAGCGCGAGAAAAGGTCAGATGCTACAGGGAGATTTGTCGCGGGTTCGATGAAGTGCTTGGTTTTGAACTCGCACCGGTGTTCGCGCCGAACGGTGAGATCTTCGACGACGAAACGATGCGCGGGTTGATGGAAATTCCAGAGCTGGTCGGATTGAAGCATTCGTCGCTCGATCGAATGAAGGAATTAGAGCGGCTGGCGTTGCGTAACAAAGTGCGTCCGGAGTTCAGGATCTACACCGGAAATGATTTGGCGATCGACATGATCGAGTACGGTTCGGATTATCTGCTTGGTCTGGCGACACTCGCACCCGAAAAATTCGCCGAGCGCGATGCGTTATGGGAAGGAGGCGATCCCCACTATTACGAACTGTCGGACGCGTTGCAGCATCTTGGTAACGTAGCATTTCGTCCGCCGGTGCCTGCATACAAACACTCGGCAGCGGTCTTCTTGAAGCTCGCCGGCAGAATACCTTCCGACAAACCTCACCCACGAAATCCAACTCGACCAACCTGGGAGACAGAAATCATGCGCGAGTGCGCCCAACGGCTGCAATTGCTCTAACTTCCCGATCTGCGTTCCCACAAACCTCTCGTGAAGTCCGGAAACTTCACCGGCATACTTCCCTTCGCCACTGAAATCTGACTTAGTGGCCCAGGGACACTCCACGCAGCCGCATCATAAACATCGATGTCCGGTTCAAGGCCCTCGCGCATGCACTGCACCAGGCGATAACACATCAGGTAATCCATTCCGCCATGTCCACCGAGTTTGCGCGCCATCTCACCCTGATTCTTCCACAGCGGCGACTCATACTGCTCTTTGTACTTGTCGAGCGTCGTCCACGTGTGATGCTCCGACTGCCCGTCGATGAAAATGCGAGGTGGATAGTCGCGAAAAATTCCTTTCGTGCCCTGGATCAGGTTGATGCGATCGTACGGACGCGGCGTGGAGACGTTATGTTGCAACATGATCGTACGACCTTTGGCCGTCTTGATAATGCTGGTGTTGTAATCGCCGGTTTTGTAGACCTCTTTCCATTTCGGATCGCCCGCCGGCACGTTGTCTTTGCGGTAAGCTTCCAGTCCGAGATGGGTAGAACTCATCGACACGATGTGGTCAAACTTATCGCCGCGATTGATGTTCATGTACTGGGCCATTGGACCAAGACCATGAGTGGGATATAGATTGCTGTCGCGCAACGTATGGTGGCGACGACGCCATAAACCTTCATCCTTGTTCTCGAACAAGATTCCGCGCAAGTCATGGTTGTAGGCACATTCACCATGAACCAGATCGCCAAACACGCCGGCGCGTACCATATTCAACACCGTGGTTTCTGAGTCGTCGTAACAACAGTTCTCCATGATCAGACAATGCCGTCGCGCAGCTTCGGAAGCGTCGACAATCTTCCAGCAGTCTTCGAGAGTGTAAGCAGCGGGAACTTCAGTGCCGACATGCTTGCCTGCTCGCAGCGCCGCGAGCACTTGAGGAACATGCCACTCCCAGGGTGTCGCGATATAGACGAAATCGAGATCATCACGAGCGACGAGTCTTTCAAAATCCCTGTCGCCGTTGGCGTAAATACCGGGTGTCTTCTGACCAGCCTTCTCGACGAGTTGCGCAGCGCGCGTGCATTTGTCTTTCACGACGTCGCAGACTGCATTCACGACGACTTTATCGACAGCCAGAAACTCCTTCAGCACCTCGGTGCCGCGCAAACCGACGCCGATTATTCCAAGGCGCACTACGTCGTGAGGCTCGAAGCGCACGCCGATCATTGTTCGCTGCTGCGCGCGACGAAGTTGTACGGCCTCTTCTGCCGGCGAATAAGCATCTGCGATATGTGAAGTGGTCGCCCCCAGGCCTGCCAGCCCGGCGGCTTTGAGCAAATCGCGCCGAGATAAAGTCGCATCTTTCTTGTCGTCCACAATGAATCTCCAATTCAACGATGTAACTGTTTTCTACCGATCTCTTTTATCCACTCGTCGGGCCACTTCTCGAGGTAACTGTATTCGGGATGATTTGGTCTACCTTTGCACGGGTTGCGAGCCGCGTTGTAACAGCAGATCAAAGACCAGCGCGGATTTGGACTGCGATTCGCATCCGAGCGGTGTAGGAGGTTTGCGTGAAAAAACAGGGCGCTGCCCGGCTCCATCTCACAATAAACAAGCTCCAGATGTTTCAAAGCTTCGTTTACGCGATCCATATCTGCGCCCGTTTGATCGCCGGTCTTGTTGTGATCTATGCGTCCCATCAAGTGTGAGCCTTTGATTACCTGGAGGCAACCGTTTTCTCTGCTCGCCCGATCGACCGCGATCAAACAACTCCCCATGTAGGGAAACAAACAATTATTCGAGTACCAGTAACCGTAGTCCTGGTGCCATTCCCACGATCCGCCGACGAACGGCTCTTTCAACATCATCTTATGATGGTAGTGATAAACCTCGCCGCCCAGCACTTGTTCCATTGGCTGAACAATACGCAGGCATCGCACAAAAGCGCTGTAGATATCGTCTTCGAGGGCATCCGTTAACCAGAGCTTGCTCGTGCCGGCCTGGGCATCCCGGCGTTCCAAAGCTTCTCGTTCGAGGCGCTGATCGTTTTTCGCGATCGTTATCAACAGGTCCATCTCTTCGGCGTCGAAGAGACCCGGCTGCATCAGGTAACCGTCACGATTGAACTGTTCAATTTCCTGTTCAGTAAACATTCTGCGCCTTTTGTGCTTTTTGCGGCGAAAACGGCCATTGCTTCGTGTGATAGGACCACAGCACAAAGCACAACAATCCAAGTGCGAGCGTACCTAATCCAAACGAGATTATTCGCCAGTCGGTCGTTGCAAAAACAAATATCCAACCGAACAACGCCAGCAAGTTTGGTAGAGGATATAGCCAGATGCGATAGGGTCGTTCCAGCGCGGGCTCGTTACGCCGCAATAGCGTAACTGCCGCGATCTGGCCGATGAATTGAATGAGAATTCTCGTCGTGATGAGCGCGTCGATCACCATCCCCAATGAGAAGAAGCTGCAAACGATCGCGATCACACCGAGCACGACCAGGGAGACGTAGGGAAAGTTTTTCCGGGGATGAAGCCGGCCGAAGATCTTGAAGAAGTACCCGTCGATGGCTGCTGCATAAGGCACACGGGAATATCCCAACAAGAGAGCAAACACTGAACCGAATGCAGTCCAAAGGACCATCGCAGTGAAGAAGGTTGCGACGCGCCCACCCCAAATCCGCTCCATCAGGATCGACACGATGAAGTTCGATTGCGGATGCTTATCGGCAGGCACAAACTCACGCCACGGAACGACGCCGATGACCGAGAAGTTTATGGCGATGTAAATCAGCGCCACTGCGATGACGCTGACGATTACCGAGCGAGGAATTGTTCGTCCCGGTTCCCTAACCTCGTCGCCGATGTAACAGATGTCGTAATAGCCGAGATAGTCGAAGATGCCGATTCGCGTGGCCGCACCTAAACCTAAAAAGAATCCGAGTGAAAAATTGAACGCGCCCGGCGGAAAGTCAAACGCGACCGCCGGGTCGAAATGAAAGATCCCTGTAAGAATCACCGCGAACGTCGTCAAGATCGTGCCAACCCACAAACTCACAGTTAACTTTCCGATGAAAGTGATGCGCCGGTAAAGCAGAGTTATATTCAACACGCCGAGCGCCACAATCACTGCCAGCGATTGAGCGCGGTTGATATCTTTCCAAATGTATCCAAGATACTGCGTGAAGCCGATGTAACCCGACGCGATCTCGAGTGGGCCACTCAGGATGAACTGCCAGATAAATAAGAAGCCCATCAGACGGCCGAATGTCTCACGCCCAAAACCCTCGCGCAGGTAAACGTATGAACCTCCCGATCCCGGCATGGCGGCGCCGAGTTCGCTCCAGATCATGCCGTCTGAAATCGTGATCACCAGCGCCACGAGCCAACCGAGCATCGCCTGTGGTCCACCCAACGCCGTCAAAAGCAATGGGATGGTAATGAACGGGCCGATGCCGATCATGTTCGTCATGTTGAGCGCGGTCGCTTCGAGCAATCCAAAACGCCGCAACAGGTGCGGGGCCTCTTGCGTGCTCTTCTGTTTCGGCTGATCAGCGCTCATTTATTTTTCGATGACGCGAACGAAACTCCTCTTCCTTTTACTTGCGAACGTGCGGTTGCCATCCATGACCCGTAATCTGTGCCCGTACCGCCGGCGAGTTTCGGATCGGCCTTGCTGAAGCCCGCTTCCTGATTCGGATCAGCCAAACCACCAACAGGAACATCGTTTCCTCGATTGAAGAAGGTGTTGTCGCGATGATTGAAGCCGTCGACCTTCACGTCTGCGCCGGTCACTTGATAAAGCATCGTTTCGTCGACCACGCCTGAGAGAACGAAGATGTTGTTTTGCAGAACGACATTTTCAGACCGCGTTAACCGCACCGTGCGCCCGCACGCGCGCGGTGGGCTATCAACCTCATTCCCGGGCCGAATCAACAACACGCCTCGCTCGCCGATGCCAACGAACGTGTTGTTCTCGATGACTGCGTTTTTGGCGGCCCAGATCGCAATCGGTTCGACTGGACGCTCCCCCGGACGAGTGGAAACCACGAAGTTATTTTTCGCAGTCATGTCGTACGATTCATACTTAACGAACGAACACGGATCGCCAAACCGTCCGTCGATAAACAGATTTGGATCAGTCGAGCCGCCGGAGAATGCCGCTCCCGAGTTGTCGATAAACACATTCGACTCGATCACGACACGACTCGCTCCGCCTTTCGACACCACGCCGCGGTGGCAATTGCGAATCAGGTTCCGGCGCACCACGACGTCATCCGTGCAAGGCAGATCGATCGCCGGTTTACGTTGATAGTTCTTGCCGTCGAAGAGCTCGTTGTCTTCAATCGTGATGTGGTGCGATTGGTTGAACTTGATCAGGTAGAGACGGTCGTCATCCTGGAGCGGGTCGTACGCGGATGTGCACCCTCCCGGCGGACACTCGTAATGGACTTTGCAATTTCGAATAGTGATGTAGCTGGTCCAAAGATTCCGGTCGTACCATGCCGCGGTATAACCACCGGGAGGATCGTTTGTCTTTACGTGATTGAATGAGTCCTCCGGTTCATAAACACTATCGCCGTGAATTCCGTTGCGACGCGGATTTAGTTTCTTGCCTGCGGCGTCGCGATAATAAGGATTGGGGGAAATGTCGAAGCCGTCGATCACGATGCCGTGCGCGAGATGAAAGCGAATGTGATCGATGATTACGCCGTGCTTTGTTTCGGCTCGAATGGTGAGTGGGTTCTTCGGATCGTAACGATAAATGCCGGTTGCATCCGGACGGGTTAGTTGAGCCGGGCGCGGGTCGTCCTTTTCCAATTCATCGGCGAGCGTGAGTGTTAAGTGAAGTCCGCCCCATCGTGCTTGCGCGCCCGCTTTACGGTAATCGCCGTTCTTCGCAACAATCGTATCGCCGCTCGTGACATGCTGAAGCGCGACTCGCCAGGATGTGAACGGATGTGCGTAAGAGCCATCAGTGTTCGCGGTGGTTGTAACAAGGAGATCTACATAGACCGTCTTAGCCGAGATGTTCACGGCAAACAAAATCAGCGGCACCAAACACAAACCCCAGCGGAAACGTCTGAGTGTCGCGCTCATTTGCTTTCGTTCTCGCTTTGGGCTCGCTCCCAGACGCCGTTGAGCATCACGCGCTTGATGCGGCGCATGTTGCTGATGTCCTTTAAAGGATCGCCATCAACTAGAACGAGATCCGCGAGCTTTCCGGCTTCTATGCTTCCCAATCGATCT
>DASSEB010000258.1:0-7542 GCA_035696765.1 Pyrinomonadaceae bacterium | reverse complement strand
CCGTGCGCAGTTCGTCAGCGCTAATCGGAATGCGCAGGAACTCGCGTGCACCCGCGCGCAAACTCTTCAGAATCAGATCAGGCGATGCGTCCTGCGCCGCTGAGATGACTGCCGTCCCCGGGCATTCAGCGTGCAGCCGTTCAATAAACCTGACCGCCGTATCTGAATTTGGACCAAGCGCGATGATCGCGGCTGCCGGTTTGAGGCGAACTATCTCCTCGTACAGTTGATCGGGGTCGTTGCCGCCCGCGAGAAGTTGAACTCGTCCTTCGGCGGAAACTGCTCTCCGAATTTCTTTGAAGTTATCGAGTCCGGTGCTTAGGACAACAAGTGTGATTGGTTGCGTCATGATTTTTGGGCCGGCTATTTAAGGGCTCGGATGAGGCTTAGGGCATTACTCCAGCGGATTCACCTGTTAAGGTTGTCGAAGACGCCGGCATCGTAATCTGGCTTGGCAAGAACGGGAGTACAAACTTGAAGTTATAGCTGTTGATGGTAACGGTGGCAGTGCCCGAGTTCACTGAAAAGTCGTCTGAATAAGTCACGACGACATTGTCTGTCGTCATATCGGGCAGGAGCGGTTGCGTTCCACCATTCGGATCGTCGTAAAGGACCACATTCTTCACGCCCGGGTCGTTCTTCTGATGAAGTACAGCGTAGCGAGCGCCGCGGCGGGCCGCATCGGATAATGCATTATGGGCCCACAAAGCTCGTCCGAACTCCAGCACTCCGAACACCGCCAGGATGAAGACACTCGCACCGATCGCATACTCAGCGAGAGTTGCGCCCTTTTCATCTTGTTTGAAGGTCTTGATTCGAAGCATGGTTTCACCTCTCAACTCGACGCGGCATTAAGTAGGTAGTGCATAGTTACGCTAGGCTTAATGGCCACATTCGTTGACAACCCGCTGATCTTGGTCAGTTTGCCCAAATCAAAAACAGGTTGGTGGTTGTAGTTGATGATGCTGATGGTCACGGTTGTGGGTACGCCAGTGCGAGGAGCCGAGTACGTACCACCCGCAAACTGAACGTCGACGTTGTCGACCGAAAGACCAGTCATGATTGGAGTACCAGTACCGGCGGTGTTCCCGTAAACGACTAATTTCTTCGTATCTAGAATCCAGTCTTTAGTCGCCGTCAGTCTCAGGGTTTTTGTGGACATATATCTCGCGCCCACTCGGGCCGCTTTCGCCAGCGTCGTGTACTCGTAAAAGTAACGACCAAACTCAGCGACCGCTCCGAACAGCATCAGCAGAACGGGGATAACGATCGCGACCTCGACTAATTGAACGCCGGCTTCACTGCGGCGAAAGCGACTCAGCCAGTTGAGCCTGCGCGAACGTCGCACATTTCGGATTTTGCGTAATCGATGATGCATTTCGTCTCCTCCTATTTGTATAAAACAGGAGTGGTAAGCAGCGGACTTGCTGCGCATCCTGCGCTGTAGCTTCCAACGCCGACTGTTGCGTCCTCGATGTATTCAACTCGCAGATCACCATTGCCGCTGGTGCCGACCTTGTTCTGAAGGAAGAATTGACCAATGCGATCGAACTCGACAACGTTTTTACCTTGATCGTATTGGTCAGCTTTCACAATCGGGATGTAAACCACACGGCGGTTCGGGAATCCTGTGTGGCTGGGGGGTCTTATTGATGAGCCGGCCTTATACGTGGCGTAATCAATGTTTTCCTGTATGTTGAGATCGGGAGGCATATCCACGGGATTTACGCTCGCCGAGGTATATTCATCGAACCGGGTGTTTACTCCTTGCCTGACTGCACCCGCCGTCACACCAGTCTTTGTATCAACGGCGTAATGGGCTCCTGGTCCACCGCAGGCATCAACGCCGGCGCCTAGACCAACGCGTGCATCGTTACCACCTGCGCCCGCGAGAGCCAGAATCTGATAATTACCCGGCGAGATCATCGAGCCCGATTGCGCACGGAAGGTATAGGTTTCTCCGGGACTGATCGGAGTGCCATAGTCGATTACCGTTACAGGAAGGAAATTACAGATGTCACATAGCGGAACTGAATAACCGGCAGTCGCTGTTGCCGTCAGGTTCTTACTGTTACCGAGTACTACTGCGGCAAATGAAACTGCCACCGCTGACGGTTCCGTGGTGACGCGCACAAAGCGAATGCTCTTGGCCACGGCGGCTGACGCTTTAGCTGCCGATAGCGGCATATATCCGCTTTCCAGATTTGCTGAGAACTCAACGTTTGTAATTTGGATTCCGCTTTTGTTGAAGTCGTAGTTATTCACCGTTTTCGCGGTTGCTTCGAGATACGCGTTGTCGATTCCCCTCTGAGAACTATTAAGAGCTGATACAGCAGCGAGGGCTGCTGCATCAGCTCCATTCTGAAGCTCGGTCTTGACGAGGTAGAACCTGCTGATATCAACTCCCAGACCGACTGCCAGGAGTATCGACAACATCCCGATTGCTGATGTCGCCAGGATTGATCCTCGTTCTCGTGTTCTTCGGTCCGCTTGTTCGGTTGATCTATTCCTCATGTTTTCCCCCTCTTTATTCGACTGAAGATCGGCTCGAGAAAAGAGTTACCAGGGTCTAACAGTTTCCGGATCGAGATCCATCTTTACTGCTTTGGCGACTGGCAGGGCAGGATTGATGTTGCGCACGCTTCCGACAGTACCGGTCGTGCTGGTTTGAGTGGTGGTGTCAACCTTCTTCGCTTTCGGCTCTTCAACTTTGGCCGGAGCGACAGGCGCTGTGACTGGAGTTTGTTCGTTCTGTCCTGAAACCTTGTAACCGGTTTGTCCCTGGACGCCTTCTCCCTTGGGTTCGATACCTAAAGGTGAACTGCCCTTGAGGCCATCGATTCCACGCATGTTCGGCAGATCGTCAGGACTGACTGGCTTCACCATGTGCGCCGTCACCATGAACATCAACTCGGTCTCTTTCTTCTCGAAGGACTTCGATTTGAAGAGCGCACCGATTACCGGAATGTCACTGACAATCGGAATTCTCGACAGCGATTTGGTCTCGGAGTTGTCGAGCAAACCTGCGAGGGCGAACGACTGGCCGTCACGCAGTTCGACGCCAGTATGAGCGCGGCGAGTGCGAAGTGCCGGAACGACGAAGCCGTTGAATCGCACGCCATTCGCGAAGTCGATGGTGGAAACTTCCGGTTCGAGTTCGAGACGAATGTGGTCTTCGTCAACGATGGTTGGTTTGAAGTTCAGGCGGATACCATATTCCTTCCAAACGATCGTGATGCCGTTACCCGATTGGCCGGTCTGAAGCACCGGTACCGGAAACTCACCGCCGGCGAGGAAGCTCGCCTGCTGGCCGTTCATCGCGATCAGGTTCGGCTCGGCCAACTCACGGAAGGCGCCTTCCTGGCGCAAGACTCTGAGCATTGCGGCCGTACTGATTTGCCGGTTGAAAACGAACAGGTTAAGCGCCGGTTGGATAACACCGCTCAGCGCGGCGGCAGTCTGGCTGATCGCGGCCGAGCCCAGCGTTGATGGTCCACTACCACTGTTAACGTAACCGGACGTGCCGCCCTGTGGTTGCGAGAGGAACGAAGTGCCGTAGTCACGCAGTTTGTTGCGATTCACTTCAGCAACACGAACTTCGAGTTGAATCTGAGTGGCGTTCGCAACCGGCGACGTCAGCATGTTCACTACTTTGAAACCTGCGGCTTCGACAACACTCTGCACCTGCGCGGCCGTAGCTGCATTCGACGTGCTGCCGGAGATCACAACGGATCCGTTGGCCTGGCTGAGGCGAATGTCGTCCTTGGGAAACAGCGCGCGAATCTGCGAATCGATCAGTGAAAGATTGGCGCGGACGTAAACGTCAAACACTAAGAATTGACCGCCGGTCTGCTCCCATGCGATGAAGTTGACCTGGCCGAAACTCTTTCCGTTGACGAGCACCTGGTCCGGCGTGACGAGCACGGCTTCGGCGATCTCGGGGTTCGAGACGGAGAAGCGGCCGACCGGGCGATCGAAGTTGATCACACGCGATTGTCCTACCAGGACGTTGACGGCCACGCTCTCTTTGTTCTGGCCGAAAGACGCCTTGTAGGAGTTTTCCTGGGCGTGGATGGCCGAATAGGCAAAAACTGTAATCAGCGACGCCAGCACTAAACTCACGCGGCGTGAAATTGGGGAACGGCTCTGCATGATCTTATGCTCCTTTGTTTCTAGCGATCGTCAATGCGATCAACTTCAATGAATTCAGTTAGGTGTTGAGTGATCTATGGAAACTCGACACTGCGCTTCTTGGCGCCCTCGATCATTTCCACTGACGCACGCGGAGTGGGTTGAGGAGCTGGGGCCGCTGCTGCTACTGGTTTCGGCGCTGATACTGATCTGTGCACCGGCTTCGCATCGGTCTTGGGCTGTTCACTCTTCAATGAACCCGGCTCGGGCGCCGGCGTGGCCTTCTCGCCATTCAACAGCCCGCGCTTGTTGACACCGGGAGTCTGTTCGTCGCCCTGATCGATCTGGCTGCGCATCACCAGTTGCAACTTGCCTTCACTGGAAGCCAACGCCAGCTTTTCTGCCTGCTCTGGCGTGACCTGAAGCGTCACAGCCTTGACGCTGTTCGCTTCGCGCTCATCTTTAGGCTTGTCGATGTTCTGGCCATTAGCCAGGACCTTGATGTTTTGCAGCACGATCTTCGAAATCGGATCCTGGCCACCGGCGCCTTCGCGCGGATCGATAACCACGACCACGTCGACTAAGGTGCCGGGCATAATGAATCCGGAGATGCCCGCGGCGTCGTCAACCTTGACTGTCATGGCGCGATAGCCTTCAGGGATGATCGCCGACAGGCCGGCGGCCGTTCCCTCTGGCGCTAATCTCGATTCAGTGATCGGCTCGCGCGCGGCGATGTTCATCACTGCTACACGGCCAGCCAGTTTTTCAGGGGACTCGAACGCTCCGTCGGGAGTTGATTCCTTGGGAAACTGGACCAGCATGATCTGTTCGGCGATGATCTTGCTCCCGATCGGAATCGCAACCTTCGCCACGGCTATCTTGTTCAGATTTTTGCTATAGGCTTGTGCGCTCGATAGGTATTTGCTGACTGATACGGCAGCGAGCACTCCAAAAATCAGCGCCCCTACCAGAACTATGAAGAAACGTTTGTTTCGCATGGGATCAACTCTCCGTTCTCGCCAGGTCAGGGCCTGGTTAATAGCCGCTGTTTAAGCGTGAAAGATCGCGGTTGCGATAATGGCGCCGATGGTGATAGCCGCACCGTATGGGATGGTGAGGCGACGATCAGCAGGAACGCTAAATTTGGGCATCTGCCACCCTGGCAACAAGCCAACGAAAATCTGCAGGACACGAAACATCGTGGTCCTGAAGATTCCCGATCGCAGTGTTGTAATCAGAGCCAGCAAACCGCCGGTCAGAACGACCACCACAAAAGTCGGAAGCACAAGCTGAGCGCCGATCACTGAACTGACCGCGGCGAAAAGTTTGACATCGCCTGCGCCCATTGCTCCGAAGACGTGCAAAATCAACATCAGGATAAAGCCCAAAACACATCCGCCCAGGCTGTTCAGGCCGCCATGAAGACCGCCGAGCGAAAGATTCAGTATGAGTCCGGTTATGAGTGTCGCCAGCACAAAAGGATTGGGAATACGGCGATAGCGCACGTCGTGGTAGATGATCAGGACGGCGAGCGGAACGAGAAAGAGTTCAAAAAGTATGGCGGTAGGACTTAGCATTTCCACCCGATGCGATAACGTTTGTTTAGCAGAAAGGTGGCGGCGCACCCGTGTAGTCAAAAGCTTCACAAGGCGCGCCACCCGGCAATGGCAGTGTCAGTACCTGGACCTAAATGATTAGCCTGCCAGAGTATTGATCCTTAGCCCGATCTGGGTACCGAGTAGCCGGCAGCAATCATTGGGGTTGCCGCTGCCGGGCGTCTCAACTACGGCTTGATCTTGTCGGCGAGTTCGTTGATCTTCAGGCCGATGTTAGTACCCAATGTCTGAAACGCGAGTACCGCTGCTAACGCGACGAGCGCTGCGGCAACGGCGTACTCTGACAACTCGAGACCGGTTTCGTCTTTTAAGAATTTAATCAACATGATTGGTCCTCTTCTTTGAGCTTTTCACCTCGACCGGCAGCCACATGTCTACTGCTGCTGCCGGGATCGACTAAATCAAAGCACTACGGCTTGATCTTGGTGGCGAGTTCGTTGATTTTCAGACCGATGTTGGTGCCCAGTGTCTGGAAGGCGAGTACGGCTGCCAATGCGACGAGCGCTGCGGCTACTGCGTATTCTGAAAGTTCAAGACCGGTTTCATCACTGAAAAATCTCTTAATCATTTTGTTGCTCCTTTAGTTGCGATTAGGATTGTCTGCCCGACCATTGATGCGATGCAGGTTGCTTCGCGACGACCATCACGTTTACAACCGGTGTGCCAGTGGTCCACCTGCGATTTTTAGGGGATTGTTAGTGCGGTTTGTCGCCCGTGGTTGACAAGTGCTCGTTGTCCAGGGAGTGAGAATGGGGCTTTATGGACCATGAAGCCCGTGGTTTCTTAGCGGATCGAGCGTTGTCGCCCGCAGGCGACAAAGTACAGCGGATTACAGCGGCTGAGTTAACACCGCAACGTTTCTCGCGCAAGACGCAAAGAAAGACGCAGAGGCTCAAAGGAAACGAGTGCCCTCCTTTGCGCCTCTGCGTGGTTGTCTTTGCGGCTTTGCGAGAAAAAACTTTCAGGCCCGATACTGCATCCCGGGCTCAGTGTCTTCTTGTAGGAAGTCGCCAATATCGATCGCCAATCGCTTGAGCTTCTTGTAGAGCGTTTGTCGCGAGCCGAGTCCCAGCGCTTCGCTGGCACGCGCGACATTGCAATCGTGGCGTTTGAGCGTCTCAGTTATCACGCGTCGCTCATAACTCTCGAGCAGATCATCCAGCCGTTCCGCCGGACCATCCGGCTGGCTGCCCTCCGGACGTATCCGCGGGCTAATATTTTCAGGCCGAATAAAACCGTCGTCCTCCGCATAGAGAACCAGGCGTTCGATCTCCGCCGCCAGCTCGCGAATATTCCCGGGCCACGAATACGTTTCGAGAATCTGGATCGCCTCCGCGGTGATTCCTGAAATTGCTCGCTCGTTCTTCCGCGCGTAGTGACTGACGAAATGGGAGATGAGCGTCGAGATGTCTTCGGGCCGTTCTCGCAAAGGCGGCACCTTCAGAGTCAGAGTCGCGATTCGGTAGTAGAGGTCCTCGCGAAAGAGTTTTTCGCTCACGAGTGTTTCAAGATCTTTGTGTGTTGCGGCCAGCACGCGCACGTTCACTTTGCGCGGCGCGTGCTCTCCGAGAGTATGAATCTCGCCCTCCTGGAGAAACCTGAGTAACTTGGGTTGAAGCGGGAGTGGCAGATCCCCAATCTCATCGAGAAACAATGTTCCATTCTCAGCCGAGCGGATCAGTCCAACCTGATCGGACATCGCGCCGGTAAACGTTCCGCGGCGATGACCAAATAACATGCTCTCGATCAGCTCAGCCGGAACAGCAGAACAGTTGAACGGAATAAACTCACTTTC
>DASSEB010000257.1:0-6851 GCA_035696765.1 Pyrinomonadaceae bacterium | reverse complement strand
TTACGCCGCCGCTCTGAAAGAGCGGAAGAAATAGGCTTAATCTTTCGCACTTTCAGTGCTCTATTCAATTTTTTCCGGCTAACCAGGGGCGGCGCGCTTCGCTCCGCTCAGCGCTGGCCCCTGGCTACCATCTTTCGCGCCTTCGGCGCTGCTCAGCGCTGGCCCCTGGCTACCATCTTTCGCGCCTTCGGCGCTGTTCAGCGCTGGCAAAGCCGTGTGGGTACGATCACACCCTCACTTCTCGGATCCATCCCGCCTCGGTGTGTTTGAAGTGCTCGAGACTCGCAGTTCCAAACGATGCCGCGGCGGAGTTCCACGCAAACCTTTCGACACTTATTTCCGGATAGGAAATGCGAATCAGGTTGAAGGAGTTTGCTTCGCCTCTCTCGCGGGTCGACGTCGCGGTGCCGGCTTGTACGACCAGTGCCGAGTGTCCGTGGATGTTGTATCGCTTCGTATGACCCGTGTGACTGACATGCAAATGGCCCGCAAGAAACAGATCGGCGCCGCACTCCGCGAGCCCCGTCATAGCCATTCTCGCCCTGCCGACCAGATCCCGTTCGCTATAACCTTCAGGCAAGTCAAACGGATGATGAGTCACGACCACCTTCACAATCCCGCTCGACAGCGAGCAGAACTTCTCTCGCAAACGACTAACCTGAGACTCGTTAATACGGCCGCCTTTGAAGACGGACGAACGCGCGGTGTTGACGCCTATCATAACCACCTCTTCGTCCTCATAAGCCGGCTGAAGATCATCGGTGATGTAGCGTCTGTATTTGTTCAAGCGCTCAAAAAACCGCGCAAAGACATTATGAAGAGGAATATCATGATTGCCCGGCACGATTATCTGCGGCTTTGGCAGAGTAGCGAGAAAGGAACGCGCCTGCTGGAACTGGTACGAGCGTGCGCGTTGCGTCAGGTCGCCCGAAACGGCGACGATGTCCGGTTGGAGCTCTTTAATAAATGTTCTTAAAGGATCGATGATGAGCGGATTCACGCGCCCGAAGTGTAAGTCTGACAGATGAACAATTCTTCGCATGCGGTCCCGTCATCCAGCTTCTGCATCTTTGGGCACAATCACTCGCAGTGCGCGCGCGCGAACGCGGTAATGGAGCGGGGTCTGCATCACCTCGATCTCACCGTCAAAAGCAACCCGCAGCCGTTTGTGACGTGTCTCTATGTTCACTTCATTGGAACGGAGCGCGAGAAAATCTTTGTCGTTGCGTAACCGTCCGAACACCGCCCGCAGCGCCAGACTTATCAGTTTCAAACGACTCGTTCGGTGGGTTATGTAAATACTCAACACGCCTCGATCGAGCCGGTTTCGCAAGCCGATATTAAATGCCTCCATCGCATACTCATTGTTCCCAATAAAGACAAACGGAGTCGTTCGATCCAGCCGTTCCTCGTCAACACGGAGTCGAACGTCGAGAAATGGATACCGGCGCAAGGCCTGAATGGTGGCCCAAACGGCGGCCGGCCATTTTCCTGAGCCGAGTCGCTGGCGCTTTTCTCGTTCGCGCACGATGATTGGATACAGGCCCAGGCTCGAGTTGTTAACAAAGACGCGGTTGTTCACTTCGGCCACATCGACTTCAGTGGTGTGACCGGCGACGATCGTTTGTGCCGCTGCTTCCAGGTCAAACGGAATTTTCAAGTCTCTAGCAAAATGATTAAGCGTACCGAGGGGTAAGACTCCCAGGATCTTGCCGCTATTCACAACTGTTGCTGCTACTGTGTTGACCGTGCCGTCGCCGCCGCCGGCCACGATCACTCGATACGGACCACGTGCTGCATCTTGCGCGAGTTCACTCAGTTCAGCACCGCTTTGAGCCAGCGATACGTCTGCGTCGATTCCGTTTTCGTTAAAGATTTGGATCAGGCGTTCACTGACTTTGTTATCGTCGCCCGCAACCGAACCCGCACCGGCAGAAATGATGATCTTAATCGGCGTCAAAGACATTCAAGATCGCTGCCTCGCCTCGGGTGTCAACGACCGGTGAATGTGAATCGCGGCCATGGCGCCTTCCGCCGCGGCGACGACCGCGAGTTGCGAGTTCGGAGTAATATCGCCCGCCGCGTACACGCCCTCGACACTCGTTTGCTGCGTCTTGTCTACCCACAACAAGCCGCAGTCATCGTCCAGACGACATCCGAGCGTTTCATGAAAGTCAGTGCCGATTTTTGTGCCGAGGTTGAAGAACAGCGCATCACACTCAAGCGGCTCACCCTCCGAAAAGATGACGCGCTCCAACTGCCTCTTCAGTTTGTTGCCCTCTAACCCGACAACCGATTCTGTTCGTACTGGAACATCTAGATCAGCTAACCTGGCCCGGTCGCTCGTCGAGATGTCGTGTCCATCAGTCAATAACGTTAGGTGTTTGGTCCAGGTCAGAAGGTGCGCAGTGAAAGCTACGGCGTTCTTGTCGTAGGCGAGGACCGCGACTCGTTTGTCTTTCACTTCATAACCATCGCAATCGGGACAGTGATGCACACTTGAACCGTAAAAATCGCGGAACCCTGGACAATCTGGAGTTAGATCTCGGAGACCGGTAGCGAGCAGCAATCGCTGCGCTTCGAAGACTTGCGGGTCGGTCCCCTCACGGCCGGCGAACACACGAAAGCATTCGGGGGAAACTTTTTCCACCGCACTTACACAGGCCTCGACAATTAACCCGCCATGGCTCGTCACTTCATCGCGGCCCCTGGCCAGCAGTTCAGCCGGGCCGATTCCGTGGTGCCCTAAAAAGCCGTGCACACCATGCGCATATTCATTACGCGGGCTGTTGTGATGAAACGTTAGGGTCCTGCGAAGATAGCGGGCCAGAAAAAGTGAAGCAGACAGGCCCGCCGGCCCAGCGCCAATGACGATGCAGTCGTACAGCTTATCAACCATTACTAAGGCCGCGACTACCGCTTCTTCGCCGATTTCTTAGATCCACCACGGCCTTTTGATCCGGACTTCTTGGATCCACCCTTCTTGCCGCCGCCCTTCTTGCTGCCGCCCTTCTTGCTGCCGCCCTTCTTACCGCCGCCTTTCTTGCCACCGCTCTTCTTTGCTGCTTTCTTCGTCGATCCCTTTTTGCCTGCTTTTTTCGCAGCGCCAGACTTCTTACTTGATTTCTTTGAGCTCTTTTTCGCCGATTTGCCTGCCCCGCGCTGCCGGCGCTCTTTCTCGGCCTGTAGTTCTTCTCCCAACCGGTCGATTTCTTCTTCGCCCAAAGCCTGTTGGGCCTTACTGAACAGTTCGTTTTCCTCTTCCTCAACGTGGTGCTCCACGTTCTCTTGCAACACCTTGGCCTTGGCTTCCCATTCTTCGTTGGCGGTCCTGCTGCGGCCCAATTCGCTCAACAGCTTTTTCACCACGGCGTGCTCTTCGTAGGCCTCCATAGTTATGTCGCGCGTTTCCTCGGGCTGTTCGAGAGCGGGATAGAAAACCTTTTCTTCGATGTGAGCGTGCAGTTCGAGTTCGGTCCTGATCTCCTCGAACACAGTTAACTTCTCCCGACCGCTCGCCGATTCCAATTGTTCAAAGAGCTGGGCAACTTTCTCGTGATCGGCTTTCAATAACTCAAAAGCGTTCATAGTGGTCCTCCTTGAGATTGTTAAATCCGAACCACTATCTAC
The DNA here is from genome assembly GCA_035696765.1 of Pyrinomonadaceae bacterium. Taxonomy (GTDB): domain Bacteria; phylum Acidobacteriota; class Blastocatellia; order Pyrinomonadales; family Pyrinomonadaceae; genus PSRF01. Next base: position 3,221 of record DASSEB010000257.1, on the reverse strand, counting down.
GCGTTCTGTTGAGAGAGTCGGTCAAAACTGTTTTTTTTCGCCACAAAAAGCACAAAACCTTCGGTGAAGGCGTTGTGCTTTTGGGCGGTCTTGCTGCCTGGTCCTCAGCCTAGCCGCGTCGCCAGTTGCCAGACATTTCCAAATTCATCGTTGATCGATGCGGTCCGATCGCCGTACGGCTGGTCTGCCGGCTCTGAGACGGATGTCGCCCCGGCACTCAGCGCTTGCCTGTACGTCGCATCCACATCTTCTACATACATGTAAATGGATGACTGCTTCGGTTGCCATTGGTCGTGTGCTTCACCCATTTCTACGATCGAATCACCAAGCCGTACTTTGGCGTGATAGACAAAACCTTCGGGAGATTGATGGCGCTCCACCACTTGCGCGCCAAATGCCTGCTGCAGAAAGTCGATGAACCTCGGCGCCCCGATGGGATGGAAGTAGATCGTGACATTGTGGAGATTCGGAACCGGGCTTGGGTCAAAAGGTTTGGCGATATACCACTCGTTACCACCAATGTCTTTAACCGCGGCGAGGCGTTCGCCATAATCCTGGTCTGACGGCTCCATCAGGGAAGTTGCGCCGGCCGCGACCGCACGGGCATAAACCTCCTCCACATCCGAAACGTAAAAGTGCATTGCAGCGGGGCGCGGATCGAAGCCTGGACCACCGACAATCAATACGGTTGAATCGCCAATCTTGACTTCACAATGCAGCCCGGCCGCGGATCCAAAGCGCAACGACTCGAGCGCTCCGAAGGCCTGCTTGACGAAGTCCACCAGCTCGACTGCCGGTTTGACCATTAGATAAGGCGTAATCGTGTGGAAGCCTGCTCGTTTGAAACTCTTCGATTCCGATGTAGCTGCGGTACTCATATTGTCCGTGCCTCCTAACTGTTGTTTGAGCGTCGCGCGAAACTGTTCGGACGGCAGTCCCCGTAGTTCGCGCGCAACCGCTACGAGTTCAGCCAACTCACCATCCTCCACCGCTGGTTCGCGTTCGGCGAACAGCGCGGTGACAGCGTCGTCCAGTTGATCGATGATGGAACGTTCAGCCATTTACTTAAGCCTATTCGCGCAATCGTGCGCGAAGATTTTCTAAACCCCGAAATTGCAGTTGCTTGACTGCGCCCTCGCTGCGATTCAGATCGGCTGCAATTTCGCGAATACTTTTTTCCTCGCCGAAGCGCAGGAGAATCACTTTACGCTGATCTTCCGGAAGCGTTTCGACTGCGCTGAACAGTCGCGCGCGACGTTCAACTTGTTCGAGATCCGAATCTACCGAAGAATTCGCCGCACCTTCCGTTTCAGGCAGTTCGCGTGACTTCTTTCGCGCCTGGTCGGCGATTGCGTTTGCCGCAATCCGGTAGAGCCAGGCAATGAAGGGAGTGCCACGCCACTTAAACTTGCCGATGTTTGCGAGCGCTTGTTGAAACACGTGCGCGGTGAGGTCCTGTGCTTCGGATCGGTCGTGAATACGGCAAACGACATACGCGTACACCCGATGAAAATTCCGTTCATAGAGCTCCGCAAAGCGGCCCGGATCATTCTGAGCAGCCTCGACCAGGACGAGTTCGTCCGATTCGTTAATCCGACTCAAGTCACTCCTCGCGCCAGTTTTCTATGAGAATAACTGTGGTTGGGGTGAAAAGTTACGGTGGGCCGGTGAAAAATTTGGAATTAATGGCGAGGCAGCGGTTTTCTCACGGGACGGAACGTTCCCAGGAGCATGTCGAAGAACGGTGATGTTACGCCGAAGCGAAGCCCGGGCGTCTGGTAGTGGTGTAAGAGGTGGTACTTCCTAAGATACCTGAAGAGTCGAAGACGAGGTCGACGGTGGTGCGCCTGGAAGTGAAGCCATTCGTAACAGAAGTATCCCGCAGTCAGGCCGGTGAAAAGATAGGCTGCGATGTGGAATGAACCCGTGGCGATCCAGGCCAGCAGCAAGTACGCCATCGCGATCGGCAGGCTTATGATCAGGCTCGAAAAGAGCCGGTTCAGCGCGCGCGGGTTCTCATGGTGTGAAAGGTGTGCTGCGTAAACTAACTTCTGGCTGAAGGCTGAACGCGCATCAAAGTGAAAGATGAATCGATGCAGGCCGTACTCGATCAACGTCCAACTAAACACTCCCAACGCAATGAACAGGAAGTTCTGGCGCCAGGAGAACCCCTCGCCACTCGTAAACGCAATCAGGCAAACAACGAGCGCTGTGTAGAAGTAAACGGGCGTTAACTGCTTCCAACCCGTGACCGGCACGTCTCACCTCCAAAACTTGCGAGGAGCGTGTTGTTAGTATAGCGTCAGCATATTCAGGTTGCACGTGTTTCAGTTCATAGTCTCGCGAGAGCGATGGCAGACTTTGTACATAAGAATTCGATTGTGCGGAAAATCTGGGGTAACCCGGATCTTATTCTGCTGATCTTTGCGGGTTCGGCAGCAGAGTTCGCGCTCAACCGTGCGGTCGACTGGCTTTTCTTCACGGGTAAAATCCCGCGCGATCCGATCGGCCGTCTTTTCTCGACCGTTCGCTATGCGCAGGAGATCGTTTTCGTTGGTGAGGAAGAAGCGCAGCGTACGTTGAATCGAATAAACGCGGCGCACCGGACAGTCGAGCGCCAACGCAGCGACACGATACCGGATTGGGCGTACCGCGACGTACTCTACATGTTGATCGATTATTCCGAACGTGCTCACGCTCTTCTTTGTCGACCACTTTCAGCGTCCGAACGGAACGAGCTGTACGGAGTGTTCTTACGGATTGGCGAGGCGTTATCGGTTTCTCAATTGCCGGAGACGTATGACGAGTGGCGACAGGACCGGCGGCTTCACCTGGTGCGCGATCTCACTTACAGCCGGCACACGGCGATGTTGTTTCGACAGTATCGCCGGCATTTGGGAGCGTGGCGTTATTACCTGCTACTGCAGGTGCAAGCGTTGCTTGTGCCCGACGAGGTGAAACGATTGCTTCGTCTCCACTCAATCGATCTGCTTTCTGATCTTGTTCGCACGTACGGAATCCTGACGAGCTTCAATTTGCGAGCTGTGGTCCACACGTTACTGATACCGCCGCGCTACTGGTCGGAACTGCGAGAGATGGACAGAATGGCGTCCGCGAACTGATTCAGCCACAAAGAAGCTAATCATTTGCCACAAAGAAGCACAAAAGGCACAAAAATCAATAAAATCCTTTTGTGCTTTTTGTGCTTCTTTGTGGCTGAA
>DASSEB010000256.1:0-18113 GCA_035696765.1 Pyrinomonadaceae bacterium | reverse complement strand
GATCGCGAGGGAGATCACCTGCCAGTCCTGCGTCTCGGCCTCCAGCTGGCGGCGGCCGGCTGCGGTAAGACGATAGTACTTTGCACGGCGATTGTTTTCTGACTCACCCCACGACGACTGGAGCCAGCCCGCCTCTTCCATCCGATGTAACGCCGGAAAAAGTGAGCCGGGCTTGACGTTGAAGGCTCCCTTCGTGATCTGTTCGATGCGACGTGAAACGCCCAGCCCATGCAGCGGACCAAGAGCGAGCGATTTCAGCACCAGCAGATGGAGCGTACCTTGCAACAGGTCGACTTGCCTTCCCGCCATGTTTCTCTCCTATAGACGTTCTGTAGATGTAAATAGACGTTTTCGTATAGAATGTCAATACGAAGGGCGGCCCACGATTGTCATTAGTTGAAGGGTGGCCTCATTAATTTGTTAGCCACAGATTTCCCGGCTGGTTTTATTTTGACTTAAGAGGTTTTTTCTTTGCGCGAGTCTTCCTGGCCGGCACCAAAGTTTTTCCGGTTGGCTCGGACGACTCGAACCATTCCAACCATTCCCGTACTACACCAAGCTTCTCGGAATTCACCCGGTAGATCCTGGTCCGCCCGCGCTTTTCGTGTAGCAGCAATCCGGCGCGCTCAAGCACACGCAGATGCCGGCTTGTGGTAGGCCACGTGTGCTGGAAACGTTCGTCGATCTCTCCCGCCGTCATCGTGCCGCCACGGAACTGCACCACGAGCAACACGTGACGCCTCGAAGAGTGCGAAAGCGCCGATAGGACGGCGTCGAGCTCCTCGAGTCGCTTTTTTGGATCAAACTTGCGCAAAATTGATGGCGACGTCTTCTATGGGCCAGAAGTTCATTTCATCTGTCAGCGCCCCCATCGGTTCCCAAACAGACATCACTTCCGGCGTCTGATGCGCGACTCCCGGAGCTTCCCTATTTTTCCAGGAGAACAGTTCGATGAAGACAGTTCTGCCCGACTTATCTCTAGCTCGCAACACCCTGGCTGGCTCGTCAGTCGCCAGGTCGACACTGTGCAGCGTGGGCCAGTGTTTTTCAAGTAGTGACAGAAACTCCGCTTCCTTACCATCTTTAATGCGATACGTACACAGCATTCTAACTGGGTTTGAACTCTCCATAACAGCCTCCTAGAAAATTGGGACGCCTGAATACTTAGCACATTCGCTAATAATTAACAAGCGGATAGTTAGCCGGACTGCTAATTATTTTTTTGACAGGATTTGTGCTACAGCCTTGAAAGACCCGATCCGGGCCGGTTGCCGATTGCACGCTGTGGTTCCGGAGTAAAGTCTTCTCCCGGATTGATGAATTGATCTCGCTCGAACTTGTACTGTTTATCGTAAAGTTCCCGATAACGGCCGCCGGCTGCCAGCAAATCTTCATGCGTGCCGCGCTCGATGATCTCGCCGCCTTCCAGGACCAGGATCTGGTCTGCGCTGCGAATGGTTGAGAGACGGTGTGCGATAACGAATGTGGTTCGCCCTCGCCTCAGTGAACGCAGACCATCCTGAATTAGCCCTTCACTTTCACTATCAAGACTGGAAGTGGCTTCATCAAGAATCAGCAATTTCGGATCTGCCAAAATTGCCCGCGCGATCGCGATGCGTTGGCGCTGGCCACCCGACAGCTTTACCCCGCGCTCACCTACAATCGTGTCGTACTTGAGCTCAAAGTTCTCGATGAACTCTTCACAATGAGCAATTCGGCTCACCCTCTTAATCGCATCCATCGTTGCGTGCGGACTCGAAAAGGAAATGTTCTCGGCAATCGTTCCGTCGAACAGGAAGTTGTCCTGCATCACCACGCCGAGGTACGAACGAAAGTCGCGCAGCCGTAACGTCTGGAGATCTTTGCCGTCAATTCTGATCGTTCCTGAAAGCGGTTGATTGAAGTTCATGGCTAGACTAATGAGCGTGCTTTTGCCCGAACCGCTGGAACCAACCAGCGCAGTGGTGGAGCCGGCCGGAGCTGTGAATGAAACATGTTTCAGCACCGGGACTCCGGGATTGTATTCGAAGGAAACATTATCGAATTCAATTTCGCCCTGAACCTCCGGCAAAGGTTCGCGGATAGAGTCTTCTTCATCTTCCGTTCGCATGTTCATGATTTCGCGAATGCGATCGAGTCCAGCGAAGGCTTCGGTGATCTGTGTGCCAATCGCCGCGAATTGAATCAGCGGCAGGGCCATGATTCCGGTGAACATTACATACATGAAGAGATCGCCGACGGTCATCTGTCCGGTCGCAACGGAATTTCCGCCGACCAGGATGAGCACGACGCCGACGGCGCCGATCACCAGCGATGAAAAGGCTGACGTGGCTGACACGCCGGTCATCGATTTGGCGATGTTGCGAAAGAGTTTGTGAGCGCCACGCGCGAAGGTCAGCGCCTCGCGTTTTTCCGCAGTGTAAGCTTTGACTATACGTATGCCGCCCAACGATTCAGCGAGCCGGCCCGTGAGCGCTGCGGTAATCTCGCCGCGCTCGCGAAAAAGTGGACGCAAGCGTGTGAAGGCGTATGCAAGCGCACCGCCAAATACTCCGAGCACGACAATCGTGATCAAAGTCAAATGCCAATTCAGCCAAAACAGAATAGCCAATGCGACTACGGCGGTGATGAAGCTACCGGCGAGTTGGACCAGTCCGGTACCGACCAGGTTTCGAATGCCCTCCGCGTCGTTCATGATCCGGGAAATTAATTTCCCGGTCTGAGTGGAATCGAAGTAATTAATCGGCAAGCGGGAAATCTGCTTCTGAACCTTTTTGCGCATCTCGGTAATTGCACGTTGGGCCGCGACACCCAAAACTTGTGACAAGCTGAAAGAGGTGACGGCTTGAATGACTGTCGCACCGCCCGCTGCGAGCGCAATCTTCCAGAGTAAATCCGTACGGCCTTTTCCGATTACGACATCGATCAAATATTTGGTAGAAGCAGGCAACACAAGGCCCATCGCCTGATTGACGATCATGAGACCAGCGCCGAGAATGAGCCGGCGACGATGCGCCCACACGAGTTCCCGTGCATCGGCCCAGGCGGAGGACCAGCGTATTTTCTTTTTGGATTCAGGCATTAGGTCTCAGTTACAGAGTTTCAGCCACAAAAAGCACAAAAAGCATAAAAATGATTTTCTCATTTTTGTGCCTTGTGTGCTTCTTTGTGGCAAATAATTCTGCAGTGAAATCAGATTGGGTGCAAGATTAACTCGGCTATTCTTTTTGCGTCCTATTCGTATCTCAACGCAATCAGCGGATCAACCTTCGCTGCGCGACGCGCCGGGATGTAGCACGCCAGCAATGCGACGACAGTCAGTAACCCAATCACACTTACATACGTCACCGGGTCAGTCGCCGTAATTTCGAACAGGAGGGTGCGCATCAATCGCGTGAGGGCAAATGCGCCTGCCAACCCGATCACTGTGCCGATGAGCAACATGACAAGACTCTGTCCAAGGACGAGTCGCAACACGTGAAGCGGTCGCGCACCGAGCGCCATTCGCACTCCGATCTCTTGCGTGCGCTGCGCCACCGAATAAGCCATCACGCCGTAAATACCGATCGCCGCGAGGAACAGCGCGATACCGGAGAACGTAGCCAGCAATAGCGCGAGGAAGCGTGGTTGGACCATCGACTTCGACACCACTTCATCCATGGACGAAAGATTGTAGACCGGCAGGCTCGAGTCCAGTTCACGAACGGCATTGCGAATCGAGGTTTCCAGCGACGCGGACTCGTTCGAGCCGCGAACGACATAACTTAGGTTCCCACTGAGGAACTGATTCGCTTGTCGTACCTGAAAGTAAAGTTCGGGACCGGCCGGCTTATCCATGCCGGCGTTCTTAGTGTCTTCAACCACGCCAACGATCGTGGACCAGACTTTCGGATCAGCAAAACCGGGATTCACACGGCGTCCAATCGGACTTCCCGTCCAAAACCTTTTCGCAAGCGCCTGGTTTACGATTACAACCGGCATCGCGTTCGGGTTATCGTCCTGCGGCTCAAAGGGGCGTCCCTCCAACACCCGGATCTTCATCGCCTTGAAATAGTCGTTACCAACGAAATTCCAGTAGTCCACGTTCTGCGCCGGGCTATCAGGTGTTTGCTGGTAGCCTTCTATCTCGGTGTCGTTAGCATTGATGCGGCGCAGCGGAGGTAGTCCGCTTGCAATGGACACGGCGGTCACACCGGGAACAGTGTTGAGTTTCTGCTCGAGCGCGTTTACAAACTGGAGACGTTCGGCGGGCTTATATTTAACTGCCGGTAGATTCAAGCTGAAGCTGACAACACCTGCGGGATCGAAGCCGGTGTTGACTTGTTGCAACTTCCAGAAAGCGCGAATCATCAGGCCGGAACCGATGACGAGGATCACTGCCAGGGCAATCTCTGTGATTACGAGTCCCTTGCGGAGCGCCTGACCTCCTCCGCGAATCGCGCGCTGCCCGGCGCCGCGAATCCAGTTCGCCAGATTACGTTCACTGACCTGGGCCAGTGGTGCGAGACCAAAGAGAAAGACAGCGACGATCGCAACTGCGATGGTGAACGCGAGTACGGGAAGACCAACGCCAATCTCTTCAGTGCGCGGCACGCTATCAGGCGCAAACAGCAGCAAGACCTTCAAGCCCACGAATGCGAGCGCGACTCCGAGAATTGAAGCGATTAAAACGAGTACGAAACCCTCGGCGACGAATTGCCGGACCATTCGTTTTACACCGGCTCCCAGTGCGAGGCGGACTGCAAATTCACGATGACGCGATTCCGCGCGCGCCAGCAAAAGGTTCGCAACGTTCACACACGCGATCAGTAAAACAAAACCAACTGCAGCCATGAGCAGCCACACGGCTTTGCGAGCTGAACCGACAACGTCTTCGTGGAGACCCAGCATTACCACCGGGTGATTTTGAGGGTTGAGCAAATGCTGCGCGCGACTCTCACTCTTCCAGCCGGCCATCAAGCTCGTCATTTCGCTCTGCGCCTGCTCGATAGTCACACCGGGTTTCAATCTGCCGATCACTGAAAGAAAGTGGCCGCCACGATTACCGGGGTTGGCAGGATCAAATTGGAAAGGCACGAGGATCTCGACCTGATCGTTGCTTCCGGGAGGGAATGCAAAGTTGGCAGGCATCACACCGACAATGGTGGTTGTTGCCGAGTTGACCTGAATCTGTTTGCCGATGATGTCACTTGCCCCGCCAAAGCCTTTTTGCCACAGACCATGCGAAATAATTGCGACTGATGGTCCGCCATTGCGATCTTCCTCTTCAGTGAAGTTGCGGCCACGTTCCGGTTGCACTCCCAGCACATCAATCAAGCTGCGCGTGATAGCGGCTGAGGTGACTCGCAGCGGCTCACTCTCGGTACCAACATTTCGACCGCCCGGTGCCCAGGCGCCTATTGCCTCCCACGATTTTGCCTCGCGCTGAATGTCGAGCAGTTCGGGTGCGGAGAGCCAGAACTTCTGGAGCTTCATCGTGGGAAACTCGCTGTAGACGCGAACTAGTTGGCCGGGTTGCCGGTAAGGCAGCGGACGTAACAGGACAGAATTGAGAACGCTGAAGATGGCCGAATTGGCGCCGATGCCGACCGCTAGAGTCAGAATGGCGACGGCGGTAAAGGCCGGGTTCTTTTTCAGCATGCGCAGCGCGTATTTCAGGTCCTGCAGGAACGTTTGCATCGCGGGCCTCCGGAAGGTTCTTAAGTTTTATTGGCAGATCTCACCAAAGCGGTTTCCCTTCGTTAACACCGCCGCAGGCGAAATGCTGGCAAAGATCTCTTTTCTTCAAGATCACAAAGTGTGATCTTGAACGTCCAGGGATAGCCGGGAGTTCCGCTGCCGAGATCCAAGTTGCATGATCATTTCCAGACGCGCGCTGGGACATCCAGGTCCGGCGGCACTGCACGCGCCGGCTCCAGACTGTACTTCGCTAATTCCAGCGGCTCCGCTGCGTTCGTCGCCTGTAAGTGGCTCAGGAGTCTTTCGCGGTGTGCTTTTTCACCCGCGTCATCGCCGGCGGCGACGATTAGCGCGCGCAAGTCGCTCTCGATTTCAGTTTTCGTCTCGTTTTTCAGGCAGAGGAGGGCCAAACCGGCGAGCGGGAAGCGATCAAAGCCTTCGAACAGGAAATCGCGCATAGCCGGACTGTTCTGGAGATGAAACCTGATCGTCTGCTCGACGCCGCGCAAAGGGTATTGAGGAAACGCTGCCGAGTGGATGATCGCCGAAGCAAAATTGCTCAGAAGCAGTTCAGCCATTGCCTTTACTTCGTCGCGGCTCGCCGCATCTCCCTCTGTCCAGGCCTTGTTCTCGTAGAAGTAAGGACGCAGATACGGCCTCTCGATCAAGAGCCTGAGGTGGTCAGAGGTTTCCGTCATTGCCCGCTGCACCAGTTGAATCTGCGGCTGCTGGCGCGAACTCTCCAGCAAACGTCTGGCGGTTTCAAGCTGCTCTCTCGAGGCGCGTAGCTGCCTCACGAATACGGAAAAATTGAGCAGGCCCGTGATCACGAGCAGGAGAGTTCCGCCGAAGGTAAGCAAAGGGACGAGCAGTTGAGAATCCACCAAATTACTCCTGTCTGATCTTACGAGCCGCAGATGAACACAGACAAACGCTCGATCTTCATCGCGTTCGCTGCATTGATCGAAGCGCCATCGCCGCTACAACCACGCCAAACGTTTCCGTTATCGACAGCAGCACAGCCGTGACACGAAACAAGCCGCGCGCTTCTCCAGTGGGCAGGTGGGCCACGTGATCCGGAGAGATAATGATGTAATGATAAACAACACCGAAGATGAGAGAGCCGAGCATGGAGGCGAGCAACAGCCACAGACCAGCCCTGGCGTATCGTGTATATGACAAGGCGAGTGCGACCAAAGGCGCGAGTACGATAATCGCAAGAACGTATAATTGCTGCGAGTTGCTAAGCCCGACACCCAATCTGGTGTGCGCCTGGCCATGAACTACGGCAACAATTAAGTGGGCCAACACGGCAATCGTCGCCATGCACGCCGGACTACATATTCCTGTCATGAATGCTTTGCCTCAACGTCGGAATTCAGTGAGCAGCGCCGAAGGCGCGAAAATAAGGTAGCCGGGGGCAAAGCGCTGAGCGGAGCGAAGCGCGTCGCCCTGGATCAATAGATAATGACGCCTCCGGCGCTGTGCACACTGAATTCGGACGCGGTCACGATATTATCGAACTATACGGAAGGCGACGAGTCTGATCCTTCGTGCGAACGGCTATGGTAGAAGCGACTGGTAACATCCTTGATGCCCTCTCGAACGCTGGGCTGCTATTGAATCAGGACAAGCGCCTACTTAACGTAGTCACGCTGCTGACGGGCGAGACTGTCAGTAAGTCATGGTGGTCTCATCCGAAAGGCCGCCTGATCTTTGCGGTTTTGTCAGACCTGTCCGAACATCCGGATGTTCTTTTCACGAAACTACTCAACGGTAAAGTTACCCTGGTCCATCGCAAGTTCTGGCCCGCGTTTCTCGCGATAGCTTTGGCAAACGAGTCGTGGCAAACGCGTGGCCTTTCATCCCGTGGACTAGAATTGCTCGCCTTGATTAACCAATCCAATGGACCAATCAAGAGCAGTGGCCCAGCCGTCAAAGAGCTCGAGGTTCGGTTGCTGGCTCACGCGAGGCAAGTCCATACTGAATCAGGTCGTCACGAACTCCTGGTTGAACCGTGGACGGTCTGGTCACGCCGCGTTCGGGTTAAGCCGTTACGATCTTTATCGCTCGCAAGAGAAAAACTCGAGCAGGCGGCTGAAGCGATCGGTGCGCCCCGCTCTGCATTGCCCTGGCTCATCTAAAGAATAGGCCACGGATGAACACGGATGAGAACGGATCAATCATCTTCATCCGAGCACGATTGCCTCAATCGCCACAAACATCAGCGCGACTACCAACGGAATTAAAAAATTCACAGGCTCGAACGCATGTTCGTACCATCCGCGAGTGCCGGCCGTCCGCTCGGCTGTCGCGCGTTGAGGATGTGTTTCTGAAGTTGCTCTAAGTGCATCAAGTTCTTCTACTGTCGCAGGTGGGAGAAACGCCTCGCGCATCATCCAAAACACACAAAGCGTGAGCACAAACACATCCAATGCAATAAAGAAAGACCAGTAACTTGACTGTACTCCTATCGCAAAGGACCAGATGAGCGGCAAGACTAACAAGCCGGCGATCACGTACACACGGCCACGCGTTTCTAACGAGGCGAGTTCGGCGTGCTTTGATAACGCCGCCATCGCCTGAGCTAAACTCATTCTCGCCGTTTCGACATTTGTTTCCAGCGACCGCATCTGCGCTGCATCGAGACGGACAATACTCTCCGCGTCGCAGTACAAACATCGAACGAGGATATCGCGGGCTTCGACTGTCAGTGGCGCACCGCACTGGCGACAGTTGAACTCGCCCTCCTGGGACGCCGACGGTATCGCGGCAAACGCAACGCCGATACGCGCAGCGCCATTAACGAGCAGGTTTCTCGTTCCTATGCTGGACGCCAACAACGCAGCGGGCGCAAGTGGAAGCCAAACGAAAACGGCGACGAGCCAAGGAAGGTTTGCGCTGCTTACCGTCTTCAGCAGCGCAAGGGCCAGAAGAACCACGAGACCTCCCGCGACAACTACAAACGGAATGCTCGCGGTTCCGATAAACCACCAACGTGGAACCTTGATATTGTCGAGGCGCGCCCACTCTGCGATCGCACGACGTGTTGTTTGATCGAGATCGCGTGACAGCCGAAGCTCTTCGCGGTACGCCGCCGGCACCTCGTTCACAGCCCCGCAGTAGCGGCAGACGACGGTTGGAGCGTCAACTACAACAAGAGACGCATTACACCGAGTGCATTGGAAAGGATCGATCATCGCCGGCTACAGCGGAGGATCGCTAACCTTGATCGTGATGAGGCCTTTATTACTGACCATCCCGCGTAAGCTGATGCTCACTTGCACGTCACCTGCTCCGTCCAACTCATCCGGCAGTTTCACCACTACCTGCGTAAGCCAGTCGAAACCAGGAACCTTCGCGACGTTCTCAACCACAAGCGGGAAACCTTTGCCCTGGGCATTCTCTGCCTGCGCTGTCACTTTCGACGCATCCTCGCCCGGCAGCAGTTCAAGGTTTGAGGCGAAGAGGAGGATGCGCGTCCGCTGATCCGGGCTGAAGTTGAACCGTGTCCGAACGGCGAACGGCCCGCGCGTTAAGGTCACGGAATCGAGAGCAATGGCCTCGTTCGTGCCGTCGCTGGTGAGGAGTACTGGCGCAAACGACGGAGTCGGCGTTGGTGCCGGCGTTGGTGTCGGTGTTGGTGTCGGCGTGGGAGTTACCGATGCGCCACAGGTGTTAAGGAGGATCGTTATGTAATGAGTCCCGACGCCGGACGGAACTATCGCGATATCGAGTTTGCCGTCGCCGTTGAGATCGTCCACGGTGGTGGACGCGGCTCTGAGATTGAACACGGTGGGAGTGCCAAAATTCCCAGCGCCATCGCCAAGTGTCACAAATACGGCGCCGCCGTTGGACGTGACCAGATCCAGGTTGCTATCCATATTGAAATCGCCGACGGCGATATGGTCCGGGTCCTCCGCCACTGCAAAGTCATGCGCGGCTCCGAGGTTACCGGCCCCATCTCCCGACCTGATTGAGATCGTGTCACTAGCGGTGGCGACGTCCGCCTTTCCGTCTCGATCGAAGTCTGCGATAACAACTGAGTCGAGAGTTGTCGCTGCGGCGTAGGCAGTCGCAGGCCCGAAGTGTCCGGAACCGTCACCCAGTAAGACTGAAAGAGTCGTAGCGTTCGCTACAACCAAATCCAGCTTACTGTCGTTGTTGAGGTCGGCCGCTGCGATGGATAAGGTGGTGGTTTCCGACAGATCGGGCGACTCGGTGATGAGGGTCTCCGGCGCTGCAAAACCTCCCGCACCATCGCCTATTAGAATGGAAACGGTCCTCGGAAAATTTTTAACACCACTCTCCGATACTATAACGAAGCCCATATTAGCGACGACTAGATCCAACTTATCATCCCGATTGAAATCACCTATAACGAGAGAGTAAGGGGCATAGCCGGAAGCGAAGTTGCTCGCGGGCGCGAAATTACCGGCTCCGTCTCCTAACCTGATTGAGACTGTACCGGGCGTTGATCCAGTAGCGCCGCTGTTAGCCGTAACAAAATCGAGATGATGATCGCCGTTGAAGTCTGCGGCGGCGACAAACCTCGGCTGAAATCCCACGGCAAGACTTATCGCCGGCGCATACGAGCCCGTTCCGTCCTGGACCAGGAGCGAGACATTGTTATTATTGGAAAACTTGTTTGCGACGAGCAGGTCGCGTCTACCATCCTCGTTGAAGTCGCCTGCTGCAATGGAAGCCGGATCATTCCCCGCGCGAAAGCTGCGCGCAGCGAGCAGTCCGCCCGCGCCGTCACCAAAAGCGATGGTGATGTAATTCGTAACTACATCCAGCTTGCCGTCCTCATTGAAATCGCCTGCGACTGCGTCTAATTGATCGTTAAAACCAGCAAGGTTGAAGTCGCGCGGCGCGCCGAAGTGCCCAGTTCCGTCTCCCAATAAAATGCCAAGAGGGCCACGACTGCCGGCTTTTATCAAGTCCGGCTTGCCGTCTCCGTTGAAGTCGCCGGATGAAAGGAAATCAATTGCATCAGTGGAGGTGGTGTCGATTGGAGGCGCGAGGTTTCCCGCTCCGTCGCCGAGCAGAACCGAAATGTTGTTGGGCGGATCAACGTTCGAAGTCGCCGTTATGACATCCGCTTTGCCGTCGCCGTTGAAATCACCCGCGAGGAGCTCTATAGGTCTGTGAGAGGTAGCAAACTGCCTCACGGTGCTGAATTGACCGTTACCGTCATTCAGTAATACCGCGACTTCATCAGCGCTCGGCCGGGCTGTAACGAGGTCAGTTTTACCATCGCCGTTGAAGTCGGCCATTTTGATCCCGACCAAAAATGAGCCTGCCGTTTGGTATCGAACGCCGGGGCCGAAAGAGCCGGTCCCATCTCCCATCATCACCCACACACCGTTTACGGAAGACGCTGCTAGATCTAATTTTCCGTCAGCATTGAAGTCGCCCAGCGTGATCTCGTTGAAAGCCCCGTCGGTATGCAGCGAGTGGGGTGCGCCCAGGCTGCCCGTGCCGTCGCCCAGCAAAACCGAAAGTTCGCCGTCAGTGGAAACACCATTGTCATAGCCGGCCCTGACAACGTCCAACTTGCTATCGCCGTTGAAGTCGCCGGCTGCCAGAGAGTAAAAGCCAAGAGGGCCCGCGGGAAAGGAGGTCGGAGTTCCAAAGCCGCCAGCGCCGTTACCCAGAAGAATCGCCACGTCGGTTCCAGTAAGTGTGACGAGGTCGAGGTGATGGTCTCCGTTAAAATCGCCGGAAGTGATGTCGCCTGTAATAGTGAAGCGATGTACCAGCTTTGCGCTGAGAAAGCTCGGCTCCGAGCATCCGCTGGCGGACACAGCGGCGGCCTGGCTTGAAAAACCGTCGGATAAAGCAGCCCAGGCAGCCAGAGATACCAGCGTCAGGGCCAAACAAAGAAAGCTGTTATTTCGCTTTTTGATAAATGTTGGGGGTAACAATTGATCCATTCAACAACAACCTGGCAGGTCTCATGGTGTGAATCCACCAATGCTGATGATATTGCGCGGACGCTGGTTAATCAATGCGCCTGATGCTGCGGCTGAAGATGAATAGGCACAAAACTCAAAGACAGTCTTTTGTGCTTTTTGTGCGTTTTTTGTGGCTACCTGTTTTTCGACACCCACAAGCGGCCGTTCGCCAGATCGAACGTCATGACATACTGGCTCATGAACGGTTGGCCGAGGTTGCCATCCATAATCATGTCGGTCACAAGCACGGGGCTATCGATGGGAACGCCCGGAGTGACCTCATACTTAAGCCGCTGTTCCTTGCGTTCGGGATCGAGGCCGAAAAGTTTGGCATGGTCCTTTGAGATCAGCGAAACGCCGCCGGCGCCAGAGTCCAGGATCAACCACGTCATTCCTTCGGACGTCGGCACGCCAATGAAGGCGCTCAGACATCTCGCGGAACACTCGCGCGAAAGACGAAACGGCAGCTCTTTCATCGCCTTCGTGCGGCTGGCGAGACTTGCGCTCGTCTCAATGGTCAGGGTTGCCGCCGTCTGATCCAGAGTGAACGCCTTGCCGTCGAATGCGTCGAGTGAGAGCAGTCCGTCCGGTTGTTTGTCTCCTGGAAACTGGTCTTCGAAATCAATCTTGCCGACGTTGACTGGAGTCAATGCCACGTCGCCCGCTGTAATCTGTACGTTGTCGCAATGCGGGCTGTCACTTCTTTTTCCGAACATGTTGTAGCCCGTGGTTCGCCCCCAGAACTTGCAATCCAACGACTTCGAGAACTGCTCCGTCAGCAGAGTGTTCCCGCCGCCGGTGTCGAGGAGGAAGTCGCCCGCCCTGCCCTTAACAGTGACGTGCACTTTCCATAAAGCTTTGCGGAACCGCTCGAGTTTGATGACTTGTGGCTTATCGGCGACTTTCGCCGGGGCTGAAACGAACGAGAAAACAACGAACGAACTGATAAGGAGCGCAGTGGTCAATTTTTGAAGCATCGATGGTGTCTTTATGAACTATCTTTATGTGCTTTATATGCTTTTGTAATTAATTGAAAGTCTACCCCTCCAGCCCGACTCGCCTTAACGGATCGGCAAACCGCGGATCGGAGCGAAGTGGAGCCTCTGTCCGGGTTTACGCAATCCGGGCACTCATAGAATTCCACGCCCGGAACAGAATAACGGCTCCCCTGGCACCGGTGCGATTGATATTGTGACGAGTAATTCCGAGAGTAACAGCCTTAGCGTGCTGCTGGGAAAGAGTTCGGGCTGAATCTATTGAGCTTTAACTTCCGGGAGCTTTTTGAATCCCTTTTCCAACGCCTTTCGCAGCCGATCAACCGCCGTCGTCGGATCCCCGACCAAAACCGGATCCGTGTACAACAGCACTTCACCGTTGCGCGCATCCACTACCCCGATCTGTAATTTCAGATAAGCCGGAACTCCGCCAACCAGCAATCGAAACGCAGTTTTGCCGCCGGTGAGTTTTTTTCCTTCGCCGCGAATGAATACGATGGCGTCTGTACCCTTCTCCAAATTCAGGTTCAGCACCTCATCGCCCATTGAGAAGCGCCCTTTCTTAACGTCGCTGCGCTTCTTCAGAATGTTAGGCAACAGATTGTCAAACTTAGTTTGAAAGTCAGCGATGTTGTACTTCTGCTGTGGGTCGGCGTCCGCTGATGCCGCGGTAGTCGACAGCGTCGTGACGTGTTTCTTTTTCGACAAAACCTCAGCGACCATTGCTGCTACGCGCCCGCTCAACTCGTCAGACTCAGCCGCCATGCCCTCCGGGCCTTTCATGCTATCGCGGACGACATTCACTCTCGCCGGCAGGACAACAACGTTCCGAATCGTGGTTTCTTTCGACTTGATCTTCGGGTGAAGAAATTGGGCACGTACTGCATGCGAGCCACACACGGTGAGCAGTACCACTGTGGCAAAGATCTTCAGCACGATAGATCGAGCACTCATTTCAGCTTCTCCTTTAACGATTCAATGCGTCTTTGAATTCGTCCGCGATCGATCGCGGAGGGCGACAGCTCGAGGTACTTCTCATATTCCGCGGCGGCATCGCTTCCTCTTTCGAGTTTCTCGTAAAGCATGCCGAGCCCTCGATGCGCAACCGGCACCGGATTCTCAGCGTTCAAGGCACGCCGGTAGAAGTCTTCAGCCAGTTGCTGATGTCTTTGCCAATTCTCCTTACCCGCAGGCGTCGCAAGCAGTTCGCGCTCCTCTTCTTCCACCGTGCGCTTCTCGCGTTTCTTCGAAGCGTCCTTCTTCGCGCTGTTCGTCAACTCTTTTTCGGTTAGCTGCGGCGCGCGCGGCCCGAGCGTGCGATACGCTTCTGCCAGCCAAAACAGATTTTCCGAGTCGGCATGAAAATCCACCAGACGCTGCGCGAGGTAAACGGCTGAACGAGCGCGTCCCGCATTGATCGCGAGCTGGAGGTCGTGCCGCATTACGGCTTCCATGCTCCGAAAGTACGCCGCACGCTCTCGATTGAGCTCCATCTGGTGCGTCACCCTGTCGGCGCGCGCGCCGAGATAACCACTCAGATACTTGATTCGCTCATCAAGCGAGGGATGGTCGTTATAAAACAGCCGGATGTTCTCGCCTTCGATGTCTTTATCGAGCAGCTTCATCACGTTGACCATTTCTTCAGGCGAGTATTCGGCGCTGATCATCATGTCGATGCCTTTGAGATCAGCTTCGCGTTCCAGCTCGCGGCTGTAACCATAGATCGTCGCAATCATGATGAATGGAGCTACTGTCGTGACAACGGTTATGACTGCGCCGACAACGCCTCCGGGCGCATACGCGCCGATGGCTGACATGACGTTCATCGTCAGAAATTTTTTGCGGGTACTGCGATTGTGCAGATACGTATGCCGTCGCATCACGTGCGTCAGCTCGTGTGCGATGATCGCCGCTAACTGTGATTCGTTGTCGATGAGAGTCAGCAATCCGGTGGTGACGTAGATCGAGCCGTTCGGGAGTGCGAAGGCGTTCGGCTGCGGATCGCGGAGCGCTCGAAATTTCCACGACACTCTTTCGAGCGCGAGATCTCGAGGAACGAGTGCTTGCCCGACACGACGCAAGTAAGCATTCGCCGATTCGTCCGCGAGCACGAGGCCATCACGCTCAAAACGAACGTCGAGCAGATCCGCCTGTTCAAGCACCTCCAGATCGACATCGCCAAACTTGAATTTCTCATTGAGTGGCGGAGGAGTCGCTTCGACGGGCGCAGTCTTCTTTTGCGCGAGCGCGACAGGACCGATTGAAGTGAATACGATGCAGAAGTAAAGCGCTGCAACGATCAAATTTGTGGGCTTGCGGGGGAACATAGCAGACGAATTTTCAGAGTTAAGTGAGCGCCGGCCATTCTGACTTTCGTCAAAACACGCCGCTAAACGATACAATGTTGGCTCTTCAGATGTAAATGGGTTTGTATTATTTGTACTTCTTGCCGTCGTGGATGACCCAGCCCGAGACGTGCGTGCCTTGTGGGTCGTGGTGCGTCCAATGAATGACCCCGCCCTTTGCGTTCCAGACGTACTCACCATAAAAGCGTACGAGGTCGCCTACCTCGAGCTGGTCGATTCGCGGCGCGACGTCGATATTGTGTGCAAACAGGAGTGTCTGTCCTGACGCAAGCTGAACGATGAATCGCTGATGTCGCGACCCGTCCAGATCGTCTGGGAGAAGGCGAACCACCACGCCCTCGCCTTCGACTTGTACGTAGCTTGTTCTACTCGCGAACGCGCGCGCGATAGCGTTGTTGTCGACGCGCGACGCCGGACGCGAACGGGCGATGAGGAACGCTTTCTTCGGGCAGGTTCCGACTAACTTGCCGTGGGCCTCTTTACCGATGGAGAACTGTGGTGGTACAGGTGACTCGGCGCAGATAACGTCGCCGTTTTCAGGTTGCTTTACTAACAACTCAGTTCCGTCGCTACAAGCTGAGTTGGGCTTGTAACCAACGACGACCATGCCTCTTGGGACCGATTCGATTTTGCAGATGATCGGCGGCGGTGCCGGCGTGCTCGTGCTGGGCTCCGCTTTTTGAGCGACGCATCCGGAAGGAACTAAACAAAGGAGCAGCGATAACAGCAGGAGTTTAATGAGTTGTTGCATACGAGAGTTTGGACTCAACGCTTTCGTCTCCTCCTTACAAGACTGATTGCCCCGCCTAAACCGGTCGCCAGCAGTAGCAGCGTCGTTGGCTCCGGAACTGCCTCATCGACCCGGAAGTGTCCTACACAGCAGACAACAGTCCTCGCGACGATAGTGATGGAGTGTGGCCCCGCGGTTAACGAAAATACGCCATGGCTGACGTTCGGATCCATTGAGCATGGAACCGGATCAAGACCGCAGATCGTGCCGAACAATGTGACCGAGGGTGTAGATCCGATTAGCACGCCGAAGTCGAACACATCGAACGCGTCGCCGCTGAGAGCGACGTCTGTCACTGTGATGAAGCCGGGTCCAACAAGAGTAAAGGTCCAGGGCGGAATTGGAGCAAACTCCGAGTTTCCGCTCGGGCTCGGAATGCAGCTAAAGGGACCAGTAGTACACGCAGTCGCTGGACAGGAGGGCCCTGAACAAAATCCCCCAAACTGGAATTCGTACCAGTTGCCGCCGACTACAACCGGGTCGGCCTTTGTCGCGGGCGCTGCTCCGAAAACAGCTCCAAGCATTAGCGCACCCATAAAAAGTCTGGGAGCACGGGATCTGAAGAAGGTGATGACTCGTTGCGTGCGAAGCATCGTGGGTGCCTCCGTTTGAGAGTTTGCGCTGACCCGGGGAAAGGGGTCTCAAGGAATCGGGATCAGCGGTGTGAGCGGATACTACTCTCAATTCGCATGCGAGGGAAGAAAAATTCAGTGCTCATGTATCCGAACTCATGACGTCGTGAGTACCACCTTGCCGAAAGTCTCGTTGGACTCGAGGCGTCGATGTGCATCCTGGATTTGAGCGAGTGGGAACTGAGAATCGATTACTGGTTGAACAGTTCCACTGGCCAGCAGTGGTCCAACTTCCCCTTCGAATGCCGCGGTAGTAGCGATCTTCTCGTGCAGAGATCGCGCACGCATCACCGTTCCGATTACATGGAGACGTTTGCCGAGTATCTGATAGAGGTCGACCTCAGTCTTGCCACCGGCGACGCCACCGATGAGAATGAGCCGTCCCCTCGGTGCCATCGCTTCGAGGCTGGCGGCGAAGTAGGGACCTCCATTCAGGTCGAGGACGACGTCAAAGCCGCCGTCGCCGGTCACGCTCTTGGCAAAAGCAGAAAGCCCTGTTAACTCGCTCGGCTGCGGAACTTCGAATCCCGACTCGAGACCATAGGCTTTCGCGCGCTCAATCTTGTCCGGCGTACGCGAAGTGCCGAAGGCATGTCCTCCCAAAGCCCTGACGAGTTGTGTTGCGGCCAGCCCGACGCCGCTCCCGACTGCATGAATCAGGACGTGCTCTCCGGCTTTGAATCCTGCTTGCCGAAGGGCGTCATGTGCGGTGATGAAGACCTCAGGAACGCCGCCCGCGGCAGACAGCTCGAGGTTCGGTGGCACAACGGCAACTGCATCCTGATGTGCAGTCACAAATTCAGCGTGGGCTCCGCCCGCGATGATGCCCATCACGCGATCCCCTTCGCGCCAGCGATGAGCGTTCGCGCCTAACTCTGCGACTTCGCCGGCAAATTCCAGCCCGGGAATATTCTGCGGAGCGCCCGGCGGCGCAGGATATCGACCTAACCGCTGCAAAAGGTCTGCGCGATTGAGTGCGGTACTCCGCACGCGAACGAGTACTTCCTCCGGCGCGGGCTCTGGTCTCGGAACGTCTCGAATTTCCAAAACCTCAGGACCACCGAAACGAGTAATGACAACAGCTTTCATAACGGATGCCTTTGTGCTTTTTTGTGCTTTTGTGGCTGAGATACTTTTGAGGCACGGACCGCGCTCACCCGGTATTCCTTAGCCCGGCCGCGATCCCGTTGATCGTAGCCGCAAGCGCGTAGTTCAGATCGTCGTTGTCCTCACCGCGGCGCTTCCGGCGCAGCAACTCAACCTGAATCAAACTCAACGGATCGACGTACGGATTTCGCAGTCGAATCGAACGGGCCAACACCGGGTTCTTCTCGAGTAACGTCGTCTGTCCAGTCAAACGCAGCACGACGGCTTTGGTACGCTCAAACTCCTCGAAGAGCATGCCGAACACTCGCTCCCTCAGCGCTGCATCAGACACCAGCCCTGCATACAAACGCGCAATCGAGAGGTCAGCTTTCGCCAATCCCAGCTCAACGTTCGCGATTAATTCGGTGAAGAGTGGAAACTGCTTCATCAGTTTCTCAAGCAACTGCATATTGGTTTCGCCAAAGCGTTCCAAAGCAAAGCCAACTCCAAACCATGCCGGCACAACCTGCCGACTCTGCATCCAACCAAAGACCCATGGAATCGCGCGCAGATTACCCAGACCGCGTTGCGCACCTCGTCGCGTG
>DASSEB010000255.1:0-3173 GCA_035696765.1 Pyrinomonadaceae bacterium | reverse complement strand
ACGTGTGGCCGCGGTGGAGATCCTGCGCTCGAGTCCGCGCACACGCGAGTACATCGAGGCCGGCGAGGTCGAAGGCAAGTCTCTGCTGGATGCGATGCGCGACGGTAAGCTCGACGGTATGCAGGACTTCGACACGGTCATCAGAGAACTGATCGAATCGAAGGTTGTGAGTCTCGAAGACGGGCTGGCGTTTGCGACCAACCAAAACAATTTGCTGCTTTCGCTGAAGGGCATGACGGCCGCCGAAGACTTTATTCGCAGGGACGATGGCATGACTGTCAATGCGTTTTCCGACTCCGGCTCGATGCTCGGTCTGATTGAGTAATGATTATCGTTTGCCAAAAATGTGCGACTCGGCTTCAGGTCGACGACGAGAAGTCTCCGAACCGGCCGTTCAGCGTTCGCTGTCCGAAGTGCAACAGCACGGTCAACTCCGGATCGGCCAATCCGGCGACGGAGCAGAGCGCGCTCGCAATCGGCGGATCTCCGGCAACTGATCATCCGCGATTTGAACAGTCGACTGCGCGCGCTTACGAAGCGCCGGCACAGAGCTCCACCAGCACCGTCACGAGCGATGAAACTGTCCGCCAGTTATTTGATCTACTTTCGAGGAACACACGGTCGAACAACGAAGATGCGATGGCACGCCCGTCGTGGGACAAACGCAAAGCGTTGGTCTGCACGAGCGAAGCTTATCGCGACGTGATTGCTCGCAAACTCAGCCAGACCGGTTTTCAGGTTTTTGTGGCGGAGGACACGCGCCAGGCGGTGGAGACGATGCGCGCAAACAAAATGGACGCCGTCCTGCTCGAACCACAGTTTGATCCGGCCGAACAAGGGTCGGTATTTGTGATCCGGGAGATCAACGTACTGCGGCCGCCGCAACGGCGCCGCCTCTTCTTTGTGCTCGTGTCGCCTTCGCTGCGCACGATGGACGCGCACGCTGCGTTTCTCAACAACGTCAATGCGATCGTGAACGTGCACGACATCGACGAGCTGCCGCGAATCATGGAAGTAGCATTGCGCGAATACAACGAACTCTACCGCGAATTCTATAGCGCCTTCGGCCTCACGGCGTTGTAGGAGCAGTAGCCGCAAATCCGCGGCTACACCCTGCCCACGATAATCGTAATTTGCTAATCTAAGCGTGCTTGGAACGCACGCAACACAATCACGATCACAAGCACCGGCACAGCAATGAAAGCTGGCGGCGGTTGAGTCTTGTGCTGCTGCTGACTGCTGTTTACATGGTTGCGGAAGTGTTGGGCGCATGGTGGACCGGCTCGCTC
Source organism: Pyrinomonadaceae bacterium (assembly GCA_035696765.1). Taxonomy (GTDB): domain Bacteria; phylum Acidobacteriota; class Blastocatellia; order Pyrinomonadales; family Pyrinomonadaceae; genus PSRF01. Next base: position 1,884 of record DASSEB010000255.1, on the reverse strand, counting down.
GCTTTGCTCGCCGACGCAGGGCACATGTTCACCGACGTCGCGGCTCTTGTGCTGGCGCTCACCGCAGTCTGGTTTGGTGCTCGTCCTGCAACTTCACGCAAGACCTTCGGTTACTACCGGCTCGAAATCATCGCAGCACTCGTGAACGGCGTGGCGCTCGTCGTGATCTCGATCATGATTTTTTACGGCGCGTACGAGCGCTGGGTCTCGCCGCCAATCATACGCAGTGGGCCGATGATCGTCGTAGCAGCGGGCGGCCTCGCCATAAACCTGATCTGTGCGTGGATACTTCACGCGCGTCACGAAGTCGATCTCAACCTGCGTGGCGCATGGATGCACGTCATGGGTGACGCGCTGGGCTCGGTTGCTGCGATACTCGCGGGCGTATGCATGTTGCTCTTCGGCTGGTACGCGGCGGATGCGGTTTTTAGCGTCGTCATCAGTCTCCTGATCATCTGGGGCTCGATCAGGTTGATCCGCGAATCGACGAACGTGTTGTTGGAAGGCACGCCGGCGCACATCAATCTCGCTGCGGTTGAAGACGCGATTTTAGATACGCGAGGCGTCGCCGACGTCCACGATCTTCACGTCTGGACCATCACTTCCGGACGCGAAGCGCTGAGCGCGCACGTGATTCACGCAGACAGCATTTCGCAACCTGACTTGTTGAGGGAGTTGCGCACGAAGCTGCACGATCGTTTTGGCGTCGATCACCTCACGATCCAGATGGAAACCCCCGACTTTGAAGACGAGACGTTTCACTTTTGTCATGCCGGCACGGCGTGTTTTAGGTCCGAGCGCAGCTAGATGGAACTCAATCTCCTGTTAACCCTGGATCTGCGAGAACAGGCGGCGTTGCAGGCCGCGCTCGTGACTCACGGCGCGCCCGATGCGCTCGTTACCCTCGCGCTGACTGGCGCGTGTCGCATCGGCTCGATTGAAGAGGCGCGACAACTGCGCAAGTGGCTCGCTGAAGCGCGCACCGCGGGCGACACAGACTTCGCGTCGCTGCATGTAATCGAGAAAGCGATGATCGACTTCGGTTTGTGAGCCACGGGGTACACGGATGAACACGGATCTTGCCTATGGACGCACATCTTTTAAGTTCGATTACGAGCAAGACCGCTTCGCAGTCATCGACAACAAATCGAATCTGCCTGGACGGTTGAGTGATTTTGAAATCGGCGCGGCGTTTGATTCTCCAGTTGCTTCTCCACCACTCGACGAGATTGCCGGCAGTGATGATTCAGTGCTGATCGTCGTGTCCGACGCGACGCGTGCGACCGCGAGTGCGCAGATTGTTAACCTGCTCATCCGGCGTCTGATTCAGGGTGGGGTTTCACCTGCTAACATCGCCATCATCTTTGCGACCGACATTCATCGACGCGTTAGTGAAAAGGAAAAGCCTGAACTACTGACGCCGTTTGTCGTGCAGCGACTGCGTGTTCTCGAACACGACGCATACGATCAGTCAAAACTCACGACGCTCGGAACGACGGCCAGCGGCGTGAACGTGGAAGTGAACCGGGCGCTGACAGAGTTCTCGCGCGTGATTCTGACTGGCGGCATCAATTTTCACTACTTCGCAGGATTCACCGGCGGGCGTAAATCAATCTGCCCGGGACTCGCATCGGCAAAGACGATCAAAGCCACGCACATGCTCGCACTCGATTTCGAGAAGGGCGGTCGCAAGGCGGGTGTGCGTGCCGGACAATTGGACGGCAATCCGGTGCACGAGGAGTGTGAACGCGTCGCGTCGCTGGTCGCGCCCGCTTTCGGAATTAACACCATCGTTGACGAAAGCAAACGCGCGGTCAGAGTCTTCTGTGGAGATTGGCGGCTGGCCCATCGTGCCGGTTGTGAGTATTACCTGGACCAGTGTTC
>DASSEB010000254.1:0-19328 GCA_035696765.1 Pyrinomonadaceae bacterium | reverse complement strand
GCATCCCGTTTCGCCTTGTAGACAAACACCCAATACCCGAGTTTTGAAGAACGCGAGAAAGTGTGATCCACACTCAATTGAACGTGCGCATTCTCGGTGTGCGCCTTATCTTCCAGCACCTGCCCGCCAAGCAGCACGCTGCTGAGCGTTAACTGGCTCTTCGTTAAATCCGGAATCACGATCCACTGGATCGCGCTCCCAACACGCCCTGATTTTTCATCGCGCGCAGCAACGCGATACTGATAGATCCCCGGCGCGAGCGGCGTGTGATGATTGTAGAAAATCGCATCAGATGCGCCCGACTTCGGCGGATCGATCTTCAGTTCATTCTTGAAGCTCGAGGCTATTTTCCCTTTGTCATTCAGCACCACGCCCGCGAGTTTGATCGTCGCCTTGCCGTCACTGCCATAGCTGACGCCACTGCCGAGGATCTCCATCGACGAAGTCACTACGAGGCCATTCGCGGGAGTGTTGAGATACGTCAACGACAGCAGAGTTGGCAAACCAGCGGCAGGATAGAAATCGCTGAGCGCATCGCGTAACTCGGTATCGGGAGTCTTGGGCGTTTTGCTTTTCTCCGATGAAGCAGTCGTGGTTGCTTCCGGCCCCACGACGTACCCGCGCGGCGCGCGCACTGTCAGTTCAGGTTGGCCCACGACGCTAATCTTGACGTGACGAAACTTCTGCACCTTCTCTTCATCTTTCTCCGGGCGCCACGCCAGCACGTAATAATTCGAAGTCTCGTTGAGTACGTTCGTGACCCACCCTTCGAAGTAGTTCATATTGCGCAGTGCTCGCCCACCGGTATCGGCCGCCATCGCACTGAGCGCGTCCTGATTCGCCGCGAGTTCTCCGACGGAGGCGATATCGAGCCGTCCGGCTGGGTCCATTGGTCTGTTATTTCCCGCATCGAGGAACGAGCTGTTGACTAATCCCTGTGCATGAATCGTGTAGACCACCACGCCGCTACGCTGCGCAGCATCGATCACATGGTCCAATTTGTCGCGTACCGCGGCGGCACGTGGTCCAGCGTCGAGCAAAAAACCATCTGAAACGAAGAAGGCGAGCTTCCGGCCTGGCGCGCGTCCTAGAGAACGCATGGCCGACTCGAGCGAGTTGTAAGTGTTTTGCGTAATCTGCGCGGCCTGCATCAGCACAGCACGCGCGCTGTTCTTAACCTGTGTTTCGCAGGAAGCACGCACGAGCTGCAATGCAGAGCGAGCTTTTCTAAAAGTCGCCGCTCCCTTCATGCATTCTTCGATGTAGAAGTTCAGCACTTTGGCATCGGTCCTGCTCGTATCGATCGTGAGCGCCATGTACTCCGTCATCTTCGTTGAGTTGCCGGAGCTGTAGCCCGCTGCGTCGTACATGCGTGGAACAAGTCGCGCCAGGGCCGCGTCGAGAACGGCGCGGTTGTTAGTGAACTGCTCCAGAAATCCAACTTGTCCGCTGGCAGAGAGAATTGCGACGTTGTCCTTCGAACTCATCTCGCGATCGAGAAACCGCTGCAACATCATGCGGGTCCGATTCATGCTGTCCGGTGAGAGATGCAGATCGTCGATGAAGAAAACAATCGTGCGGCCAGGAACGGTCACGGGCGTCGCCGGTTTTGGGGCGGGTTCATCGGGATTGCCCAGCGTCGCGAGTTCGCGTTCCCTGGCGCTGCCGGCGGCGACGCGTTCAAAGAATGCGATCGGGCGTGGCTTGCCGTCCACGACCAACTCAAACTGATCCCGTTGCAGACCTTCGACAAAGTTTCCCTTCTTGTCGAGGACGGTGATCGCCGTTTGGACGAGTTCAGTCTTAGTCCGGATGACCTCGGGTTCCTGTTGGGCGCTTGCGACAGAACAGATCGCGACGAGCAGGATGATCGAATAGAACTTCATTGTTACTTCTCCCCGAGTAAAACCTGCCACAGACTACACCGATTACGGCCGTTTGCCCCACACTGGCGGCGGTGGCTCCTTCGCAGACCGATCGACCGGACGTTCTTTCAACATCCGCATCGCCTCCTGCACGGCGCGTTCGAGTTGCGGATCTCGACCCCCGATAACATCCTTGGGCCAGTTCTCAATATCAACATCCGGCCCGACGCCTTCGTTCTCTACCGCCCACTTGCCTTCGCGTGTGAAGAAGCCGCCGCGCGGAGCGATCATCGATCCGCCATCGATGAACGGCGGCGTATCGGCCGTGTGCACCAGGCCACCCCACGTTCGCTTGCCGATCAATGGACCAATCTTGCGCCGCCGGAACATGTAGGGCATTAAGTCGCCACCTGACCCTGCCATTTCGTTGATGATCATGACCTTCGCTCCCCAGATGCCTGCGGCAGGACTGGTGAACGGGTAACGCTCGCCGGCGACATTGTTGAAGTAGCCGTCGAAATCGCGCTGCAGGATGTCGATGATGTAATCGGCCGCCGAGCCGCCGCCGTTGAACCGTTCATCGACGACGACGCCTTTCTTGTCCTGTTGCGAAAAGTAGTAACGATTGAAACTGGTGTAGCCAGGCTGGCCCGTGTTCGGCAGGTAGACGTAAGCGAGCTGGCCGTCGGAAAGTTTTTCAACGAGACGCCGGTTCGATTCCACCCACGCTCTCGTGCGCAGACCTTGCTCATTCGCAACCGGAACGACCGTGACTGTACGAGCGCCCTCCATCGACGGAGTCGAGTTGACGGTCAGCGTCGTTTGCCGGTTCGCCGTTCCGTCCAGCAAGCGATAGATGTTGTCGGGCGCTTTCAGCTCGATGCCGTTGATGGCAAGAATGTAGTCACCGGCGTTGACGTTTGCACCCGGCGTCGCAAGCGGCGAGCGCAGATCGGGGTTCCAACTCTCGTTGTCATAAATGCGCGTGACTTTGTAACGGCCGTTCTCGATCGCGAAATCCGCGCCGAGCAGTCCCCCGATTACCTGCGGCACAGTCGGCATGTCGCCGCCGCGAACGTACGAGTGCCCGATCGCGATCTCAGCACCCATGATATCGATCAGGTAGTTGAGGTCAGCGCGATGCATCGCATACGGCAGCAACTGCCCGTACATCTCTTTCATCTTCGGCCAATCCGTGCCGTGCATGTTCTGCACGTAGAGATAGTCGCGTTGATTACGCCAGCCTTCGTTGAAGATCTGTTTGAACTCCGCCTTCGGATCGAGATACATGCGCAGCGAGAAGTTCAAACGTCCCGAGCCGGCTTGCGGCGGAGTTCGATCCGCATCGACGAGGAACAACTGCGGTGGTGGCGGAGTGCCACCAAAGCCGCCTGGTCCACCACCTTGTCCGCCACCGCCCGTTGCCGCGCGATAAACGAGCTTGCGATGATCGGCACTGATCTCGTAAGCAGCAACGCCGTTCGCAAAGGTTGCAGCGCGACGATCGCACAAGCGATAACGCCATAGCTCGTTGCTTGCTCCGCCGGGGCCACCTTGTCCACCGCCACCGCCGCCGGTCCGCGTCGCTTCCAGATAAAACACCTGGCCATCGACACCGGCTTGCAAGTCTGCGTACGGGCGCTCCGGCACACCCGGAACTGAAACGATGCGTTGTTGCAGTCCGTCGAAATCGATTTGCACACCGACGGGACCTCGCGGTCCACGTTGACCACCGCCGCCTTCGCCGCCGCCGCCTTCCGCGGGTCCGCCGGCATCACCGGCGCACATGCCCGGCGGCGGTCGACGCGTTCCTGTGCCGACTCCGCGATCTTCGTCACTCTCCGGCAGCAACGGGCTTGAATCAGACTTTCGCAAAACTGCGAAGTAGAGACCAAAGTTGGTTTCGTGATCGTACGACGTCATGTCGAGCCATTGCGAACGCAACCCGAAATCGGTCGACGCAAGAAACCAAAGATACTTTCCGCTCGCGTCCCATGCCGGCCAAACGGCATCCGCAAGCCCGTCGGTGATCTGCTTCGATTCACCCGTCTCAACGTTGCTCACAAAGATCGCGTGATACAACGAACGCAGACGACTCGAGTAAGCGACCCACTTCGAATCAGGACTCCACACGGGATTCAACGTGCGCTGAGGCACCATCCACGGGTCCTGGCCCACGATCTTCGCCTGCTCGGTTGCGAGATCAAGCACCCACACTTTCAAGTTTGTGTCAGTGAACAAAAGCTTTTTCGAATCGGGCGACCACGATGGTGTGTAGTAATGCGTAGGCTTCGCGAGTGTGATTTCACGCGGAGGCGTCAAGCCGTCCTGCGCTTCGATCACGAGCTTGTACTCGCCCGACTTGTCGCTGAAGTAAGAAACAAACTTGCCGTCCGGCGACCACGCCGGATCGCGTTCCGCCGAGCCACTCGAATTCGTCAGATTGCGAACGTCGCCCTTCTCAGCCGGGATCGTGAAGATCTCGCCACGAGCTTCGACGACGACGCGCTTGCCGGTCGGCGAGAGCGCCATGTTTGTCATGCGGTTTGTGACGTCTTCCCAATTCGGCATCATCCACGGGAAGTCACCCGTCGCTAGGATGTTCACGACCTTTTCTTTGCCACTCTTCGGATCGAGCTCGTGAATGTATCCCGCCTGCTCGAAGACGATCGTGCCCGCGCCTGAATCGATCGACTTCACGTCGAAGTCAGTAAACTTCGTCACTTGCTTCAGCGTCTTGCTCTTTGTCTGATATTCCCAAACGTTCGCGACGCCGTCGCGATCGGAAATAAAGAACACGGAGTCGTCGAGCCAAACCGGATCGACGTCTTTGGAGTCGGTCCACGGCGGCGAAACGAGATCGTAAGTTTTGAGATCGACGATCCAGATCGGACGATTTTGTCCGCCGCGATAATTACGACGTTCCTCGTCCCACGAGTTGTTCATGCGATAAGCGACGCGAGTGCCGTCAGCGGAGATTTTTCCCTGGTACGCGCGCGGCAGGATCATCGGCTCCTCGATGCCGCCTTCGGCAGGCACGGTCCAAAACCGTGGCATGCCGATGGGCGCCCAGCTTCCGCGATTTGACGAGAAGAGAATCGATCTGCCGTCGGGTGTCCAGCCTTCGACGAGGTCCGCGCCCGGATGCCACGTTAGACGACGCGGCTCGCCGCCCTCAGCCGGAACGACGTAAACATCGAAGTTGCCGGCGTACTCGCCACTGAACGCGATCCATCTACCGTCAGGTGAGAAATGCGGATTCGCTGTCTGTCCCTGGAAACTCGTCAGCCGCCGCGCAGTGCCGCCCGCACGCGGAACAACCCAGATGTTGTTTGCATAAGCGAAGCCGATTTGCGTTGCGCTTACGGTCGGAGTTCGCAGCAGTCGAGTCGTTTGACCACCGTGTCCGTTTTGAGCAGCGGACTGGACGGAGCAGATCGAGAGACAAAACAGCAGTAGCAGGATGGGCGAGACGCGGCTCCTCATGCGGGTGTTTCCTCCAAAAAAATGCAGATTTGAAAGGTTAGTTGAATGTCCAACGCATTATAGGCAAATAGGTCGTTTAAGATCTAATAAGCGCTATCGAATTCTTTAATTCCGTTATATGATTTGCGGCCAAACTCATCACGAGGAGAAAGACCCATGAATTCCCTGAAGCGTATTTCTGTTTCCTTCTTTGCTCTATTGTGCTTCGCCGTTGCAGGCTTTGCGCAGATCGACACGCCGCGTCCAAGTCCGAAGGCGAGCGTAACGGAAAGAATCGGAGTCACGGATATCACGATCACTTACAGCCGCCCCGGCGTCAAAGGACGCAAGATCTGGGGCGACCCGTTGCCGGAGCAAGCCTCTGTAAAAGGTGAGGCCACGCTCGACAATCAAAACGAGCGGCCGAAAAATGCTCCGATCGTTCCGTGGGGCCACGTGTGGCGCACCGGCGCTAACGAAGCGACGATGTTTGTCGTCACGGATGACGTTTTGATTAACGGTCAAAAACTTGCGGCCGGAAGTTACAGCCTTCATACCATTCCGACCAAAGACGAGTGGACCATCGTTTTTAACGGCACCGCGAACCAGTGGGGCAGCTTTAACTACGATCCGGCGAAGGACACGTTGCGCGTAAAAGTTAAGCCGCAGTGGATGAACGACAGCCAGGAATGGCTGAGCTACAACATCGATCCGGTGAGTGACGATTCAGCACAGGTGAACATCCGTTGGGAGAAAGTCAGCGTGCCGTTCACGGTGAAGGTGCCGGACGTGGCCGCGACGACGATGGCCAAGCTCAAGGCCACTGTTGGCAACGCCAAGCCCGATGATTGGCGCACTCCGATGCAAGCTGGAAACTACTTGCTGAACAACGAGAATCCTGCCGACGATGCTCAAGGCATGGCGTGGTTGGACCAGTCGATCAAGATCAAAGAGACGTTCCAGAATCTCGCCAACAAGTCGATTGCATTGTATAAGGCGGGTAAGAAGGACGAGGCGTTCGCGTTGGCTGAACAGGCGATTCAGCGTGGCAAGACCGATAAAGTCGACACCTCTTCATTCGAGAAGCGCCTGGCTGACATGAAGGCCGGGAAGATTTAGCCACGGATTACACGGATTGGGTGTAGCCAAGCTTACCGATCAAAACACGATCGTTCCCGAGAGCAAGTACGCGCGCATGGAGCGCGAGCGGCGCTACCTGCTGCGCGACTTGCCCGAGGGAATGACTCGCGCCGATCCACATCTTCAAATCACCGACAACTACATCACCGGCACGCGCCTGCGAATCCGCAAAGTGCGTGATCCGCGCACAAACAAGTGGACCGTCAAGTTCACGCAGAAGTACGCGCCGGATCCAAACGACCTCTCTCGCACAGTCATCACCAACACTTACCTCGACGCGCTTGAAGCGGAGATCCTGTCAGTCTTCGATACGAACGAGATTCGGAAAAATCGTTACTACTTTGAGTTCGCAGGCCGCGAGTTTTCGGTCGATATGTTTCTGGGCGATCTGTTTGGACTCGTGCTCGCCGAAGTCAGTTTTGAAACTGACGAGGAGCTCGACAGTTTTCCAACGCCATCGTTTGCGCTGGCCGACGTAACCAACGAGCCATTGTTCACCGGCGGCAGACTGTGCGAACTGACGTTTTCCGATGTGCGTGCACAAATTTCGGAACGCGGCCTGATAAATGGTCTGATAAAATAGGCCGCGATGAACATTCGCGCGTGCCTGCTCATTTCCTGTCTGCTGCTTTTCACTGGCTGTCGTCGAACAGCGACAACATCACCTCCACCAGCGCCGGCTTCAGTCGCCACTGCATCTCCGCAACAGAATCATCTTGTTGGCGGAATCGCGCCTGCGCCGTTGATCAAGCACTTCAAAGGTTCGATCGGTAGCTCGCTCGACCTGCAGATGAAACTCGTGCGCAACGGCGATCAACTCACCGGCAGCTATTTCTACCAGAAAGTCGGCACTCGGATTGACCTGCGTGGAAGCGTCGATAAAGACGGCAACCTGACGCTCGAAGAGTTCGATCCGAGCGGCAAACAGACCGGACTCTTCAAGGGCATCTGGAAGGTGGACGCAGCAGACGGTCTCGCCACGCTCGCGGGAAACTGGTCAAAGCCGCCGAGCGAAAAGGGAAGCGACAAGAAGACCGCGTTTTCACTGCATGAAGAGCCGATCAGTTTTACGGGCGACGTCGACCTCGTGTCGAAGCAGATCAAAGAGAGCAATAAGAAGTTGATGTATGAGATCTCGGCGACGTATCCGCAACTCACCGGCGGCAACAATCCAAACTTCGAGAAGTTTAATCAAGCCGCGCGTGCGACTGTGACCAAGAAGGTGGCGGGTTTCAAGAAAGACATGGGCGCCGAAGAAGGCGAAGAACCGCGTCCCGAAGGATCGATGGGAAGCGATCTGACTGTCGGTTACACGGTGGCGTTGGCGCAGGACGATCTGGTGAGTATTAAGTTTGACATCGGCAGTTACTATCAGGGCGCGGCACATCCGAATTCGTTTTCTGAAGTGCTCAACTACGATTTGAAAAACGGGAAACAATTGAAGCTGAGCGATCTGTTCAAACCCGGAGCGAAGTATCTGCAGCAGATTGCCGCCTACTGCATCGCAGAGTTGAAAAAGCAGATGAAAGCGCCTGATGGAAGTGTGGACAATGCGTCGATCGAGAGTGGCGCGGCGCCGACCGCAAAGAATTATGCGAGCTGGACCATGACGAAGCGAGGGATCGGTATCGACTTCGATGCTTACCAGGTTGGGCCGTACGCGGCGGGGCCGCAGTTTGTCGTCGTGCCGTATTCGAATTTGAAGGATCTGATCAATCCTGATGGCCCGGTTGCGCAGTTTGCAAAGTAGAGTGGCGATAGATGGCCAGGAAAAAGGCGAGGAACATAATCGCCGCGCCCGTCCAGAAGGTGACGAAGAGCGAGTGGTCGCTCATGTAATGCGGTATCCCGTCGGCGCCCTGGTGCGCGATCGAACTATCGATCAGCACGGCGGCGAGAAAGGGACCGACAGCGCGCGCCAGGCTCGCCACTGACTGCGTCACTCCTAAAACGACTCCCTGCTGCGCCGGCCCCACACTCTTTGACGCCAGACTCGTGAGCGCGGGAGTCGCAAGCGAGTTGCCCATTGAAAAGACGCCGCCGCCAATGAGCAGCGCCGCCAGTCCTCCCGCTGCTGGTCCAACAAAAGGAACCGCAAACAAACTGATCGCGAAACAGAATGCGCCGAAGATCACGAGCGGCAGTTCGCCGAAACGTTTCACCAGGCGCCCGATCAATCCGCCTTGAATAATGACCGCGATCAGTCCGACGTACGCGAACAGGTAGCCTGTGTGTTGCGCGTCGTAGCCGAACCGGAACATCGTGAAGAGTGAGAACGACGTCGTCATGATCGAGAAGGCGACGATGAACAGGAAGTAGATAATCAGCACAAACGCCAGGCGCGGCTGTTTCAGCGAGTTAAGCACGTTGCGAAAGCTACGACTCCCGGCGAGATTCTTCGCGGGATGATCTGGCGTGACTGTTTCGGGCAAGGTGAAAAAAAGCAGCGCGGCGTTTGCGAAACACAGAGCGGCGGCGAAGAAGAACGGCACGTGAATGCCCCAGCGGCTCAGAATTCCGCCGATCGCTGGTCCAAAAATAAAGCCAAGCCCGAAGGCGGCGCCGATCAGGCCCATACCTTTCGCCCGGTTCTCCTCGGTAGTGATGTCGGCGATGTAAGCCTGAGCAGTCGAGATGTTTCCGCCGGTAATTCCGTCGAGAATCCGGCCGACAAAAAGCATCAATACCGTTGTGGCAAAGCCGATCACGAGAAACCCGATACCGGTACCGATGATGGAAAGCAACAACACGGGCCGGCGTCCATATCGATCAGACAATCTCCCCAGCACCGGTGAGAAGATGAGCTGCATGATCGAATAGGAGGCGAAGAGCAGCCCGACCGTGCGCGGCGTCGCGTTGAAGGCTGTGCCTTCGGCGTAGAACGGCAAAACCGGAATGACGATTCCAAACCCAACGAGATCTATGAAGACGGTTGTGAAGATGACGATCAGCGGTGAACGGTTCATTGTGCTTAGCGCGTTAATTTAACTGTTTAATTTAGCCGCAGATTTACGCGGATGAACGCCGATCTGCGTTTATCCGCGTAAATCTGCGGCTGAAAATCTGCGGCTAAAACTCAGGATACGTAGTAACATTCCATTGCACTTGTCAGCAACTTCTCTCGAAAGACGTTTCATGCAAATGCACAAACGCCGGCTTGTGTGCGCTGCCGCGTGGTTGTTGGCTGTTCCGCTTCTGGCGGCCGCCCAGTCCCAACCGGTTGAAATCTCATTTACGGTTGCCATGCCGCGCCCGCACACCCACCTGTTCGAAGTAGAGGTCTCAATTAAACACACGACGAATGGCCCGCAGGAAGAACGACTGGTAATGCCGGTCTGGACGCCGGGTTCGTATCTCGTGCGCGAGTTTGCGCGTCACGTGCAGGACTTCGCCGCAACCAACGCCGCGGGCCAGCGGCTCGAGTGGGAAAAGATCAACAAGGACACGTGGCGCGTGGTCACAAACGGCGCTCGCGATTGGCGCGCGACTTACCGCGTTTATGCAAACGAGCTTTCAGTGCGGACGAGTGAGTTGAATTCGAGTCACGGGTTCTGGAACAACGCCAACATCCTGATGTACCTCGACGGCTATTTGAAGAGTCCCTCGACTGTCCGCGTGCTTGCGCCTGATGTTTGGAAAGTCGCCACTGGCCTGCCCGCCGTGTTGGGCCAGAGGAATACGTTTCGCGCCGAGAACTTCGACGTTCTGTACGATTCGCCGTTTGAAGTCAGCAACTTCAAAACCCTCGTCTTCAACGTAAAAGGCGTTGCGCATCGAATCGTGATCGACGGCGAAGGAAATTATGATCCCGAACGCATGCGACGCGACGTGCAGAAGATCGTCGAGACGCAAGTCGAGTTGATGGGCGGCGAGGTCCCTTATCACGATTACACTTTCATCCTTCATTTGCGACAGAATGCCGGCGGCGGCCTCGAACACCTGAACTCGACCGCGCTCGGATATCCGCGTTTCGGCTTCAAGATCGTCACAGGTGATCGTGCGACGTCCGCGGCGCCTGCCGCTACTGCTACGCCCGAACGCGACTACCGCGGTTTTCTGTCGCTCGTGTCTCACGAGTTCTTTCACCTCTGGAACGTCAAGCGAATCCGGCCCGATGCGCTGGGGCCGTTTGATTACACGCAGGAGAACTACACAAAACTTCTCTGGGTCGCGGAAGGCATCACTGACTATTACGCCGATCTCGCGTTGCGTCGTGCCGGATTGATTACCGAGAGTGAGTTTCTGACAGCCACCGCACGTGCGTTCCAAACGTTGCAGAACACGCCCGGGCGGCTGGAACAGAGTGCAGAGGAGTCGAGCTTCGACGCGTGGATCAAGTACTACCGGCAGGATGAAAACTCAGTCAACTCGCAGGTCTCGTATTACGAGAAGGGTGCGATTCTCGGACTGCTGCTCGATCTCGAGATTCGCAAACGCAGCAATAATGCGAAGTCGCTGGATGACGTTTTGCGGTATCTTTACACGGAGTTCTTCAAAAAGGGCCGGAACTATGGACCAGCGGACTTTCAGAAGGCATGCGAACTCATGGCTGGATCGAGTTTGGAAGACTTTTTCAATCGCTTCGTGCGCGGCACAGAGGAGCTCAATTACAACGCGGCGCTCGAAGCCGCGGGACTTCGTTTGGATACTACTGGACCGCCGGGTGATCGTGTAGACAATCTGTTTTTCGGCGCCGACCTCGCGGACCAAGGTGAGCGGCTTATGGTGCAGCATGTTTACGCCGGGTCGCCTGCGTACGAACAAGGACTGAATGCCGGCGATCAGATCGTCGCCATGGATAACATGCGAGTGACGAAAGAGTTTTTCACTGCGCGCATGGCAGAGAAGAAGCCGGGCGATCTGGTTAACCTGACGATCTTTCGTTTCGACGATTTGAGCACGTTGCTCATCAAGTTGGGTGATCGTCGCGAGGGAACTTATCGCATCGTGCCGCTGCCCAACCCGACGCCGGCACAGACGCGCGTCTATCGCGACTGGTTGGGCCACAAAGAGGCACAAAAGGCACAAACACGTTAGCTAAATGCTTTTGTGCTTTTGGTGCCTCTTTGTAGCATTCACTTTATGCAGAACATTCGCTTCAACATCGACGATCGGGTGGCGCGAATCACTTTCGCGCGGCCGCCGCTGAACGTCTTCAACATCGAAATGATGCGCGAGATCACGACGTCGCTCGGCGAGTGTGCTCGTCGCGACATCGTGGCGATCGTCTTCGACGCCGATAAGAATTGTCGCGCGTTCAGTGCCGGCGTGGCTGTCGAAGAGCACGTTCAAGACGCGATCTTCCAAATGCTCGACGCCTTCCACGCGATCTTTCGCGTCCTCGAACAGATCGCGAAACCGACAATCGCCCTGGTTGACGGCGCAGCACTCGGCGGCGGGTGCGAACTGGTCGCCGCTTGCGATATTGTTATCGCTTCTGATCGGGCCCGTTTTGGCCAGCCCGAGATAAAGCTGGGTGTGTTTCCACCGGTCGCGGCGGTGCTCCTGCCATTGGTTATCGGCGAGAAACGCGCGCGCGAGTTGATACTTACCGGTGAGATAATCGATGCGATGGAGGCCGGACGTTTGGGCCTGTGCAACCACGTGGTGCCCGGCGCTCATCTCGAACCCAAACTGCTCGAGATACTGGCGAAGTTGAGGGAACTTTCGGGGATGTCACTCAGTTTTGCGAGACAAGCGCTCGACCTGGGTCGCGGAAGATCGATCGAAGCCGCGTTGGAGCAGCAGGAGAATATCTACCTGCACGAGTTGATGAAGAGTGAAGACGCGAATGAAGGCGTCAAGGCGTTTATGGAGAAGCGGAAGGCTGCCTGGCGACACCGTTGAGTAGCCACAAAAAGGCACAAAAGCAAATGAATTTGAGTCAAATCCAGATCCGCCGCCTGCGCCTTTTGTGCATCCTTTTAATTTGTGCCTGTTTCTCCACCTCGTTCGCCCAAACCAAAAGCAAGATCGAATCACATTCAACGCGCGGCCGCGGGTCGATGTCGGCCGAAGCGAGAGCGTTGTTGGAAGACGCGATCGGCGTTGTTTGTACGCAAGCGAAGCTCGATCCAAAAAGCAGTGTCGCGATTGACGAGATGCAGGCGCGGCCGTCGTTGCCGGTGCAAAGCCCGGAAGCGCGTGCCGGCGCCGAACGCGCCCAGCGATTGCTTCCGCTCGCCAAAGAGTTCGCAATCGCTTCACTGCGCCAACTCGCAGTTGAATACGGTTTTGAAAAGTCTCCAAAGTTTGAGAAACGGCTCAAGCAGGCTATTAGCAGGGTCAATGAAGTCAAGCGCGTCAGGCCCGACATGGAGTCGCGTGACAATGCGTCGGTGTTTCTCAGCCGTCCGCACGTCATAACTTTCGGCACGATCTTTCTCGCGGGCTTACGTTCTGATGAAGGAATGATCAGCGTGTTGGCCCACGAACTGATGCACATCGCGGATGGCGATAACGACAGTTTGCGCCCGCTCGTCGCCGCGGTGGGAAACAAAGCCTCGGATCTCACCGGCCTCGAGATTCATGGACAACGCGGCGAGGAGATCACCTGCGACCTGATCGGAGCGATGGCGGTTCGTTCGTACATCAACGGCACGCCCGACTACGAATCGATTGCCAGGCGATCGGCCCGTTCCATTCAACACAACTGCGTTGAAGTTGATGAAGGCGACGAAGATCACCTCTCGCCTCGCGATACGATCCGCGCTCTGCTCGCACTCAACCCTGTTCTCGTTCGGGAGTTAATCAACGATCGCCAGGAGCGGCCATCGCGTTGACGACGTCCTCGAGACTAACAATTCTCTTTACATTGATTTTCGCCGCCGGGTGCAAATCTGTCATCGAGCGACAGGACGTGAGACCGCGTGTGCTGCGCGACGTGCCGGCCCGAAACCTCGCTTATCGACTCACGCCGGACGTTTCGCCGCCTGCAACAAACTTCGACGATCCGTTAGAGAAGTTTGAGCCCGTCACAAACGACTTCGCCACTCGAAGAAAAGACGAAGCACTCATCCGCACAGTCGTCTCTCCCGATGGACGAAGAGTGCTCGCTCTCTACGCCACCGCGGATGAACCGGGCTCCACGTTTCGCATCGATCTTTACAACTCAGACGGGCAGTTCCTGCGCAACCTGATACCACCCGATATTTCGTGTGTATTTCCTGAAACTGTTACGTGGTCGCCCGATGGAAATTTCATCAACTTCATCGCGCACAGGCGCGTCGCACCCAGCCCGACGCCGACTCCTCCGAATGAACCTGAAGACGTTCCGGCTCCGGTCGGGACGCCTTCAGTGGCTCCGATATTCGCCCCGGTCGCCAGTTTTGATACCGAGCAGATCTACATCTGCAATCGCGATGGGTACGATCTGAAGCCGCTCACGTCGCGCGAAGGATTGATTTATTTCTACTTTGTTTGGGCGCCCGACGCGCATGCATTGGCGGCGCTCGCTTGTAAAGAGGACGAGTGGAACGCGCGTGAGCGACAGTATAAGTTGCCGGCCGGTCGCCCGCGTTTGATCGCTCCGGATGGTACCGAACGGTTGCTTGACGATGCGTTAACGGATGCGTTGCCGGTGTGGTCACCCGATGCGTCGAAAGTGGCGACTGCTTTCGACAACGACCTGGCGATTTACGACGCCGGTGGCAAGACGCCCACGCAAGGTCGTTTGCCGTTGGGCGAACAGTTGATTGCTGCTTCGGTCGTTTACGAGCAGAGGACCGCGACGAAGAAAGGAAACGCGAATGGAAACTCACCGGCCGCGCCCGCGCATACTACGACGAGCGCGAGCGTGCCGCCGTCCTTCAACCCGATCGTAAGGCTCGATTGGCGCGCACCCGAAACACTTTATTTCGAAACGGCTTTCGTACGCCTCATGCCCAACGAAACCATCAACACTTTTCAACGCTGGCACTTGCTCAACCTCAGCGCCCAGGCGGCGATCCTCAAGTAAGGCCCAAAAAGGCACAACAATCACAAATCAGATCTTTTTTTTCGGCTTTTTGAAACGAACAGCCGTGGGCCTACATTACAAAGTGTAACTTCCCTGCTGACGAGGAATCAGCAGGGTACTCACTGCAACTCGAGGCGGCACTCGATTCTTGCTGACTAACATAGCTGTCCCGGCGACCTTTAAAATAAGGAGAGAGCCCCAATGATTAACACGGAAAAAAAGAACTGGACCTTGATGTTCTTTTTGGCGAGCGACAACACACTTTCACCGAGCACGCTTTCTCAACTTAAGGCCATCAAAGCGGCAGGATCTCAGCTCAACGCAAACGTCCTCGTATATTTCGATCCCAATGAGAAAGGGGCGCCGACAAGGGTTTTTGAGATCAACAAGGAAGATAAGAAACAAGGAATCTCGAACATAGGCAATCCCGATGGGCCGCTCGTCTCCGTGCTTACTCGCGACAGCCTCAGTCCGGAGTACATCAGTAATTTGCCGGGACCACTGTCGAAGCAATTTGGAGCTTCACTGCAAAACGTCGATGCGTTGCAGGCCTATGAGGCCCTCGAGAATTTTTTGGGTTTCTGTCGGGAGAGTTATTCGGCCGACAACTACATGCTGTTTCTTCTCGGTCATGGTCTCGTTGTTGGTCGTGATGCGTTCCTGCCGGATGACAATCCCGATTCGGCTATTGGTCTGAAAACACTGGGCAATATTCTGCGGACATTTTCCACTGAAGTAGGTCAGCAAGGCCAGACGTTGCAATTAGTCGGCATGCATAGCTGCTCGATGAGTTCGGTCGAGGTAGCATACGAACTCAAAGGCACCGCAAAATATATGTTGGCCGCACAGGGAATATCGTTTGTCGGCTCCTGGCCCTATCGTCAGATGCTGGTGAAGATCTACAACGCCATCGAGCATGCAGATGATGTGAACGTTCCCGAATTGGTGAAGAGTTTGCATTCGCTGTGCATTCAGTACAGCGCTGACTTCATGTACGCCGGTTACTCGGCTGATATGTGTTTGTGCAGTCTCGAGCCCGCGCGTATAGAACGTTTAACTGAGCCAATCTCAAAACTGGCCCAGGCGCTTATCGAAGGTTTGGAGAACCCGCGTTGTAAAGAGGTCATTCTGTTAGCACATTGGAAATCGCAAAGTTATTGGCAGGAGACGTATACCGATCTCTATGACTTTTGCCTGTGCCTGCGGCGGCTTTGCGCTCATCCGGAAAGACAGCACGTGCCGGAACAAGCGAATCCAATGCAGTTCAAAAGACGTGAGTACGACCGAAAACGTATTGCGATCATCGACGGGTGCAATGCAGTCATTGAAAAGTTGAAGCCGCAGAACGGCGGCCCGTTGGAAGGCCCGGTAGTTTGTACGGACTTCATTGGACCAGATTGCCAGTATTCTCATGGACTCTCAATCTATTTTCCGTGGGCGCAACCACTTGAAGATGAAAATGATCGTGTTCTTGAGAACTATCAGGACTACGCGTTTACGGGAGGCTTGACTAATGGACCGTGGTTGACATTTCTCGAATCATACTTCGTTGCAACGCAACGAGAGGATCGTTTGAGCGAAGAGCGCCGGTATGCGGATGAAGACACGGCTTACCAAAACGATCCGGGTTATCAAAGGGCGCTGAACATTGCTCGTGAGACCTTTGCCGATGCGGTTGCGACAGATCGTCACGAATTCACGCCGACGAGTGTGTTGGAAGGAAAAGTCAGTCCTCCGGACGCCGGCGGTGCGTGTGCCTGTGCATCGACCAAAAACTATTCGAGAGCGTTTTCAATGAGCCGTGGCGTGGCGACCGTATTCGAAGGAGGTAAGTCGAAACCGGCAAAAGCCGCATAGGATCAATCGTGTGATCCATCAGCGTTGAGTTCGATATGAAACTCTACGTGCGATTACTAACCTCGGTGTTCTGTCTTGCGTTTCTTGTGTACGCGCCGGGAGCGCAGGACAGGTGCGCCGGCCAAGCAGAGGAGCCAAACGGGGAACTGGCGACAGTTGCAGCCAGGCAGCAGGCAGTCGCCACACTCTTGAAGTCTGCGCGTAAGCTGCAGCAGGGAAATGAATTTCTCAAGGCCGCGCAGCTTCTCAATGAAGCGGGCCATTTGCAGCTACAACTTTACCTGCCCGATAAAGCCCTACTCACATTCGAAGAGAGCTCAAAAGTCGCCGACAAGAGCGAGGATCCGAACGTTAAAGTCGATGCCCTCAACGGCATCGGCGCCACGTACGTCCACGTCGGAAAATACAAGAACGCCATACCGGTACTCGAACAAGCTCTTGCGATCGAGAAACAAAACAATTACGTCGCCGGCCGGGCCGAAGCGTTGTTGCTCTTAAGCGAAGCGCAGAACTACACAGATCATGCTCTCGCTTTGCGCACCGCAGCAGACGCTCTCGCGCTGTGGCAATCCATCGGTAATAACCGCGGCATCGTCCGGTCTCACCTAAATATAGGTACGTACCATTTGGCGCAAAATAGTTTGGAAGAATCGATCCGGAGCAACGAGGCGGCGTTGAGTCTGTCACACACAAGCGGGTTTAAAGTTCTCGAGGCTGAAGCACTGATCAACCTGGGATTCATCGAATACCGCAAAGGTGCCTGGCACAAAGTAACTAGATATCTTGGGGATGCCAGGAAGTTGATCGACGCTGACGCAGAGCCGTTCAAGATGACGCAGATTTCAACGTCGATCGCGGAGGCGTATATCGAAAGCGGTCTACCTGAAATCGGACTGCCGAAATATTACGAGGCGCTCGAATACATTCGTAAGGCCAACAAACCGCGCGATGAAGTTGTGGTGAGATGGGGTATCGGCAAGGCGCAATTCCTTTCGCAGAAATACGACAAGGCTTTGGCTATTCTCCAACAAGCTCTGACCGATGCAGAGTTGCAGAACCAGCCCGTCGTGATGGCGCTATGCCACGAGATGTTGGGTCGAACTTACGATGCAATGAGTGATCGCACGGCGGCACTGGGACATTTAGAGACTGCATTCAATTTATATTCGAAGACTGCAAACACGATGGAGGCCGCGCGCGCTCGTGCCTGGATCGGACAGGTCTACGAAAACTCCGGAAAATTCGATCAGGCTCGAAGGGCGTATCAGGATGCGTTAACAACTTTCGACGCTCTTTCCGATCGCGTCAATCAGTCTGCCACGCTCTTCGCTTTAGGCCGGCTGGAAATGAAGAGTGGTGACTACGAAAACGCGGAAAGCCTGCTGCGAAAGTCGATCGACGCCACTGAGAACATGCGCCGTATGTCTACCAGCCGCGATCTCACAGCGGGGTTTTCAGCCACGGTCCACGATCGCTACGAACAATACATACAGTGCCTCATGCGGAGTAGTGCTGGTCCATTCGCCGGGTCGCGGATCGCTCTCGCTTTTGAAACCAGCGAATCAGCGCGAGGACGTTCCCTCGCGGAGCTGTTGCGCGTCACCGACACGAATCTTTTATCGAACGTCGATCCCGAGTTGGCAGCGAAGGAAACCTCTTTACGCCAGCTACTTCGCGTCAAAGAAGACGAGCGAGTGTGGCTACTCGCAAAGGAAACTAACGAGAAGCAGCAGGATCAGCTTAAGAACCTGGATGCCGAGCTCGAACGATTGAACACGGAATACAAAAATCTCCTCGCAAGCATCAGCGCGCGTTACCCGGCATACAAACAACTTACGCAACCGCAAAGCTGGGACCTGCGCCGCATCCAGGAGGAAGTCGTCGGCGACGACGACACGGTGCTTCTCGAATATCTTTTAGGAGCCGAGAGAAGTTACGTGTGGGTCGTCACGCGAAATGGCATCACGAGCCATGAACTCCCCTCGCGCGAAGTAATCACGGAGTCCGTGCAAAATCTCTATAACTTGTTGAAGGAGTCATCTACGCCGGCGGACAAGTTGGAGCAGCCCGCGCGCGAATTGGCCCAGAAGATACTGTTCCCGGTCGCGGCGGAGTTGAATAAAAAGCACATACTCGTCGCCGCAGACGACGCGCTCAACTATATTCCTTTTCAAGTCCTGCCGGTTGGTCCAAACAGTTCGGAGCTGCTCGTGGTCCAGCATGATGTGATCAACGTTCCTTCAGCATCGATTCTCGGAGAGTTGCGTAAGGAAGCCGGCCGCCGCGGCGTTCGTGCGAAGGCATTAGCGATGTTTGGCAATCCGATATTTGATCCCCCGAACGCACAGTCTGACAACTCGAAGCAAGTCGCCGCGCAGCAGAGATCTGCTGAGCAATTGAAACACGCATCGCGCAATATCGAAGTCGACCGCGATCCTTCGAATCTTTCCGCTTTCGATCGCCTGTTCTATGCAGAGTGGGAAATGAATAACTTGCGCGACGTCGCCACTGCCGCACAAACGTTCGCAGCCTCAGATTACGATGCGACTCGCGAGCAACTGCTGAAGACGGACCTCTCGCAGTTTGCAATAGTTCATTTCGCCACTCACGGCTTGCTCAATCCGGAACATCCCGAGAATTCCGGGTTGGTACTATCCACGTTCGATCGCGAAGGCAGGGAGGTGAATGGCTTCGTCGGGCTGCAGGATATTTACTCGTTGCGAGCTCCGGTGGATCTCGTTGTGTTGAGTGCCTGCCAAACCGGACTGGGGAAAAATATTCGGGGCGAAGGTTTAGTCGGACTGACGCGCGGTTTCATGTACGCGGGCGCCACGAGCGTGGTGGCGAGTTTATGGAAAGTAGAAGACGAAAGCACGGCCGAGTTGATGCGGCTTTTCTATATCGAGATGTTGAAAAATGGAAAGACGCCCGCGGAAGCTTTGCGTGCCGCTCAGAATGCTATCCGGCAAAAACCCGAGTGGAGCGCGCCGCATTACTGGGCCGGATTTACTTTGCAGGGCGAGTACCGTTACGTGGTGAATTCG
>DASSEB010000253.1:0-21549 GCA_035696765.1 Pyrinomonadaceae bacterium | reverse complement strand
ATGGCGAAGAAGCTCAAAGTTTACGCCGATGCCGAGCACCCGCATTCAGCCCAGCGCCCGCAAGCCTTCGACCTGACTCACACAACCAATTCAAGACAAGCTTAGTGGAAGATAAGAGGAAAGATTACTGTGGCTGAAATTCAGTATTACGGAACGGGGCGGCGCAAATCGGCAACAGCCCGAGTTTATCTGCGGCCCGGCGCGGGCGAAGTTAAGGTCAACCATAAACCTTTTGACCGCTACTTCCCCAACGAGACTTTGAGAATGATCATTCGTCAGCCCCTGCAACTGACTGAAACCACGAACAAGTTTGACCTCGTCATCAATGTCACTGGCGGTGGTCCTGCGGGCCAGGCAGGCGCGATCAGACACGGCATCACGCGAGCGCTGCTCGAGTTCAATGCCGACCTTCGCCCCGCGCTCAAGCATGCAGGTCTGGTGACGCGCGATCCTCGTATCAAGGAACGCAAAAAGTACGGACAAAAGGGCGCTCGGAAACGATTCCAGTTTTCGAAGCGGTAACAACATTGCGATTGCCGATTTGAGCTGGTCCAACTGGCACTCATTGGCAATCGGCAATTCAAAATCGACAATATTTTCAATCCATTGCCGTAGCACGAATTGGTTGCTTAACGCTAAAGAGTCGATAGGCTGCGGCGAGTACATTAAACCAATTAGCGAGAAGGAGACTTAGTTTGGTTTCGGTTACCATGAAAGAGCTGCTGGAGGCCGGCGTTCACTTCGGTCACCAGGTAAGGCGCTGGAACCCAAAGATGAAGGAGTACATCTTTGGCGAGCGCAATGGCATTTACATCATCGACCTGCAAAAGACGCAGCGAATGTTTCGTGAAGCAATCGCTTTCGTCACCAATCTCATTGCAGAAGACAAAGGCAAGACGGTGCTTTTTGTCGGCACCAAGCGACAAGCGCAGGATGCGATTCGCGAAGAGTCGGAGAAGTGCGGACAGTTTTACGTCAATCAGAGATGGCTCGGCGGTCTGCTCACCAATTTTCAAACCGTCCAGAAGTCGATTAAGCGACTGAAGGATCTCGAGAGCATGCAGACTGACGGTCGTTACGAGAAACTGACCAAGAAGGAACGCATCAAACTCGATCGCGAGCGCGAGAGCCTGAACAAGAACCTTTCCGGTATCAAGTCGATGTCGCGCCTGCCGGATGCGATCTTCATCATCGACGTCAAGAAGGAAGAGATCGCAGTCGCGGAAGCTAATCGTCTCGGCATTCCGATCGTTGCAGTCGTCGATACAAATTGTTCTCCCGAAGGAATCGATTACGTCATACCGGGAAATGACGACGCCCTGCGGGCCGTGCGACTGTTCGCTTCCCGAATCGCAGATGCGATCGTCGAAGGTAATCAGATCGCCACTGAAGGCGGCGTCGTTCCGCCGGTAACTCCGGAAGATTCAGGGGAAGGCGGAGCTGCTATAGATGAGGGCGCGGCAGGTGAACGCGCTGCGGCCGGGCTTGCATCTGATGACGACGACGAGGATCGTAGCCGTCTGGGTGGCGGCGAGGCGCAATCCGAATCCATGACATCACCGGACGCGGGTGCCGCGGAAACTGAAAGCGCGCCCGATGAAAGCACCGAATCTGTCGTGGCGGCGAGCTAAGCGATATTCTTACTGATCGGTGAGCGCAGCCTTCAAGCGGACCCATCCGCCGGGCTGCGTTTTTCATTGAAGACAAATCTAGTACTCGGAGAAATTTGTAATCATGCCTGAAATTACAGCAGCGGCGGTAAAGCAGCTCCGCGAAAAAACCGGGGCCGGAATGATGGAGTGCAAAAACGCGCTCGTCGAAGCACAGGGGAACGAGGATAAGGCAGTAGACATTTTGCGCGAGCGTGGTTTGGCGTCCGCGAAAAAGCGCGAGGGTCGAATCGCGGCGGAAGGAATCGTCGGTTCCTACATTCACATGGGTGGGAAAGTCGGCGTGCTCGTGGAGTTGAACTGCGAAACAGATTTCGTCGCGCGTGGCGAAGAGTTTCAGCAACTGGTTAAAGACATCGCGATGCACATCGCGGCGGCTGAGCCGCGCTACGTTTCGCGTGAAGAAGTGCCGGCGAACGTGCTCGAGAAAGAGCGCGAGATCGCGAGAGCCCAGGCTAAGAACGAGCCCAAGAACGCAAACAAACCCGAACAGGTGATAGAAAAGATCGTCGAGGGTCGAATCAATAAGTTTTATGAAGAGACGGTCCTTGTCGATCAGCCGTTTGTGAAAGCGCCGGAGAAGACTGTCGGTGAGTTGGTAACGGAGAAGGTTTCAAAGACCGGCGAGCGAATCGCAATACGAAGATTCACGCGTTACAAGATGGGCGAAGGACTCGAACGCCGTGCTGAGGATTTCGGCAGCGAAGTCGCTTCGATGCTCGAATAAGAATTCAGTCGCTCTTCTGTGTTCGCGGCTTTGCGTGAAAAACCGATGGCAGCCCAAATTGATAAATCCAGCCTCGCTTATCGGCGCGTTCTCCTGAAGATCTCAGGCGAAGCGTTGATGGGTGAGCAGAATTACGGCATCGACGTCAACGTAGCCCGGAGCGTTGCCGAAGAGCTGAAAGCCGTCCACCAGTTGGGCGTGCAGGTGGCCGTTGTCGTTGGTGGCGGCAACATCTTTCGCGGCGTCTCCAAGAGCGCCGGCAACATGGACCGCTCGTCCGCCGACTACATCGGCATGCTGGCGACCGTGATGAACGCCGTCGTGTTGCAGGATGCGCTCGAAAAGATCCAGGTCGATACGCGCGTGCTGTCCGCAGTCGATATTCCACAGCTCGCGGAATCGTTCATTCGCCGTCGTGCAGTGCGGCATCTCGAAAAGGGACGAGTCGTTATTTTTGCGGCAGGCACGGGCAATCCATACTTCACCACCGACTCGGCCGCCGCGTTGCGCGCGCTGGAGATCAAAGCCGACATTATTCTGAAGGCAACGAAAGTCGATGGCATCTATTCCGCCGATCCGATGACCGACGAGACCGCGGAACTCTTCAACGAGATCACGTACCGGCAGGTCCTCGAGAAGCAACTCAGGGTGATGGATGCTTCCGCGATCTCTTTGTGCATGCACAACAACCTGCCTATCATTGTCTTCAACATGCGCGAGCCCGGAAACATCAAACGCGTCGTCACCGGTGAGCGCGGCGTCGGCACCAAGGTTGGTTGACGAATCACTTAAGCGGAGTTCAGCGAGATGAGTGAAAAGGACGTAATCAAGGAAACGAAGCCCCGGATGGAAACTGTCATCGAAGACTTCAGGCGCAAGCTTGCGACTGTCCGCACTGGTCGCGCCGCCGTTAGTCTTCTGGACACTGTGATGGTCGACTATTACGGCACGATGACACCTTTGAGCCAGATGGCGTCAGTGCACGCGCCTGAGCCGCAAATGCTCACCGTGCAGCCGTGGGACCAGACGCAAATTGGCGCGGTGGAGAAAGCAATTCGCGCCGCCGATCTCGGTCTTAATCCTTCGAACGACGGCAAGCTCGTACGCATTCCGATTCCGCCGTTAACAGAAGAGCGTCGCAAACAACTCGCCAAGCAAGTGCACGACATCGCCGAAGATCACCGCACCGCCGTTCGTAACGTGCGCCGCGACGGCAACGACCGTTTGAAGAAGATGCTGAAAGACAAAACCATCTCCGAAGACGCCGAACGCGACGCCCTCGACGAGATCCAAAAACTCACCAACAACTACATCACCAAGATCGACGATCTAACGAAGACCAAAGAGCAAGAGATCATGAGCGTGTAGCCACAAAGAACCGCCAAAAACCTGTAGCCACAAAGAAGCACAAAAAGCACAAAAGTTGGAAACGTCTTTTGTGCTTCTTGTGCTTCTTTGTGGCTGAAAATTACCGCGGAATGGCGAACGCGTCGTCGGGGAGTTGCTGGTTGAGTTTTACTTCCTTCACGCTGAACTCCGCAAAGAAAGCACCCATCGGCATCTCAAATTTCTGCGAGAAAGCAAACGGGACCAGCACGCCTTCCACTTCCTTAAACTTACTGTTCTCCGTTCCCAGGGTGACGCCGGCGTGGTAGATGAGGAAGGTCATGACCCGGCCGGTCTTCGGATCAACGTAATAGTCCGTCGTGTAACCCTCCGGATCGACGATACGAAATGCGCGCTGCTTCTTGTTGTCAGGCAAAGCCGTGATCTGGTAGCCAGGCTGATCGAACCTCGCGAGCGCGCCCAAACCAAACTTCGTCAACGGCGGCACTTGCACATTCGGCATCGAACTGTAAGTAGTCTCTCCGTCATAAATCTGCTTGAAGACGATCGCAGGCCGAGCATCAATTTCCATTCGCAACTTCGGACCGGCAGTCACGAGAGAAAACGATCCCGGAATCGACTGCACGCTGTTCGGTGGATAAAGCTGCACTGACCCTCTCAAGATCATGTTCTGCACCGCGCGAAACTTCTCACCACCTTGCGCTGCAAACGCCGCCCGAGCGAGTTCGAGCGGACTCGTCTCAGACGTAATCACGATCGCCGGAGCAGTCGCACCATTTGCCGGAGTCGTCTTCGCCGCTTCCTGCGCGAGTACTGTTGCACCGAACACAATTACGAAAAACACGACAACTAACTTGTTCATTACCAAAACCCTCTCGATTAAAAGTTTAACCGCACTTGCGCGAAGATGCGGCGATTGCCCGCCCCACTACTGCCCGTCGGTCCAAAGCCTCCAACCAGTAGTCCTCCCGTTGCCAGCGACTCACCGAAATTCGGAGACGACAGGTTGCCGACCGGCGTGGCCAGATTCACGTGATTGAGAATGTTTTGAAAGCTGATTGAGACGTTGAGATTGAATCGCTTCTCGCTTCGAGCAGCAGCGCCGCCACCCTGTGGTCCGGCACCAATGCCCGCAACCCTGGCGCCTCCACCCGCCGCCGCTGAACCACCTGGCACACCAGCAGGACCCGGTCGAGCGCCCGTGCCACTCGCGGGTCTTTGAGCAGCAGCATTACCTCTGTTGATTACTCCAAACGCAAACGCGCGGCTGACGCGAAGGTTGACGATAAACGATCCCGGAGCCTGGCCAAAGTTACGCGGAATGATCGTCTCACCCGGCAGCGGCACGAGATTGAAGTTACCAAAACGCGTGCAGCGAATCGTCGGGGCCGAGCAGTCTGCATTCGGGCCCGCGAAACTCGGACGTTCGTTTACTTGCCGATCGAGGTTCAGATCCTGGCCCGTCGTGATATTGAAACCCGGTCCTGTGTTGGCGACGATAAATGGATTGAGCACGATCTTCCACCACGGCAGGTTAACTGTGCCGAACATCGTAAAGCGATGTCGAATGTCGAAAGAGCTGCGTCCAAACTCTCCCGACGTGTCGTATGAATTCACCGGGAAGAGCGCGCCGCCCTGGCCATCGGTGTCATTCGTCGTCTTGCTGAGATTATAGTTGCCATTGATCGTAAACATGCGACTAAGCCGGCTGTTGAAACCGATGAAGAGCTGTCGCTGATTGAACTGTCCACTCGCCTCGTAACGATAAATTTCGCCTTGCGTGGGATCGGGCCGAATTCCATTCGGCGTGAGTGGCGTGATCGTTTCGGGAAGCGGCGCGTTCACGTCGCGCGCACGGATCACATGGATGATGCGAATGTTGAAGAAGCCGGCGAACATCGTGATGTTGCGCGGCAGTTGTCTTTCTACTTGCGTGCCCATGAGGAAGACTGTCGGAACTTGTAAGTTCGGATCCACCTGCCAAACGGTCTGTTGCGTTGCGGGTATGCCTGCAAGTGACGGAACAGCGGTCGGACTCCATTGATTCAAGATCGAATAAACTCCGGCGATGTTCGGCAGTTGTTGTTGGGCCACCGTCGGAGGCAGCACTCGCTCAGCGGGTTCAGTTACTGAAGTCTGCAAAACGTTTACGCCGTTGAAGCGACGACTCTGAAGCGTAGAACTTTCGTTGAAGCGGTTGTAGAAGAAGCCGGTGCCGAAACGAATCACCATCTTCGGCGGGCGCGCGCTGTTCGCTGCTCCGGGCGACCACGCCATCGCCAGGCGCGGCGCGAAATCGTATTTGCTGTGCGCGTTTGTTTGCGTCTCGTAGCGCAGGCCATAGCTGAGCGTAAGGTTCGGTTTGACGCGCCAATCATCCTGAGCAAAGACGCCGATATCGGTCTGACTAACGTCTGCGAAAGGATTGCCGGCGTTGATCCTGAACGACGATGCGCCGCCACCAGCCGCTCGAATCTCTTCCGGCGTGAACATCCCTGTTTTCTGCATCCGCAACGTTAGTTGATAACGCTCGATGCTTGTCAGGCCAAAGCCGCCGGTGAAGGCCCACGAGCCGCCAAAATTGCGTTCGTTAGTGTCGTCGATCTTGATGTGTCTTATGCGGCCGCCAAACTTGATCGCATGCATGCCGCGCTGTTTCGCGGTGAAATTATTCAGCTCCCAACTCCGCCGCTTCTCGACCGAATCACCGACCTGAGAACTACCTGAACCAAACGCTCCACTGACGTCCAACGACGGTATCGAGTTGTCATCGGTTTGCTCGTTGCGCACGTGGGTAAACTGAAAGCGAGTCTCGTTGATCGTCGTCGGGTTGAGGATTGCGGTCTCGGTGATTTGCACGTTCTGATTTGTCAACACTGTATTGAACGCGCGTTCAGGAAGCGAGAAGCCGCCGATGCCCTGGTTCTCGACACGAGTGCGATTGAAGTTGTAGCGAAAGATGAGCGTATGGTTGGCGTTGATGGCGTAATCGATTCGCGGACTGAAGAACGTGTTCCGGCGAGGCACAACAAACGACTGGCCAAACTCGACGACGTTCAGATTGTCGTCAAGCAGTGTCGCCCGCACCAGTTCGTTATCGTCAGTTTCGATGCGTCCGAAATTGAAGAAGTACGAAGCCTTTCTGGAGACAATTGGACCATTCAGATTCATGTCGTACTGGCGAATCTGAAACGGAGTACGCTTGCTCGACGTCACAGCAAACGGGTTCCGCGAGTTGAGACTCTCGTCGTTGAAATTCATCGACGCGCCGCCGCGCAATTTATCAGTTCCGGGACGCGTCAAAACATCGATACGCGCTGACGGCTGATCGTTCTCAGCGGCGAAGGGATTTTGATTGATGCGAATCTCGCGAATCGCATCTTTGGATGGGAGGGTGCTGCCGGTAAATCCGTCGATAAAGATCTGGCCGCCGTTTGGACCAACCGAAGGCCCCGCTAACGCCTGCAACGCTGCCGCTAATTCGTCCGGGTCGTCGGGCAAAGCGTCGAGATCTTTTCCGGCGATGACGGTTTGATTGGCGTTGTTCGTCGCATCCGTGCTGACGGCTGTGTCAGCAACTGTGACCTTTTCTTCGATCGTCACTTTCAGCGTGAGGTCCAACGACTGCCGCGCGCCGGTGATATCGACGTCTTTCGCCTCGGAGACTGCAAAACCTGGCGCGCTTGCCCGTAGCGAATACTTGCCGGGCGCGAGTCCGGCGAAAGTGTAAACGCCCTCACCGTTTGTGGTGGTCTTCTTTTCAACTCCGCTTGCGTCAGTCAACGTGACGTTGGCGCCGACGATCGCTGCGCCTAATTCGTCGGTGATCAAGCCGCGCAGCGTGCCGCGTGCCTGTTGCGCGGCGACAAGTGCGGCGCAGATGATGACGATGAAAGTGGCGTAGAAAAACTTCCGTGCCAGCTTTTGTACAGAATTCATTGGGGGACCTCGTTACGGATTAGACAGGATTTACACCTGCTAATCCGTGTAAATCCTGTGAACTACTTTTATGGCAAGCCGATGCCGAACGAAATGCCGCTCCCTAAACCAGCGGCCGGGTTGGGTGCTGTTTGTCCGGGCTGCGGCCGCGGAGCCAGCATTGCGAGTAGGGTGTCCGCTCCAGTCACCAGAGAAATGGCGGTCAGGCGAGTTGGATCCACACCCTGCGTACTGGAAACGATGATTGTGTCGCCGACCTTAACATCCGCGATCGAAATTGTCGGCAATCTCTCGAGCATATTGTTGATATCGAAGCCTCCACGCCCCCCGGGGCCACCACCCGGACCACCACCCGGACCACCGCCCGGACCGCCAGCGCCCTGAGGTCTTGCTGCGGGCTGGCCCTGTGCGGCCGCCGGTGGCTGACCACCTCCTGCCGCCCCAGGCGCTCCGCCACCCGGACCGCCGGGTCCACGGCCCCCCATCATCGCGCCCATCTCTGAAGCCGGTGGAAACTTGCGCAACACTGAGTCCTGCTTGACTACGATTGTGAGTTGCTTCTTCTTCTCCAAGTCGTTGATCTTGATCTCACCGGTAGCCGCGTCAATCGCCGTGACAACGCCGCCGACCGTTCGAAAACTTCCGGTCACGACCTTCTGCGGATTGAAGTGAACCTGATCTTCCGTTCGATCTCCAAGGGCGCGTAACTGGTCGCCGACTTTCAGATCACTAAAACTGCTCGGCTTTGCGTCGCCAAACTTGATCGAATCAGGCGCGTAGCGGCGCATTTCGGTTTTATCGGTGACTGGAATTACGATTGTTTGAGTGCCGGCCATTGTTCGATGGGAGATGGTAATTTCTTTGCTCTCAGGCTTGAGCGCCGTAATCACGCCGAGGATTCCACGCCGCCGCCACTCCGCGCGCTCGGCGTCCTGCTTCTTCGCAAGATCGCCCTTCGTCATGACTACAACCATGGCTGCGGGCACTGACTTCCGATCTTCTGAAACGTTTCCTCTCGCCATGACGCGGTCCCCTTCGGCGAGATCCGCAAGGGTAACGTCGGTCGCGCTCGTCAACGATGTCTCACCGGGAGCGAGTTTCTTGTACGTGGTTTTATCGCCAAGAGAAACGACGACTACTGACCCGGCATCCGTTTTAATCGTCAACTGTTTCGCCGCCGCGTCGATTGCCTTGACCTCGCCAATCGCATATTTGGCGGTGATGTTCGAATCTGCGGCCTGGGCGAACGAAGCGGGGCTCGAAGCCAATATGGTGATTAGTCCTATCGCGGCCGCGAAAAATAACGTCCTCATAATCTCCCTTTCTGCTGTTAAGTGAACACCGCAAGATGCGGATTTATGACTGGTAAGTACCGATTTTTGGTTACGCACTAATTCGGGAGAATGTTCTCACTTATAGGTGGCTAAATTCCAGTTCACACGGTAGCGGGCCGTCAGCGCGAGTCCAAAGCTGATGATCAAAATAAAAGTCGCCATGAACGGCCACACGTAAGGCAGCGAGGTTAGTAACACCCACAGACTCGTCCCTAATAATAACGCCACAGCTTCTGAATTCTTACCGAACGGAACATACTTTCTTTGCAGCCAACGACCGGTGGCCGCGTACAGGATCACTCTTCCGAACAAGCTCGCCACGAGCCACAGCGCCAGGGCGAGCAGGCCGACCAGTACACGAACCGGTTCCGGCATGATCCAAAGGCACAACAACACGCCCACGAAAAGCGCGACGACGCCGATCAGTCCGATGGCAGCCACGCGCAAACTGGTTAACTGCAACCGCGCGACGCCGCGACTGATCGTGCCTGGCATTGCGGCAGTGAACCCGAGCGATACGAGAAACCAAAACAGCACCACCAGCAATCTCGTGCCGAAATAACTCGGCGTCCAGTGCGGGCTGAACAGGCCCGTCGGATTTCTCATGATGTCGCGAAGTTCCTGCTGGTAACCGGCGTACATCATCGTCTTCGCTGCCGGGTTGCGATTCGGATGCGTATCGTCAGCATGATAAGTGCCGCCGAGGACGATCACGTCGCCGCCGATACGCGAGCCCGGTTTTTGAATCACTGAACCGCCAATCGTCGCGACGTCGCCTTCGACCACGCCTTCGACGATCACATCGCCGCCGAACGCCATCGCTCCCTGTTTCACCGTGCCGGTAATACGGACAGAGTTACCCACACCGAAAACAGTAGTGTCGTTCGTGCCCTCGATCAGGACCACCTTTTCGTCAGTCGAGGCTTGAGCACAAGCAACACCGACGAGCACGAGGAACCACAGCAGTAATGCAAAGAGCCGATTCAAATCGAATTTCGTGAGAGAGATTCCGGGAAGAGTTGATTGTGAGTGACTAATAGCAATCGCCACAGGCAGCCCCCTTACTCGGTTGCACCCGTGCGATGGTAGTTCGAGATCAAGCGGGAGAGTATCAGAATGGCGAAAGCGAGGAGGACGAGTGCGGGAACGAGCGAACCGCTTTCAATAATGATCTTTCTGCTCAGCACTCTAAAAATCACTGCCAGTCCGGCAATACCGTCGTACACGGCCGTTGCCAAAAAACCAAGAACGCCAAGGCTTGTGACGACGAATTTTTTCGCTACGACGAATATCGCGCCGCTGGCCCGAGCGCCGATGAGAGCAAAGCCCGCGAGGGCAAGGATGATGCAAATCCCGAGAGCTTTGCGGTTCTCCGAACGCGTGCGTACGCCGCTCATGTCGCTGGCTGCGCGCGCGGCAATCATGCGCGAAAAATTTGCCGGCACGGGAACATCGGCGCTGTTTGTCAAAGCCGCGTCCAATTCGCAGATGAAGAGACGATGAGCTCTCAATTCCGTGCGGCACGCCGCGCAACTCTGCAAGTGATCTTCGAAGCGCAGGGTCGCATCTGCTTCCAACTCACCGTCGATGTACGCGGCGATCAGATTTCTCTCGCAGATGTTTTCGTGGCCTATCAAATCCCGGTGATCCCCTTTTCCACAAACTGCTGCCGCATCATCTCGCGTGCGCGAAACAGGCGGTTCTTGACGGTGCCGAGCGGCAATCCCGTCACGTCGACGATCTCTTCGTAGCTGAGGTCTTGTGAGTGGCGCAGAATGATGAGTTCGCGGTAATTCGCCGGGAGTGACCGCACGACTGATTCGATCTCGCCGCGCCGCTCTTTACGTTCACTCTCCTGCTCCGGACTCAGACGACCGCTTTCAACCGGCAGGTCGTACTGATCGCCTTCCGGACCCATGACCAGCGACTGCTCGCGGGTAGCATTGCGACGGAGGTGATCGACGGCTGAGTTATGCGCAATTTTGTATATCCAGGTGGAGAACTTGAACTCTGCGCGATACCGCCTGAGCGAGCTGTAAACTTTGATGAAGATCTCCTGCGTCAGATCGAGCGCGGATTCGTAGTTGCCGACCATGCGATAGACGTAGGCTGAGATGGGACGCTGGTAGCGGCGGACGAGTTCCTCGAAACTGCCTTCGACGCCGCTGACGGCCGTGGCGACGAGATCGCGGTCGCTGGCCGCGGTTAGATCTCGATTAAAGGCTCGGGAAACGGAGGAGGAAACAAGGTTCATAATACAGGGGTGTTACGTGCGACTAAAAAGGATTGTTTCACACAAAGGCGCAAAGGCCGCAAAGGACCGAAACTGCTTACCCTTATGCCCTTGCGTGAAACTTCTTCCGTTACCACGACAGAGTGGCCAGGCCTGCTGGGGCGGCGATCGAATCGAAACTGAAGTCGCGGCTCGGCAACTGTAACCCTAAATCCTCAGCTTCGAGAGGCCGCAAGTCTCCCCCCGTCGTCTCGTTGACGATCTCTCCGGCTCGTTGCTTCGTGATGCCCTCGCCGATGACCATGAGGCGCAACAAGCCCTGTCCGTTCCCACCCACTTCGGAAGCCGCGCCGCGGTCGCGGTAGAAGAGTAGCAATCGATAGAACTCGTCCTCGAATTCTTCTTCGGTACAGGTCACCGTGCGCACGATCAACGGAGCTTTGCCGCGAAAGATCACGCCCGTAAAACCCTGGCTCGAACCACTCAGCAACAACGAATCGCCTGCAGCGCCGTTTCGCACCAGCCACTGCGCTTCGCCAAGATGTCGCGGCAGGATCAACCCCGCTCTCCATCCCAACGAATCGAGCACTGCTTCGTACTCGGCCAGGATGGCTTTCATCACTGCAATGACGAGATAACGATCGCGTCCCTGCGCATCCTTTTGCAAACGCTCCTTTGAAATGGAGAGCTCTTCAAGCGCGGCTCCGAAACCCCGCTCGACCTTCCACTTCAAAACTTCCTGAAGTTCGGCACCAGATTGCGGCTGGCTCTCCATCGTCAACACGAGCGTTCGGGTAGTCGCTTCGGGCAAACTCATGGACCAGCGCTTCTGTCGCAGTAAACCGGCGCTCGTCGCCAATTCCTTCAGCACGCCTGCGAGTTGCGGAGCATTCTCGATGTTGGGCTCGTCGAAGCTCGGCCGAACCAGAGATTCGGCGATATTGAAAGTCGCGGCACGTCGCAACTTGCAAACCCGCCCTTTGACTGGCTCGAGTTGAACGACGGAAGCAACGCCCTTTTCCAGTCCGATAGCGGTGGCGGGATACCAGGGTTCGACGAGTCGTGAAAGAAGGTTAGCCATTACCACTCGCTGTACGGCGTTCCCTCGGTTGATGTTTCTGCGGAGCTGCTGTGGACGTCGGTCATGCCCTGTTCGCCTTGCAGTGAATTCGGATCCTCGCCGGTCGTGATGGCCCAGTCTTTTTGTCCAGTGAACGGATCGACCGGAACTTCGCGCATGTAACCTTCACTCACGAGATCATCCAGCGACTGCGGCAAACGACCTTTGTCAGCCGCAAACTGATCGATCAACGAACGCATCTTGCGCAGATCATCTTTCAGCACCGTCTCACGCGTGTGCATGATCGTCTTCTGGTACTGCGGCAGGGTGATCGCAGCGAGGATGATGATGATCGAGATCACGATCATCAACTCGAGCAACGTAAACCCGGCAGTCTTCACTCTACCAATCACTGTACTTCTCTCCATTCAAAGCTGTGTCTCTCGACTTCGACCGCACGTCGAAAACGTTCTCCCCGCCCCAGGAGCCCGCGTCGTGCGCGTCGTAGCACGATCGCAACTCCCAATCGGTCTTGCCCGTCATCGGATCCACCGGCAAGCCGCGCAAGTAAACCTTCTGCTTGGTCGATAACTGACTGCCAACTTCGGTTGCATTCACGCCCGGCTGGCCGCGTCCACCCGTTGAACCTCGCGGCAGCACGTTGACTCCGTTGATGAGCGTTTCCAGATCCGGTGGGTAGTGATCCGGATTGTCGACTCCGAAGATCGTGCAATCGCTGATCACCACGTTACTGCGCGGATCGATGACGGTCGACGTTGGAGGCGGTTGTCCCGGTTGCAGCGCAACGCCAGTGCAAACCATTCCCACCGTGTCCCGATGAAACTCGTCGATTGCCGTGCGTATTTGACGCAGCGTCTCTCGCAGTTGCTGCTCCTTCTGCCGCTTGACCGAAACCTTTACGAGCGGCAACACGCCCATCGTCAGGATGGTCAACACGGTGATCGTGATCATCAGTTCGATTAGTGAGAAGCCTCTTTGCTGCATGTTTCTCAACCGTTCGGAACTCGCAAAAAAGCACAAAAAGCACAAATCAGAACAACCGGAACTTTGCGCTTTTTGTGCTCTTCGTAGCGGAAAAACTTACTGCTTCACGGTTGCCGTTCCCTGGACCACCTCAGACACCACATCGCGCGCGTCGGTAGCAACCAGGTGCAACGTCTCCCTCACAAAAACCAGCGCGGCATCGCCGGCGCCAATCGCTTCGACATCGATGAACAGCAATGGTCCGGATCCTTTGAACGAGGCCTTGCCGTTTAGACTCGAGATCGATATCAAGCATGTGCCTGATGCGTCGATTGACGGAGTAAAGAGCGGCGCGCTTTCTCCTGTCGTCGGGAGAATGCTGCCGGCAGTTAGTGCATGGACCTTCAGGACCTTCGGATCAAACTTAAAAGCCAGCAACGCCAGGCTCAGAGGCACATCCGAGTTCAACTGGATCGCGTAGCGTCGTTTCTCGCCAACCTTGATCACATCGCCTTCCGGTAACAAACTCAGCCTGGCTACACGCGGGCCGCTCACCTTGTTCTCGAGCGACGTTGCGGCTGGTTTCGGAAGTGAAGTCAAAACTGCATTCTGAGTTCCGGCATTACCAGTGTTCACTGTTGCGACAGTCGCAGCAGCCTGATCGCTGATCAGCGACTTCGGAGCCGGCACGAACGAAGGCAGTTCTTCTACTGTCGCCGGCTTGTTGTTTTGAGCGACCACGGGCTTGGTGGTTTCAGCAGTCGCGGCTTTGGCCGGAGCAGGCGCTGGCGCTGGTGTGAAGGCTATCGCACCGGCAGGCGGAGGCAGATTAACAGGCGTCGTGTTCTGTGCAGCCGTCTCCCCCTGTTTGACCAATGGCGCATCGGGAAGCTGCAAACTGACGTTGCGCGGCAACGTGCGCGCCGCTGCAATCTGATCTTCACGATCCGCTTCACGAATCATTTCGGCGAGCGATCCGGTCGTAGGCGACTGCAAGGTTCCGCTGGGTCGCATCTCTTCGTCTCGCGGAGTCACTGCCGGAGCACGAAGCACGCGCGGCGTCACAGAGATCACGATATCGATTGTTCGATTGTCGCGCGTCGGCGAAGTGAACAGACGACCAAGAATCGGCAAGCCACCGAGGAACGGCAGCCCTTGCCGTCCGTTAGTCATAACATCCTGAGAAACACTCGCCAGCATCATCGTGCGGTTGTTTTGCACACGCGCGGTGCCGGTGATGGTGCGTTCGGTAAAGGTCGGCGTTAACGTGCTCGCACCGAGAACATCTTTCGATTCGATGTTCATCTTCACTTGCACGTCGAGATTCGGAAACACCTGCGGCGTAAACTTCAACGTCAGACCGGTCGGCTCATAGTTGATGACCGGGAACCCGCCGCTCGGGAAAAGATTTCCCTGGTTTTGGTTTGGCGTGCCGGTTTGTACACCGAACGGATAAGCCTGCGCCGTTTGGACCGGAACACGCTGACCGATACGGGCCGTCGACTCTTCACCATTGAAAGCATGCACCTGAGTCGAAGCAATCAGTTTCGTGTTGTTCTTACTTTGGAAAGCAGTCAGGACTGATGGCGGTATCACGAGCGCCGCAGCGAGTGCAGTCGGACTGGTGATGCCGAGGTTTACGCCGCGACCCTGAGTCCCATTCACTACGCCGTTATCAGTCAACAGTGCGAAACCGGGTGAGCCACCGATACTGAACACGCCATTGCTGCCCGGTACTCCGACCTGGTTACCAAACTGAAGCAGATCACTCTTCGACACTTCATAGATGCTGACGTCCATCACGACCTCAGCGCGATCCTTGTCGATGCTCTGAAGCAAATCACCAATCAGCCGAACGTTTTCCGCGGTGTCGCGCACAGTCAAACTGTTCGTCGCATCGTCAGGAACGACGATCGTCTGCGGACGCCCGACTGACGGCGGAATTGCCTGTTGGACCAACGTGCGCGCGTCCGCCGGTTTCATGTTCGAAAGGAAGAACGTGCGGAGAACCAGTTGTTGATACTGCGGACGGCGCGCCTGGTCGGCGACGAGTATCGTCCTGCGGCTGAGTTTCTGGAAGAAGAGTCCTTCCTGTAGGAACACGTAATCGAGCGCCTGCGCCGTGGTTACGTCTTTCAAACTGATATCGACCGGACGCGATTGCGCGAACGACTGCCGGTCGAAGATCACGTTGAGATTAAGTTGTTCTGCCAGACTGCGAATCAGCCCCTTGAGATCACCTTTAACGTCGATCACGCGAAGCTGTTGTTCGCGCGGCGTGGCGAGATCCTGCCCCTGGCTGTTTCCAGTCGAGCCGTTTGAAGGCGTGCCGGTGCCTTCAGACAAGTCGCCGTTCTTCGCACCATTGGAAGCCGTTCGACCTTCCTTCACGCCCTGCATTCGCAGCATGCGCTCCATCTCCGAAACCGCGAGCTCGTTCACCGGGTCGTAACCGTATGCCTGGCGGAAAGCGTTGTAGGCGCCGACGAAATCTCCACGTTCCGCGAGCGACCTCCCTTGCTGCATGTACGTTTGCGAGGCATTGAAACTCGCGCGCCGAAAATGGAGTTGATACTCCATGTTCGACGGGTCGGCAGCCACTGCGAGCGTAAACTCCTGGGCCGCTTTGTCCCACTGCTGCGCCTCTTCGTACTGCATGCCGCGCTTGAAGTTCTTGTCGCCTTTTTTGCCAAACACTGTTACCGGCAGCGACAACAAGCTAATGGCAAGAACCAAAGAGATGAGTGTGCGAATTCTATTGTTGTTTTTCATGACTTCTACTCGGTTCGGGAGGTGGAAAGTTTAGCGGCCTAATAATGCCGCCGCGACGCCCAAGATGCAAGATCAAACGGCCAATTTCCTTACACGCCAGCAGTATATTTCAGTTCCGCGGAGAGTCCGCTATTTCTCAATAATGGTTGAATATCAAGCAACCATAGAGGCTCGGGAGCACACAGGGGTTGCACACAAATTTCAATGGAAATCGGTCTATCGGGATGGGCGACCGGTTAGTTCGGCCTACTTGGCCGCGCTGAGTTCCTCGACAAATGTAACGCGATTGATTTCGTGCAAGGTCGAAATCCCGCTGAAAACCTTCTGCAGGGCCGACTCTCTCAAACTGGTTAACCCTTCGGCCTCCGCCGCGCGCCGGACTTCGGAACCCGGCCGCCGTTCGACAATCATTTCGCGGATATTATCCGACAAATCCAGCAATTCGTGAATAGCAGTTCGACCGCGATAGCCCGTGTGGTTACAAGCGTCGCAACCGACGTTCATGTAGAACGGCTTTTGACGGAAAGTATCCGGCTCGAGTCCCGATTCAGCCAGCTCAACGTCGTTCGGATGATACAGCCGCTTACAATAAGGACAGAGCATGCGAATCAGGCGTTGGGCCAGCACGCAATTCAGCGACGAGACGAAGTTGTAAGGCTCGACACCCATGTTCAAAAAACGCCCGATCACGTCGATGACGTTGTTCGCGTGAACGGTGGTGAACACGAGGTGGCCGGTCAATGCTGACTGGATCGCGATCTGCGCTGTTTCCGTGTCGCGAATCTCACCCACCATGATCTTGTCAGGGTCGTGACGGAGAATTGAACGCAGTCCGCGATCGAAGGTGAGACCCTTCTTCTCGTTCACCGGGATCTGCGTGATGCCGTGCAACCGATACTCGACCGGATCCTCGATCGTCACGATCTTGTCTTCTTCGTTCCGGATCTCATTCAATGCCGCATAGAGCGTAGTGGTCTTGCCGGATCCGGTTGGACCAGTGACGAGCACCATGCCGTAAGGCTCGGCGATGTAACGTCGAAACTTGCGCAAGTCTTCTTCGGCGAAACCAACGACGTTCAAATTAAGGTTTTTGAACTCTTCGTTGATCTGTTCCTTGTCGAGAATACGGATGACCGCGTCTTCGCCGTGAATCGTCGGCATGATCGAGACACGGAAATCGACGTT
The DNA here is from genome assembly GCA_035696765.1 of Pyrinomonadaceae bacterium. Classification (GTDB taxonomy): domain Bacteria; phylum Acidobacteriota; class Blastocatellia; order Pyrinomonadales; family Pyrinomonadaceae; genus PSRF01. Next base: position 4,298 of record DASSEB010000253.1, on the reverse strand, counting down.
GCGTCCTTTGTAACGAACTCTGAACCTGCCGTCCTGCGGCACGCGACGCTCGGCGATGTCGAGCTCAGACATGACCTTGATACGCGAGATCAGCGTCTGGTGATAAGCGAGATCGATCGGATCGACTTTCGCGTAGAGCGCGCCGTCGATTCGATACTTGACCTGGACCTCCGTGTCGCGAGTCTCAATATGAATATCTGACGCGCGCGACTCCATCGCGTTGTAGATGATCGTATCGACGAGTTTGATGATCGGCGACATGTCGGCGTCAGTCGCCAGGCGATCGAGATCAAGCACTTCCTCGCCGTGCTCGGTTTCTTTTACGAGCGAGATGCGAAAACCCGAGGCCGCTTCCTGTAGCACGCGCTGTGTCGTGTCACCTTTGCGCAACACCACTTCGACCGCGCCCGCAGTCGCGACATGAGGAATGATGCGAGTGCGAAGCGTGCTCGAAAGTTCGTCCAAACGCTCCAGGTCAGTCGGATCCGCCATCGCGATGTGAAGACCTTTTTGATCGCGCTTTAGCGGTACGAACTGGTGCCGGACCATCAAATCGACTGGAACTTCGGTGAAGAGTTCATAGTCAATTGGCGACTCGCGATCAGGTGGCAGCAGATCGACAAACGGCAAGCGGTAACGGCGCGCCAGCTCTTTCGCCGCTTTCATCTCGGGCGGCACATGCTCTTCGACGTTGTGACCGTTTTCGCCGGCCGGGGGCACGGGCCGAACCACCGGTTCTTCATTTCCTGACATTTGCTTCATAACTAATTCCGATTAATGATGAGGGCCGGTAACTCCTGCGCCACTCGAGATTGACTGGATTATCGGGAGGTAAATCGCCAGCAGGATCGTCACTACGACGCCACCCATCACGACAAGAATCGCAGGCTCAAGCGTGGTCGTCAACTGCTCGAGGCGCACCTCGGATTCGGCGTCGTAGAACACCGCCACTTCGTCCAGCATCTCGCGCAAACTGCCGGAGCGTTCGCCGATGCCGATCATGTCGATGGCGAGCGGCGGCATCCAGGCCGCGGTCTCGAGACTTTCCGTGAATGAGCGGCCCTCGCGAATCATCGGCAGGATCGAAGAGCTCCGGCGCCGCAGTTCCAGATTCGTGATCGACTCCGACGCGATCTCCCACGACTCCACCAGAGTGATACCGCCCGCCAGCAACGTGGCCAATGAGCGCGTCGCCTGGGCGACGGACAGTTGCACCGCGAGACTTCCCGCGAGAGGAATCTTCAGTATCAGCTTGCTGATCTGGAGTTTCCCTGCAGGCGTGCGCGACCAGATGAACAACAGCACCGATCCGCCGATGATCAGTGGACCAAACCAGAGCACGTTTGACGATAACCAACGCGAGATTCCCACGACGATCTGAGTCACAGTCGGCAGCTCATTACCGAATCCGGAAAAGAGCTCGGACATGCGCGGCACGACGTAGATGGTCAGGAACGTCACCATGCACGCTGAAGCGAACAGCAAAAACATCGGATACGCGAGGGCTCCGCGAATCTTACGGCGCAGCGCAACGTTGCGCCTCATGTAGGTCACATAGCGACTCAACACTTCGTCGAGCGCGCCCGAACGTTCCCCTGCGAGAATCGAAGCGGTGTAGATTCGTGGAAAGATTCCACCCTGCGATGCAAATGCTTGCGATAGTGCGGCGCCGCCGCGGATCTGGTCTTCGACGTCGCCCAGCACAGCCCGCAATCGCGCCGACGCGGCTCGTTTCCGCAACATCGAAATCGCCTGAAGGATGGGAATGCCGGCGCGCACGAGCGCTGCGAGTTGTTGATTGAAAAGTAAGAAGTCGTTTGCTTTGACGCGTGGATGGCCGCCGGGACGGCCGAATTGCGTCAGCGCTGAGACGCCCGAGGTGCGCGGAGGCGTGACGTTGAAGACGCGAAAACCTTCGCGCTCGAGCCGCGCTCTCGCTTCCTGCACGCCCGTAGCTTCGACGGTGCGAGTCACGACCTCGCCGGCAGGGGTTCCTAATCGACAGATAAACTCAGCCATGGCAGCCGATTCTATCTCACGCGCCCCCTAAGCAGAAGTTGCAATCCGTGTATTAAATCCGTGTAATCTGTGGCCTGCTCCTTTTTCACCTGAGTTCACGCGTTCTTTTTCTGGAGGGTACAAACTTGACAGCACCGGCTACTGAAACTACTCAAAACACAAATGAACAATCCGCCCAGGTTCAAATGCTGCAAATCATCAGCGGCTTTTGGATCTCTCGAGCAGTTTACGTTATCGCCAAACTCGGCATCCCCGACCTACTAAAATCAGGACCAAAGACCGCGGAAGAGTTGGCTTCCGCAACCGAAATGCACGCGCCGTCGCTTTACCGCATCCTGCGCGCACTGGCGAGCGTCGGCGTCGTCACTCGCGACGAAGGCAGACGCTTTGCACAAACGCCCGTATCGGAAACACTGGTGACCGATGCGCCCGGCTCTCTGCGCTGGTTCGCAGTCTCGGAATTAGGCCAGGAACACTATCCCGCCTGGGGCAACTTGATGCACAGCGTCAAAACCGGCGAGATTGCTTTCGACAACTTCTTCGGCGTCGATATCTGGAAATACTTTCAACAGAACCCGGAAGACGCGGCAGTCTTCAACAACTCGATGAGCAGTGTAACTGCCGTCACAAACGAAGCGATCACCTCGTTATACGATTTTTCGGGTTTCAAAAAACTGGTGGACGTCGGCGGCGGCCATGGTGGCCTGATCACGTCGCTTCTCAAATCAAATCCCGCCATGAAAGGCGTTCTCTTTGACGCTCCCCAGGTCATCGAGGGCGCACGCGCCAGGATCGAAGCTGCGGGACTCGCCGAACGCTGCGAGACCGTGGCGGGCGATTTCTTCAAAGCGGTCCCGGAAGGCGGCGACGCGTACATTATGAAGTGGATCATTCATGACTGGGACGACGAACGCGCCATCACGATTTTGAAGAACTGTCGCAATCAAATGCCTGCAAACGGCAGGTTAATACTGGTCGATTGCGTCGTGCCGGAAACCGATGAACCGCACTTCTCGAAGTTCATCGATCTCAACATGCTGGTGATGACAGGCGGAAAAGAAAGGACCGCAAAAGAGTTTGAAGAACTTCTCGCGGCCGCGGGATTCAAGCTCCTACGCGTCATTCCTACAGAACTTCCGACGAGCATCGTCGAAGGCGCACCGATGTAATTTTTGGACGCTCTGCCTCGAGAACGTTAACCGCGGACGACGCAGATTCGGATCTGCGTCGTCCGCGTTTATCTGCGGCTAGCGCACGATGAATCTTGCGTCGAATCGCACCCCTGTCCTAGAATGGCCGTTGCCAACACAGCAAAACTGAAACGCGCGCGGCCGTCTCCCCGTGAACATTTCATGCTCTCGTTTTGATAAGTCGGGCATCACTCGTTCCCAAACGAGCATCTGTGTTGACAGTTCCCTTTCGAGCCCTGACGGTACTTAAAAATCTGAACCGCGAAGTGTAGTCCGGGGGTGACATGCATTTGGCCACTCGTTACGCCACCAAGATCGCAGCGGCATCCGTCTCGCTGTTAGCTGTGCCATTGCTCTTTTCCCTGGCAGTGCATAGTCAGGAACCTACTACTCAGGGCAAACCTGCCTCTGCCGCTCCTACGCAAACTCCGTCTCCCGAGCCAAAGAAACTGGGCACCGAACTCGACGATCGGTCGTTAATTACCAACACCGACCTGATCACCCTCACAGTGACCGTCACCGATACCTACGGACGATATGTTTCAGGACTGAGCAAGGGCGCATTTGCGGTTTTTGACAACAAGCAGCCACAGGAGATCACGTTTTTTAGCGACGACGACTCACCGGTTTCCGTCGGCGTGATCTTTGACGTTTCCGGCTCGATGAGCGGCGACAAGGTAAAGCGAGCACGCGATGCGTTGAGCAAGTTCATTCAAACGAGTCACGATTCCGACGAGTATTTCCTGATCGCCTTCAACTCACGAGCGCAATTGCTGCTCGATAAAACACGCGACGGCGACTCCATTCTGAATAAGCTCACGTTTGTCGAGACCAAGAGCCAGACGGCGCTCTACGACGCCTGCTATCTCGGCGTCGAGAAAGTGCAGCGCGGATCGCATCCGAAACGCGCCCTCCTGTTGATTAGCGACGGACAGGACAACGATTCGCGGTACACCTACAATGAACTTCGGAAGCTGCTGAAAGAGTCGGACGTGACGCTCTACGCGATTGGTATTCTGAGCGGCAGCGACGCCGGCAGCGCGATGGGCATGGAAGGTCAGGGGATCCTCGACGAGCTTTCCGGCGTTT